>VBIC01000030.1 GCA_005881425.1 Chloroflexota bacterium | reverse complement strand
CACCAGATCGTCGAGCATCGCCGGGCGGAACTCGCGCACACGGGCCGGGAGGACGTCGCGCTCCAGGGTCGACGCCGGTACGGCGCACCCCTGCAGCTGGGCGATGGCGTCCAGAAGCCGCGCCTGCCCCCTCGCCGTCGCGCCGATGCCGTGCCATTCGGTGAGGAAGCGGCCCGCGACCTCGATCGGGACCGGCTCGATCTCCCTGCGCAGGGCGGCCAGCGATTTGCGCCGCAGCACGCGCAGGACCTCGGCGTGGCAGTACTCCCGCCCCTTGAGGCCGGGACGGAACTCGCCGGCGAGGATGGAACCGCTGGTGGTGAGCCGCTGCAGCGCGCCCTCGATCTCCAGCTCGGAGATCCCGAAGCGCGCGGCCGGCTCCGCGCTGAAGAAGGGCACGTGAGTGCGCGCCCACCGCGTCAGAAGGGAAGCGAGCGGGTCCTGGACCGGCTCCAGGAAGGCATCGGGCAGGCCCGCCGGCAGCGCCGCTCCCAGGGCGTCTCGATAGCGGGCGGCGTCTTCGGCCGCGATCCAGCGGGGTTCGCCGTGGACCCGGATTCGTGCCGTCCGGCGTTCGCGCTCCAGCCCCTCGAGCCATTCGGCGCTGACGCCGCGGGCGGCGGCCTCCTCCTGGGAAAGGTCGCCCAGGCGGCGCAGCAGATCGTGGCCCTCATCCGCATCCCGCGGCCAGCGGTCCCGCAGCAGTCCCTGCAGGTCAAGCTCCAGGGCGGCGACCGCCTCCGGATCGAGCAGCTCTCTGAGCTCCTCCGTACCCAGCAGCTCCGCCAGCAGGTCTCGGTCCAGGGTCAGCGCCTGCGCCCGCCGCTCGGCCAGCGGCGCATCGCCCTCGTACATGTACTGCGCGATGTAGTCGAAGACCAGCGAGGATGCGAAGGGAGAGGCGTGCTCGGTGTCGACGACGACGGTGCGGATCGATCGGTCGCGCAGGCCTCGCATCAGCTCCTCCAGCGCGTCCAGGTCGAAGACGTCCTGCAGGCACTCGCGGTAGGTCTCGACCAGGATGGGGAAGGAGGGATGGCGGCTCGCCACCTGGAGCAGGTCGTGGCTGCGCTGCCGCTGCTGCCACAGCGGCGTGCGCTCGCCGGGACGGCGGCGCGGCAGGAGCAGCGCGCGGGCCGCGTTCTCTCGAAAGCGCGAGGCGAACAGCGCCGATCCCTGTACCTGGGCGGTCACGGCCTCCCTGACGGCATCCGGATCCAGCGAGAGAAGGGAAGGATCCGGTGGCCGGTCCGACTCGGGCAGGCGCAACGCGAACCCGTCGTCGGTGTAGATGGATTGAGCTTCGACGCCCAGCTCACTCTGAAGGCGGGCCTGTACCGCCAGCGCCCAGGGTGCGTGCACCCGCGACCCGAAGGGTGTGAGTACGCAGACCCGCCAGTCGCCCAGCTGGTCGCGGAACCGCTCGATCACGACGGTCCGGTCGTCGGGAGCGGCGCCGGTGGCCTCCACCTGGTCGTGCAGATAGAGGAGGAGGTTGTGTGCGGCACGCTCGTCGAAGCTCGATCGCTCGGCCAGCCTGCGGCGTGCCTTCTCCGGGTCCAGCGCCGACAGCTCGCGGATGGTCGCCCCCACGGCGCGCCCGATCTCGACCGGCCGTCCGAGCGCGTCGCCGTGCCAGAACGAGATCTTGCCCGGCTCACCGGGCGCGGGTGTGACCAGGACCTGCGAGGGCGTGATGTCGGCCGCCCGCCAGGTGCTGGCGCCCAGGATGAAGGTCTCGCCGGGACGCATCTCGTAGACCATCTCCTCGTCCAGCTCACCCACGCGCCGGCCATCCTCGAGGAGGTTGACGCTGTAAAGCCCGCGGTCGGGGATGGTGCCCCCGCTGGTGACCGCCAGCCGCTGGGCGCCCGGCCGGGCTCGGAGGCGGCCGTTCACCCGGTCCCAGACGATCCGCGGCCTCAGCTCGGCGAACTCGTCAGACGGGTAGCGCCCGCTCAGCATGTCGAGCACCGACTCCAGGGCGCGCGGTCCAAGGTCGCTGAAGGGGTAGGCGCGGCGCACCAGCGCGCTCAGTTCGTCGACCGCCCACTCTTCCATGGCGCACATGCTCACCACCTGCTGGGCGAGCACGTCGAGCGGATTGCGGGGGACGCGGGTAGTCTCGATCTCTCCCCGCAGCATCCGGTCGACGACCACGGCCGACTCGAGCAGGTCGCCCCGATACTTGGGGAAGATCACGCCGCGCGAGGGTTCGCCGACCGAGTGCCCGGCGCGCCCGATTCGCTGGATCCCGCGTGCGGCCGTGGTCGGCGACTCCACCTGGATCACCAGGTCCACCGCGCCCATGTCGATGCCCAGCTCCAGGCTCGAGGTGGCCACCAGCGCCGGAACCCGCCCGGCCTTGAGCGCGTCCTCGATCAGCACCCGCTGCTCGCGCGCGATCGAGCCGTGGTGGGCCCGGACCAGCTCCTCGCCTGCCAGCTCGTTGAGGCGGGCCGCCAGCCGCTCGGCCAGGCGGCGGGAGTTGGTGAAGATGATGGTCGATCGATGGGCCCGGATCAGCTCCAGGATGCGGGGGTGGATCGCCGGCCAGATACTGCGGCGGGGTCCCTCCAGGGCCTCTGAGATTTCCGCGGCGGGACCGCTCGAGGCCTGAGCCCGTCCTCGACCGGCACCTCGACCCGCAGCTCCATCGGTTTGATCCGTCCCGCGTCGACGATCTCCACCTCCCGGGTCGGGCCACCCAGGAATCGAGCCGTCTCCGAGAGCGGCCGCTGGGTGGCCGAGAGCCCGATCCGCTGCGGCTCTGCGGCGGTCAGCGCGCTGACCCGCTCCAGGCTGAGCGCCAGGTGGGCGCCCCGCTTGGTGTCGGCCATGGAGTGGATCTCGTCGACGATGATCCAGCGCACGCCGCCCAGGATGCGGCGGGCCGCGCTGGTCAGTATCAGGAAGAGAGACTCCGGGGTCGTGATCAGGATGTCGGGCGGATGGCGCTCCATGAGCCGGCGGTCGCGCGCCGGAGTGTCGCCGGTGCGCACCGCCACGCTGATCCGGGGCCGCGGCAGCTGCAGGCGCTCGGCTCCGAGTACCAGCCCGCGCAGCGGCGCCTGCAGGTTCCGCTCGATGTCGACCGTGAGCGCCTTGAGCGGCGAGACGTAGAGGACCCGGCAACGGTTGGGCTCGGTCGGTGGCGGTTCCACGGCCAGCCGGTCCAGGCACCACAGGAATGCCGCCAGCGTCTTGCCGCTCCCGGTCGGCGCCGACATCAGCGTGTGGCGGCCGCGTGCGACCGACTCCCAGCCGCGCTCCTGGACCTCGGTCGGGGCTCTGAAAGAGCCTTCGAACCAACCGCGTGTCAGGGGCGAGAAGAGGTCGAGGGCGTCGCTCACGGACTCAGTCTAGATTGGCAGGCCGGCCACCAGATCTTCGGCGCTCAACGAGCGCCGGGTCCGAAAGACGGACTGGCCCCGGTTCAGGAGCGCGGCGTTGATCGGCGTCGGCCGGCCGGCGTCGGCGCCGGCGCGGACGATCTCGCCGTTCAGGTAGTCGAGCTCGCTGCTCGACCCGCGCTGGAAGGATTGGAGCGTCGAGCCTCCGAACCCGTTGCCGGGCGGGAACTGGGCGATCAGCCGCCGCCTGAAGAGGATGAAGGCAAGCGGTCGAGGCAGCGCCGCGAGCAGCCGGAAGGGCCGCCCACGCGCGCCCGCTTCGAGGGGGTGGCCGCTGGCCATCGCCACCTGCGCTCCCTCCCGCATCGCCGCGACCGCGAGCCGGTTCAGCCGGGCGTCACGGAAGGCCTGGCTGAGCGGCAGCCCGGTCGCTGCCGGGATCGCGTTGGACAGATTGGCGATCAGCTTGGTCCAGCGGGCCGGCGCCAGGTCGGCGACGAGCGAGGTTCGGAGGGCGCCGGCGAGGAGGGTCCGAACGGCAGCGACCCGATCTCGCGACTCCGGAAAGGGCGCTCCCACCACCAGGCTTCCCCGCCAGCCGGCCGGTTGCACCACGCCCGGCCGCAGGTAGGAGGCGCTCAGGTAGAGGACGCACCCGACCACTCGATCGCGGCCCAGCACCGAGGCGGCCTCGGCGTCTGCCCGCACCCCGTTCTGCATGGTGACGACCGTGGCGTCCAGCGAAGCCCGGGCGATCTCGCGGCTGGCCGCCAGCACGTCCTGAGACTTGACCGTGAGCAGCACCACGTCGGCGGCGCCCTCGAGGCGCTCCCGGGCCGCGATCTTGACCAGGCGGACCTCGCGCCCGGCTTCGATCCGCAGGCCGTCGGCTTGGATGGCTGCCACCTGGGCCGGTCGAGCCACCAGCCGGACGTTGACGCCGGCCTCGTGCAGACGGGCCCCGATCAGGCTCCCGACAGCCCCGGCCCCGAAGACGACGACCTGCACCTGGCCACGCTATCAGGGGCCGCGCGCCCCGTCGCTTGCCACGAGAACGATTGGGCAAAAGCTGCTAGTATAGGTATCGCATTTGAGGGTAGCGGCTGACGCGAATCCATGCCCTCGAGCAAGGAGTGTCGAATGCCAGACGGCTACGACGAAGAGGTCGTTTCTCACGAGACGGCAACCGGTCGTCCGATCGAGGAACCGGTCACGCCGGTCGCTCCCTACGGCACCTCGCGGACTCACGTCACGTCCTACCGGAGCGGCGTCTACACCAACCGGGTGGGGGAGGCCATCTGGTGGGTGGTCGCGCTGATCGATACCCTGATCCTGATCCGATTCATCCTCAAGCTCCTTGGAGCGTCCACGGCCGCAGGCTTCGTTCAGTTCATGTACAGCATCACCGCCGGATTGGTGGCTCCATTCCATGGCATCTTCAACACCACCGCCGCCGGACGTTCAGTGCTCGAGCCCGAGAGCCTGGTCGCGATCGCCATCTACACGCTCATCGGTTGGGGCATCGTCTCGCTGATCCGTCTGATGACGCGTCCTCGCCGCACGACGGTGGTCGAGTGACCGAGGGCGAGCCGGTCCGGGAGCGTCCCGAACAGGAGGATCCAGCCGAAGCGGGGCCGAACCCGCAGGATCCAACCACCCGGACCGGCGAAGCCCCGCTCTCGGGCAAGGGCGTTGCCGAGAGCAAAGGAACTCCGGACAAGAGCGAGCAATGGGTCGAGGGCCAGCCCTCGTCCGAGGCCGACTACGGCGAGGGCCAACGGTCACGCGACTCACTCGCGAGGCCGTAATTCCCGCGCCGCTGCGGACTGTCGCTATCTGACCTGGGGCGGGCTTCAGGTCGTGGCTACCTCCTGTCCGGAACGTTCGCACCCTTCTGCATGGGCTGGGCCAACGACGGATTCGGCGCGATGGGTGGATTACTCGCCGGAGTGGGTTGCTGGGCTGGGCGCTGCTGACCATCATCAGCCATTACGTTCCGTTCTCCTCTCCTGTGGCCTACTATTCTCCCGCTCCATTGGCTGCCTGAGAGCGGGGTTCGGCCGGATCGGCGGGTTAGCGGGTCTCGGAGGCGGCGACTGCTGCTGCTGGTCTTCTCGCGGCATTTATGCCCTAAGTTTACAGCTCGAAGATGACATGCAGCGCCAAGGCGATGCCCCCAATCGCCGCCAGCACCAGCGTCAGTTGGAGGAGCTTCACCTTTTGCTCGACTCTTGCCTAAAGCGAAGCGGGTCGCATCTTCGGGCTGATTCGGGTACTGCTCGCGTAGCGCTCGGGGACTAGGGTCGCGGCGGTACTGCCGAGCCGCGAACGCCGCAATTGACGAAAGAAATCCGGCGAGGACAGCAAGGGTAGCAACTTTCAGGGCGTTGTACCGGCCTGCTGCCTCGAAAAAAGTCCTTTGAGCCGGCGGCAGAACCGAGAGTCACTGCCAGGAAGCCGAAGAGAATGCCGGCCTTGGTGTCCAGCGAGTCGATGTGGTCTGACTGGTTGTCTAATTGTTTTGCTACGGTCTCTTCGACCAGTTGCAGCGACGGATACGGCAGTGCCACGCCGTCAGTATAAGAACTAACGAACTAACATCTAATTTGTGGCGGTACTCGTCCTGAGCGGCCTCCGCTAGGCTCAGCGGATGTTAGGCATCCGGGTGTGCCCCCTCCAAGGGGAGTGAGATTCGAGCCGATGAACATGCGCTGCCATGGCTGACAAGCCCGAGGGCCTTGAGGAGGCTTTCCAAGACGCCCCAGCGAGCGCCATCGACACCCGAGAGAGTCAACGAGACGCTCAGATATACAAAGCGGCGATCTTGGCAAACCGACTGAGGTCGCTGTTTTCGAAGCCGCCCCTTTGTTGAATATTGACATCCATTCATAGACGCGCTCTATTAAGCAGGTGCTGCTGGCGCAGATCGAAGGCTTCCTGGAGGTAGCCCGGCGGGGCAATGTAAGCCGCGCCGCAGAGGCCCTCTTCGTCACCCAGCCCACCTTGACCGCCCGCCTGCACGGCCTGGAACGCGAGCTGGGCCAGCCGCTCTTCCTGCGGACCCGGCGAGGCATGCGGCTGACCGACGCCGGTCGTCTCTTCCTGCCTTACGCCGAGCGGGCGGTGCGGTCGGTGCGCGACGGACGCCAGGTGCTCCAGGACGCGGCTTCCGATTCCGGCGGCCGGCTGGTGCTGGGGGCGGCCCCTGCGGTGAGCACGTACGTCCTTCCCCTGCTCCTGGAGCGCTTTGCCGCCCGCCATCCGCGGGTCGACGTCGCGGTGCGCACCGGCCATTCCGAGGACATGCTGCAGATGCTGCTGCGCGAGGAGGTCCAGCTGGCCATGGTGCGAGCGCTGCGCCACGCGGACATCGAGTCGGTCCCGCTCTACCGCGAGGAGCTGGTGCTGGTCGTCCCGCGCGACCACCCCTTCCTCAAGCGCCGCACCGTGGGCATCGCGGACGTCAGCAATGAGCGCTTGATCCTCTTCGACCGCACCTCGAGCTACTACGAGCTGACCCAGACCTTCTTCCTCAAGCTGGGCGTGACCCCGCGGGAGGTGATGGAGCTGGACAACATCGAGTCGGCCAAGAAGATGGTGGAGCGCCGGCTGGGCATCGCGCTCCTGCCGCGGACCGCGGTCAGCCGCGAGCTGCAGGGCAAGAGCCTCTGGCTGGTCAAGGTGAAGGACGCCCCGCCGCTCTCCCAGCAGATCGTGGTCATCCGGCGGCGCGACCTGGGGCCGCCTTCGGGCGCGGTAGCCGCCTTCTTGACTCAGGCCAGAGAGAGCGCGCCCGACCTGGTCTCG
This sequence comes from Chloroflexota bacterium, assembly GCA_005881425.1. Lineage (GTDB taxonomy): Bacteria > Chloroflexota > Dormibacteria > CF-121 > CF-121 > CF-120. The sequence continues at coordinate 5,991 of VBIC01000030.1, read as the reverse complement.
GCTTAGGCAGCCCTCCAGGTCGCGCCATTTGATCCTCGCTCACGCTCAACGCTTCCAGTCCCACGAGGGTTCCCGCCGGATCGCCCCGGCCGCTTACTCGACCAGCGAGTCGTGCGCCATCCAGCCCCGGTCCTGCAGATACCACCACAGAGTCCCGTCTCGATAGGCGGGACCGCCGCCGACGTGCACGACCGTCCCGTTCGGGAGGCAGGCGACGATCCGGGCCGCAAGGGCCGGCTCAGCCCGGACGTTGGCGCAGCCCGACACGTGGACGTCGTCGTCCGTCCCAACCCGGGGTAGTGTCCCAACAGCTTGGGCGCAGCGGACGTCGAGATAGTGCCAGCCGGTTCCGTCCTTATAGAGGTAGACCCAACAGCCGGCGCCCAAGCGAGCGCCCTGGAAATACCCGGCGCTGGTTCCGACGAGAGCTTCCGACCCGCCCATGGCCTGGAAGCAGTCGTGGCCTGGACTCGGCTCCCCCGAGCCGCAATCGGGAATTCTCATCTGCCCTTCCGCACCGGGGCTGCCGGCTGCCACCATGTCTCCGTACTCGCTCGCCGTGACCAGCCGGGGTGGCCCGATCGGGGCCGCGGTCGGCGACGGTGCCACGGTGACGCTGGCCGAAGGCCCGGCGGTAGGTGTCGGCCCGACCGGTCCGGATACCGTACGCAGCCGGGCGATGCCGAACGCCAGCCCGGCCGTCAGGAGCACCAGGGCGGTCGCGGCCAGCAGCTGACGGAGCACACCGGGGTAGGCGCGCGCCGAGGACTCGCGCAACCGTCGCAGGACACGCGTCTCCAGGCCGGCGGGCGGTTGGATCGCCTCCCCGAGGGCGGCCAGGTGGGCCCGCAGGCGCAGCTCGAGCTGCGATTCGGTTTTCACGGAGCAACCCTCTTTTGGTCGGTGGCGAGGTGACTCCGCAGCTTTTCGAGGGCCCGATGCACGAGGACTCGCGCCGTGCTCTCGCCGATCCGCATCACGGCCGCCACCTCGTCGAAGGCCTCGTCCTGGAAGAAGCGCAGGTAGACCGCTTCCCGTTCACGAGGGCTGAGGACGCGAAGAGCGTGGGCCATCTCGGCATCGCCGAGCCGGCGCTCCGCCTCCTCCTGCGGGTCGGGGCGGGGCTCCGCGCGAAGCGGCAGCAGGCCGAATCGCGCCCTGCGCCGGTGATGCTCCCGCGCCAGGTTGAGAACGATGTGGTAGAGCCAGCGCCGGAATTCGGGCAGCGCCCGAGGTGTGCGCGGGCTGGCGAGTGAGCGCATGAATGCCTCCTGGACGATCTCCTCGGCGACGGCGTGGTCATTGACCAGGGCTGCCGCCAGCTTGAAGGCGGGCCGGCTGAGGCTGAGGACGAGGGGTTCGATCCAGGCCTGCTCCCGCCCCTCCATCTACGATCGATCAGCCGCGACACTCGCTCGTGATCTCGATCACGCTTGCCGTCAGCTCGCCATTGGCATCGATGGTCACGTGATATGTCGTGCGGGCCACGAAATTGGGTGCCGGTCCCTGGCTCACGAACAGAAATGCCGCGGTGGTGGTGAACTCCGATGGCGTCCGATCACCGCTCGGAGTCATTTCGAAGGTCGCGGTGTCGACCATGCGATAGGCATTACCGAGGCTGCCCTGCCCGGAAACCCCCTGAAAGTTGACTTCACCCGAAAGGGTCTCGCGGCCGGTCGAGGTCACGGTCCGATGGATTGCGAAATGCGCCGTTCCCTGCCAGGCCACCGTCTCGCCGTTGCACGGGTTGATCACGGTGCCCGAGAGGGGCAGCTCGAAGGTCGCGGTCGACGAGGTCGCGGGTGCCGCCCACGCCGGGCTGCCGCCGAGCGCCATCAGTACAGCCGCCGCAAACGGTAATACGAGTCGCATCTTGCCTGCACCTCCTGGAAGATCCATCCCTGCAATGCCGGACGGATCCAGGACGTTTACAGGCGCGGCCAGGCGGCGAGAGGTCGTGTTGAGCCTAGACGACTCGGTCTTCGGGCAGCTCCTCGACGAACTCCCGCCCCAGACGGGCGGCATCGTACTTCTTGCCCACCAGGTGGTGGTAGGGGACGCCCGAGAACAGATGGTGGCTCCGGGTCGGCATGTCGGCCCCATCCTGCCATTCCAGCCGCTGCAGCTCGATGTAGCCCTGCTGCTGGCGCTCCGACATGCCCTTGAGGAGCACGCTCAGCCCGTGACCCTCCGCGTGCTGGGCTCCGAGGGTGATGAAGACGAACTTCACGCCCATGTCGCTCAGCTCTTCGAAGGTCATCGGGTTCGGATCCTTGAACCACTTGAAGGATGACGACCAGTTGAAGGCGAAGCGCGCCTTGGGGAAGCGGGAACGGATCGCGGTCGTGAACTCCTCGACCGGCCCTCGCTCGGAGGTCGGGAACTCGCACCACAGCATGTCCGGTATGCCGGTGTCCAGGTAGCGGAGTCCACGGTCCACCGCCAGCTCCATGCGGCGCAGTGATTCGGGGGCGTCGACCGCGCTCAACCCGTCGGTCCGGGCGATGACCACGAAGTCCTGGTTCCCCAGGTCGTCCGCGACGTTGCGCGCCATCCGCAGCTTACCCACCATCTCGTTGACCGAGATCAGGGCCTTGCCCCCGATGTGGCCGCACCGCTTGGGCAGGACCTGGTCCTCGATGTGCGCCGCGGCGACGCCCGCGGTGACGTAGAGCTCGGTGGTGCGCTGGACGTTGAAGATGTTGCCGTAGCCGCCGTCCATGTCGACGATGACCGGTGGGATGTCGAGGTGCCGCGGAGGCACGCCCTTCTCCGGATCGCCGACCGCCATCGTGAGCTGGAACTTGCGCAGGGCGCTCACGGTGCGCCGGGCCGCATCCGCGATCTCCACGCTCGAGTAGAGGTCCATGTCGGTCGTGCCCAGGTGCCCGATGGCGAAGGAGTAGCCGCTGAAGTAGACGGCCTTGAAACCGTGATACATGACCAGCTGGGCCCCGAACGGGTCGTAGACCCCCGGCCCGAAGAGGAAGCGCTCGGTCTCGAGCAGCTGGCGCATCCGGGTGCTGGGGTGAGTGAGGCGCGACGCGGGCACGGTGAACCCGTCCGGGAGGAGGGGGCTTGCCATCAGCCGCGCCCCGTCCGGCGAAACCCGCTTGGGCTTGAGCTCAGTCGTTGCCGTGGTCGCGCTCACAGCTGTCCGGGCAGTTGCAGTCCGCGATCTCCGCCTGGCAGGTGAAGGTCACGTCTGATCCACCCGCGGCAGCCTCGGGATTCGCCCTTGCTCCGTCTATCATGGAAGTCACTCTATCAAGTAAGGCATCATCAGGTCCAATCGTTTGTGGCGATACCTGGCATAGAGAGCATCTATCAGCGCTGGTTCCAGCTGGAGAGCACGGCGTCCCGGTGCTCGTGACCCAGGACGCTGATGCCGGCGGCCGCCAGGGCGAAATGGCGCCCGGCCTCAGGCGGCAGGCCCAGCCAGCGCGCGCCCAGGACCCGCAGCAGGTGGCCGTGGGCGACGACGCAGACGTCGCCGGCCATGCCTCGGATCTCGGCCAGCGCCCGATCCGCCCGCCGCCCCACCGCGGCGGCGTCCTCACCCTGCGGGCAGCCGTCCCGCCACAGGGACCAGCCCGGGCGCTGGGCCTCGATCTCCTCCGAGGTCAGCCCCTCGTAGCGCCCGTAGTTCCACTCACGTAGGTCGTCGCGGACCAGGGGATCGTGGTCCAGCCCGGCCAGCCGGCAGGTGTCGAGGGCCCGCCGCAGCGGGCTGCTGAAGACGGCCTCGAATCGCCAGCCCCGGAGCCGCTCTCGCAGCTCCTGCGCCTGGCGGCGGCCCCGCGCGTCCAGTGGAAGGTCGGTCCAGCCGGTGTGCCGCCCGCTCAGGCTCCATTCGGTCTCACCGTGCCGGACCACGACCACCCGCTGCGCGGGCTGGCTCAGGAGCCGCTGGCCCCGCCCGAGATCCCGACGAGCGTCAGGAGCAGGCGACCCTCAGGACGCCTGCCCCCTCGATTCCCGATTCGGACCGGCGTCAGATCGCCCTTCGGCCGACCACCAGGTTATAGATGATCCCGATCACCACCAGGAGCAGCAAAAGGTTGATCAGGCCGCCGCCGATGTGGACCGCCACACCGAGTAGCCAGAGCACGAAGAGGACGACGACGATCGTCCAGATCAGACCAGCCATGAATGACCTCCCATTGATATTCGATTCGATGCTGATAGCATCGCTGTCAGATTATCGAGAAACGCTGGTCCCTGTCAAGCCGCCTACCGGGCCTCCCCAGCCTCCTGGCCGGGCGCGTGGTCCCGACCGGGACCGGGTGGCCTGCCCTCTCAGCAGCCGGGCTCGCCGGGGTGGCCGCAGCAACCCCGCCCGCGCAGCCGCCGGGCCAGGTTGCGGGCCACGAGGCCGAGCTTCCTCAGGCGCCCGACCGGCTGGCGCAGGTTGTCCATGAAAGCGCCGGGCCCGCGCTGTGCGGCCATCCGAGTCAGCGCTGGCTGCCGGCCCGGCTCAGCTCGCGCCCGCCATCCAGTTCCTTGACCACCCTGCCCCCCAGGCAGACGAGCCGCACCTTCTGGGCGTCGCCCAGAATCTCCGGCTGCCCCAGGGGATCGCCGTCCACCACTATCAGGTCGGCCTGCTTCCCCTCCTCGACCGTCCCCACCTCGGAGGCGATCTTCATCAGCTCGGCGTTGGTGCGAGTGGCGGCGACGATCGCGGCCATCGCCCCCATCACCCGGGCCTGGCAGGCGATCTCCCGGCCTTTTAGGGGCTGCATCTCGGCCAGTACGTCCGACCCGGAGCCGATTCGCAGCCCCTTTTCGAAGGCCAGCTCGAGAGCGGTGTAGGCGCCATCGAGTCCCTGCCGGATCTTGCGCTGGTTGACCTCGGTCCAGCCGCTCGACAGCTCCTGCCGGGCCAGCAGCTCGTAGGTGATGATGGTGGGGACGAGATAGGTGTCGTCGGCGGCCAGCATCTGGTCGGCGGTCTCCTCGTCCAGAAGGTTGGCGTGCTCGATCGAGCGGACCCCGGCTTTGAGGCTGTTCTGGATGGCCCTGGGTCCGTAGGCATGAGCCAGCACGTAGGTGTCCACCGCCCGGGCCACCTCGACCGCGGCGGCCAGCTCCTCGACCGAGAACTGGGTGTGGGTCAGCTCGTCGGTGGGGGAGGCAGCGCCGCCGCTGGCCATCACCTTGATCTGGTCGGCGCCCCGGCGCAGAGCCTCGCGCGCCGCGCGCCGGACCTCCTGCGGCGAGTCCGCGAGGATGCTCTCCGAGGAGAGGCCCGGGATGGCCGGCATCGGACCCCGCCAGCCCCGCGGCCGGTGGTCCCCGTGGCCGCCGGTCTGCGAGATGAAGGGCCCGCTGATGAAGATGCGCGGGCCGCGGATCAGGCCCAGGCGGACCGCCTCTCTGAAGCCCGCGTCCAGGCCGCCGGCGTCGCGCACGGTGGTGAAGCCGGCGTCCAGGGTGGCCTCGATCTCCCGGGTGATGCGCGCGGCGAGCACCGCGGGCGGGAGCGAGGCGGTGGCCATGTCGTCCAGCTCGACGATGGCGAGGTGCACGTGGGCGTCGATCAGGCCGGGCATCAGGGTCCGTCCCTGGCAATCGATGACCTGCGCCCCCGAGGGAATCCGGCCCGCGTCCTCGCGCGCGATGCGCCGGATGCGCCCCTCCTCGACCAGCACGCGCGTGTCCGGCTGTGGATCGCGGCCCGTGCCGTCGAGCAGGGTTGCGTGCTCGAAGACGAGCGTCACCGGGACAGCTTAGCGAACGGTCGAGTCCTCAGCCGGACTGCAGGGTGAGGAAGAGGTCGGTGCCGTAGCCCAGGAGGAAGCCGAGCAGGAGACCCGCCGCCATCGCCCCGGGCGAGTTCAGCCGCCGCCCGACGTGGAACATCTCACCGATGACCGAGAGGAGCGCGCCCGCGGCCAGGGCCAGGAAGAGCACGTAGACCGCATGCGACGTGAAGACGTAACCCAACGTCGCGCCAAGGAAGGTTGGGGCGCCTCCGATCAATCCCGC
>VBIC01000113.1 GCA_005881425.1 Chloroflexota bacterium | reverse complement strand
GGTTCTGCGTCCTCCTCTTGAACACCCGCAACCAGCCGCTCGGCTGTGAGACGGTCGCGCTCGGCGGCCTCAACGTCGCCGCCCTGCAGCCGCGCGACGTCTTCGAGCCGGCCCTGCGGCACAATGCCGCGGCGGTCGTGCTGGCGCACAGCCACCCTTCGGGGGACCCGACTCCAAGCCCCGAGGACCTGGCGGTGACCCGCCACCTGGGCGAAGCCGGCCGCCTGCTCGGGATCGAGGTGCTCGACCACCTGGTCATCAGCGCCCATCGCTTTCACAGCCTGCGCTCGAGCGGCGGCTGGTGAGGCCTCGCGGCCGGGGGGAAACGATTGACCCCGGCGCGAGGGCCCATCCTGGGCTGTCGGCGAGGCCGCCTTCCGGCCGGCAGGGCGACCGCAGCGATCAGACCGACGCCATTATAGGTTGTCTGATACCGTTCCTGTCAAGACTGGAATACGAAAGGACGCCTGAGGGCCCGGAATGAGACAATGGCTGTGCCCGCCTGCCGGCGGGCGGCCCCAGACGGGGCAGGAAAACCGACCACTGAGCGATGGTCGGTTTTCCGTTTTTCGGCGCTTGACCCAGCCCGGATCAGAGCACGCGGTCGATCCGCGCCAGGAGCCAGCCGAAGCGGCCGCTGATCACCGCCGCGCCGCAGAAGGGACAGATGGTGGTGATGTCGACTGTGACCCGGGCCCCGCAGCTGGGACACTCCTGGGAGACGATCGTTCCCACGGGCGCCGTGGTGAGCGTGGCAGGGCGCTGGAAGATCCAGTCTTCGGTCCAGTCTGCCACCGTCCTCGAGCCCCGGACCACCTGTCCGGCGGAGTCGACGTCGTAATCGGAGGATGCCGCGTTGATCCGCACCGTCAGCGTGTCCACCTTACCGTCGCTCGATGCCCCGGCTACGTTGGCGCTGGTCAGGCTGAGGCCGTCGAGCGGGTTGCGTCTTCCGCCGGCGCGATACGACTGGATCTGAGAACGCTGCTCCTCCCAGATCACGGGAGCCATGACTCCCTGGCTCAGCCCGGGCTTGAGTGCTGTCCAGGCCTCGAGCACAGCGAAGAAGATGCGCTCGACCTGGGCCAGGAACACCTCTTCACTGAATACCGGGTCGTGGACCCGGATCGCCGCGATCCCGGCGATCTTGCCCTCTACTCCGGCGCTGTCGATTACCGGAGCCGCGGTTCCCGGCTGCACCGCGCCGAACCAGCTCCGGCCGGGCCGGTTCTGGCTCAGGAGCGGGTCGGCCTCCCGTCCCGGCTGGTCCAGCCAGTCGCCCAGCCTGCGCAGCGTCGAGAAGATGCTGATACCGGCATGACGCCGGGCCGGGTCGGGTCTTTCCAGGCCAGATGCGACTCAGTCGGGTTTTTCTAGACCTGTGCGGCTCAGCCGAGGCTGAAGATCTCGACGATCCGTCCACTCCCATAGTCGCCGACCAGCAGGCCCCCGTTCTGGGCGACCTCCAGCGCCAGGGGATGGTCGAACCCGGTGGCGAAATCGGCGCCGACCGCCACCCCGCCGTCGAGGGTTACCCTGACCACTCGCCTTCCCGGCGAGCCGCCGCCGTTGGTTCCCCACTCCGCCACGAAGGCGTTGTCCTGATACTGGGCGGGGAATTCGGTGCCCTCGTAGAAGACGATGCCGTCAGCGGAGGTGTGGGGCGTGAAGACCGCGAGCGGCGGAGTCACGCCGGCGCAGCTGCCGTGGAGGGCGCCTTCGGGGAAGGAGGGCCAGCACCGCGGCCATCCCGCGTCGGACCCGCCGGAGACCGCGATCATGTGGTCCGCCGGCTGGGCGCCGAGGTTGTCCTGGCCGTTGATGGTGACGTAGGCATGCTGGTCGCTCTGGCGCCAGGCCAGGCCGTAGGGGTTGCGTGCGCCGCGCACCACCACTCCCGCGTAGCTCCAGTCTCCGTGGAACCTGAGGACGCTGGCGCTGCGGCTGTCGCCTTCGGAGCAGACGTCGCAGGTCGAGCCGAGGCCGAGCAGGAAGTCGCCGTTGGGCAGCAGGAGCAGGTTGTCGTTCTGGTGGCGCCCGGTCGGTAGGCCCGTCACCACCGCCTCGCCGCCGCTCAGTCCCTGGCCCGCGCGGTGAAAGGCGCGCACGCCGCCGCGTACCGAGACGAAGAGGTCGTTTCCGCGCCAGACCAGGCCCAGCGGGGTGGGCAGTCTGCCGGCGATCGCGGTCGCTGCCTGGCCTGGCGCAGGCACGACGGCCAGGGTGCCGCCGGCCTCGGTCAGGTACAGGCGTCCATCGGGTCCGAAGGCCATGGCGGTGATGGTGGGAAGACCGCCGGCGTAGACGTAGGCCTGGAAGCCGGATGGCACGCGGATCCCGGCGGCGACCGGCAGGTTGGGCGGCGAAGGGTGGGGCGTCGGGCCGGACGAGGGGGAGGCGGACCGTGACTTCGAGGGTGAGGGGTGTGCGGACACGGAGGCGGTCGGTCCCGGCGAGCAGGCGCCAAGCAGGAGGGCGGCCAGGGCCACCGTGCTCCACGCCCGGCTCGAGCGGGGGCAGTGCTTCAGAGCGGCGGCACCTCGAGCACGATCTTGCCGAACTGCTCGCCCCTGGCCATACGCTCCTGGGCCGCCGCCGCCTCCTCCAGGGGATAGGTCCGGTCCACCACCGGCTCCAGCCGTCCCTGCTCCAGGAGGGCCGTCACCTGCTCCCAGTCCCCGCGCGTTCCCATCGACGAGCCGTAGATCGTTATCTGCTTGCTGAAGATGCGCCGGATGTCCTCCTCCGGCTTGGGACCGCTCGTCGCCCCACAGGTGACCAGCCGCCCCCCTCTGGCCAGAGCCCGGACGCTGCCGGCCCAGGTGGCCGCCCCCACGTTCTCCACCACCACGTCCACGCCCCGCTTCTCGGTCAGGCTCCATGCCTCGCGCGAGAAGTCCTGCCGGGCGTGGTTGATCAATACCTCGGCCCCCATCGCGCGGGCCCGCTCCAGCTTGGCGTCGCTGCTGGAGGTGACGAACGTGCGCGCCGCGAGGAGGCGGGCGATCTGCAGCGCCGCCAGGGAGACGGCTCCGCCGATGCCCAGGATCAGCACCGTCTCGCCCGGCTGCACACGGGCCCTGGTCACCAGCATCCGCCAGGCGGTCAGAAAGACCAGCGGAAAGGCGGCCGCCTGGATGAAGCCCAGCCGCTGCGGGATGGGCCGGCAGTTCAGTTCCGGCACCACCACCGCCTGGGCGAAGGTGCCGTCGCGGTGCTCGCCCAGGATCTCGAACCGCTCGCACAGGCTGTGCTCGCCGCGGGCGCAGAAGCGGCAGGTGCCGTCGCTCAGCCCGGGGTCGAAGAAGACCCGGGTGCCCGGCGGGAAGCGGGTCGCGCCCTCTCCCTGGGCCACCACCACCCCGGCGCCGTCCGCACCTCCCACGTGGGGCAGGCGGACGCCCGGGATCCCGGCCCGGACGAAGAGGTCCAGGTGGTTGAGGGCGGCCGCCCGGAGCGCGACCAGCACCTCGCCGCGGCCCGGCTCGGGGGTCGGGACCTCCTCACAGCGGAGGACCTCGGGCCCGCCGTGCTGGTGGAATCGGACCGCCTTCATCCGTCCTAATCTACCGGGCGCCGCCGGGCCCGTGGCCGGCTGCCCGCAGGCATCCGTCCGCAACATTACGGCCGAGAAAGGAAGTGACGGAGCGTGACGTTACGATAGCGAAAAGGGCAATCGCCGAGTTGCGAGCCGTCAAAACTCATGTCATATAATGTCGCCCACGTGTCAGCCGACCCCGAGATCGAGCTGCTGAACCGGCTCGGTGGCCTTTTTACCGGCTCGCTCTCGCTCAACGACAACATCGAGGCGATGCTGCGCGCCACCTCCCAGATGGTCGCCTTCGACGCGGCCACCGTCTTCCTCCTGAACCAGGACGGCCGGGAGCTGACCGCCATCGCCACCTACCCCCACCGGGACGAGGTTCCCCATATCGCCCGCTTCACCGTAGGCGAGGGCATCCTCGGCTTCGCGGTCCAGCAGCAGACCACGCTCAACGTCCTGGACGCGACCCAGGACCCGCGTTTCAAGATGCTCGACCAGAGCCGGCCGCCGCGCTCATTGATCGTCCAGCCCCTGGCGACGCCGCAGCGGCTGGTGGGCGCGATGACCCTCTCGCGCCAGCGGGTCGACCCCTTCACCGAGCTGGATGCCGCCATCCTGAAGGTGATCACGAACCAGGCGGCCATCGCCATCGACAACGGCCGCCTCTATGAGCAGCTCGAGGCGCACCTGGACGAGCTGGAGGCGGCCAACGCCCAGATCGCCGAGGTCTCCCGGCTGAAGTCGGAGTTCCTGGCTAACATGTCGCACGAGCTGCGCACCCCCCTCAACGCCATCCTCGGCTTCAGCGAGCTGCTCCGGGACGACCTGGCAGGCAAGATCACCGACAAGCAGCGCAGGGACTGCCTGGACAACATCTACACCAGCGGCCGGCACCTCCTGTCCCTGATCAACGACGTCCTCGACCTGACCAAGATCGAGGCAGGGCGGATGGACCTGGTCTACGAGGAGTTCGCGCTGGAATCCGCGTTCCGCGAGGTGCTCAATGTGGTCCACGCCCTGGCCATGAAGAAGGACATCGAGATCACGAGCGCTGTGGAGCCGGCCGACCTAGCACTGGTCGCGGACAAGAACAAGGTCAAGCAGGTCCTCTACAACCTGCTCTCCAACGCGATCAAGTTCACCAGCCAGGGCGGGCGGGTGCAGCTGCGCGCCGGCCGGCTGGGCGAGGACAGCCTCCGCATCCAGGTCCAGGACAGCGGCATCGGCATCGCCAAGGAGCTGCAGCACAAGATCTTCGGGGCCTTCTACCAGGTCCAGAGCGCCAGCAACCGGGAGTACCCCGGAACCGGCCTGGGCCTGGCCTTGACCAAGCGGCTCCTGGAGCTCCACGGCGGTTCGATCGATTTCGAGAGCGCTCAGGGCCAGGGGACGACCTTCTCCGCGGTGCTCCCGCTCAAGCCCGGTCCCAGCAAGGGCAACCGGGTCCTGGTGGTGGAAGACAATCCCTCCAACCTGGACCTGGCCCGGATGGTCCTGGAGGGCAACGGCCTGGTGGTCGACACCGCCGCCAGCGGCCAGGAGGGGCTGGAGAAGGCCCGGCACCTGCGTCCCGACCTGATACTGATGGATATGCAGCTTCCCGGCGTTGATGGATTAGCGGTCACCCGCCAGCTCAAGGCGGACCCGGCCACGGCCCACATCAAGGTGGTCGCCCTGACGGCGAACGCCCTGAAAGGCAGCGAAGAGCAGGCCCTGGCCGCCGGGTGCAGCGGGTACATCGCGAAGCCGATCGAGCTCAAGAAATTCATGCTTCAAGTGACGAACTTTCTGGAGAAGGAGTAACCGACCACCATGTCATTCCCGAAGACGATCCTGATGATCGAGGACGACGCGCCGACGCGCGAAGTCGTGCGGATGGCATGCGTCGGTCAGAACCTGAACCTGCTCGAGGCCGATACCGGCGAGAAGGGGATGGAGATGCTGGAGAAGTCCGAACCGGATCTGGTCATCCTCGACCTGAACCTGCCCGGCGTGAGCGGCATGGACGTCTGCCGCCAGCTGCGCGCGGACGGCGCCCAGGTGCCGGTGATCATGCTCACCGCCAAGAACGACACCATCGACGTCGTGGTGGGGCTGGAGGTTGGGGCGGACGACTACATCACCAAACCATTCGAGGTTCGCGAGCTGCTGGCCCGGGTCGGCGCCCATCTACGTCGCAGCGAGCAGGCCGTCACCCAGCAGCAGCCCAAGACGCGCTTCGAGTTCCCGGGCCTGATCATCGACATGAACAGCCGCCAGGTCTGGCGCGAGGGTAGGGAGGTCGCTCTGACGCTGACCGAGTTCAACCTGCTCTCCCTGCTGGCCTCGCAGGCCGGCCAGGTGGTCAGCCGGGGGGAGCTCCTGCGCAAGGTCTGGGGATATGAGGTCGAGATCGAGACCCGCACCGTCGACGCCCACGTCTACCGGCTGCGCAAGAAGATCGAGCGTGACTCGGAGAAGCCCCACTACATCCACAGCGTCCCAGGGATCGGCTACCGCTTCGTCGCAGAGTAGCCGGCTGGGACGCTTCGATTTACCGGGCGCATTTGCGGCTCGCGGACGGCCGCACGCGGCCCGGCCGCTAAATTCCGGTGCGGCCGGAGTGCCTGGCGCGGCCTGCTCACCACGCGCCCTGGCTCGCCACCGCTGGCGCGGCGTCTCGCTCCTTCTACTGGCCGGTGCCGGTCGACTCCAGGACCCGTAGGCCGCGCTGGGCCTTGGGCTCGGCCGCCGGGGCTCCGACCGCCAGCGGCAGGGAGACGGTGAAGGCGCTTCCCATCTCCTTCTCCGAGACCAGCTGGATGTCGCCGCCCATCTGACGGGCCAGCTCCCGGGAGAGGTAGAGGCCGAGGCCCGTCCCCTTTATCTGCCGCGTGTCGTCGCCGGGGACGCGGCCGAAGCGGGTGAACAGGATCGGCTGGTCGGAGGCGGCAATGCCGATCCCCTCGTCCTGCACCACGATCACGCCCGTCTGGTCCTGCCGCCGGACCAGGCAGCGCACCGGCCCTCCGTTGGGGGAGTACTTGATGGCGTTGTCGAGCAGGTTGGTGAGGATGGTCGCCAGCCGGTCCCGGTCGGCCATCACCGGGACCTCCACGCCGGGCGCCTCCAGGTCCAGCGGGTGCCTCTCGTCGGCCAGCGGCCGCACCAGATCCAGCGCGTCCGAGGCGGCGGCGCACACGTCTACTCGCTCGATGCGCAAGCCGAGCCGGCCCTCTTCCAGGCGGGCCGCCTCCAGCATCTGTTCGATCAGGAGGTTCATCTCCATCGCCTTCCCGGAGAGGATCGACAGGGCCCGGCGCCCGGCGGCGTTCAGCGTCCCCAGGGAGCCGCTCTCGAGGATGGATAGGTAGCCGCGGATCACTGAGAGCGGCGTTCGCAGCTCGTGCGAGGCCAGGTTCAGGAACTGCGACTTGGTCCGCTCGACCTCCGCCATCCGCTCCACCACCCGGACTCGGTCCAGAGCCAGCCCCAGGTTGACGCTGAACTGCTGGAAGCGGAGCACCTCGTCCGAGCCGAACAGGGGCATGAAGGCTCCGCTGATCAGCACCACCGCGCCTCGCTGTCTTTCCAGGCCGAGCGGGACGACGATCGCGTTCTGGCTGGGCCGGCTGGGGAGGGGGACCAGGTGCTCGCCGCCGGCGGACGACGCCCGATCGGCCAGGCTGCGGGCGGTCGCCTCGTCGATGCCATGGACGGCGAGCACCTGGCCGGCGTCGACGATGGCGCCGGCATCCGCGCCCACCAGCCGCATGGCCGCGTCCAGCGAACGGACGGCCAGTGTTCCCCGGTCGGCGTTGAAGAGGAGCAGGTCGCGGTTGCTCTTGCGCAGCAACTCCTCCTCCTCCTCACGCCACTGCCGGCGCAGCCAGCGCGGGGGCGAGAAGCTCGCGTAGAGCAGCGGAACGGTGAGCAAGGCCAGCAGCTGGGTCGATAACTGCACCGCCTGGCTCTGATAGGCCTGGCCCGCAAGCCCGGCGACGAGGAGGATGAAGGCGATCCCGGCGTAACCGCCGGAGAGCACCCGAAGCCTGGCCTTCTGTACCGCCGGGCGCCCGTTGGAGGCGAGCCAGAAGCGGACGATCGGCTCGCCGACGATAGTGCACCACACCACTACCAGCGCGGCGACCGCCAGGCTCTGGGGAGCGGTTGGATGTGCGCCGGCCCCGGACAGGTCGACCATCTCGAACAGCACCACCACCGCCGCCGAGGCGGAGGCGGCGATCCCGACGGCCACAGGGCTCAGGTGGAGGAAGGTTCCCCTGAAGAGGAGCAGCGCGTTGGCGGAGGCCATGAAGAGCACGATGGTGAGGAGGGAGAGGACACCTGTGAACCGGCTGGCGGTCAGGGTGTCGAGCTGGCTCACCAGGCTGGTCAGGGCGATCAGGCCGATGGCCAGCGCCAGCAGGCCGCGGCGGCGGGAACGGTGGCGCAGCCAATCCCGCAGCGCCAGCAGGCCGAGAGCGAAGAAGCCGGCGCTGACCAGGTAGCCGAGGAGCCGGATGGCGATGGCCACTCCCCGCTACTTTATCGTGACGTTCTCAGAAAATCGAGCCCGTCTCAGGAGGATGGCGTGATAGCCGCGATCTCCTCCCAGAGGGAGGCTGCCGCCCGACGGCCCAGGTGGAAGCAGTCCAGGTCCAGGCGCTCGTTCGGCGCGTGCGCCCGCGAGTCGGGGAGCACGAATCCGACCAGCAGGCAGGGGGCTCCGAGCTCCCGGTGCAGGGGGAGGACGGCGCCGATCGAACCTCCGGAGCGCACGAAAGCGGGCTCGCTGCCGTAGACGCGCCGCAAGGCCCTGCGGGCTGCCTGGTTGAGAGGGTGCTCCAGCGGGGTGAGAAAGGGCTCGCTGCAGCCGGCGATCTGGGTCAGGCTGGTCCGTACGGTGCTTGGCCGGACCGCCTCCAGGTGGCGGGCGATCGCCTCCGCCACCTCCGCCGGGTCCTGGTCGGGAACCAGCCGGCAGCTCAGCTTGGCGTTGGCCGACCCCGGGATGATGGTCTTCGCTCCAGCTCCCTGGTACCCTCCCCAGACTCCGTTGAAATCCAGGGTCGGGCGCCCCCACTGGCGCTCGCGGGGCGTGAAGCCGGGCTCGCCGGCCAGGCCCTCGAAGCCGTAGCTCGCAACCAGCTCCTTCTCGTCGACGGGTACGCGGGCGAACTCCGCGCGCTCCTCGTCGGTCAGCGGGCGCACGCGGTCGTAGAAGCCGGGGACCAGGACCCGCCCGGACGGGTCTTTGAGCCGGGTGACGATCTCGGCCAGGGCCTGGATCGGGTTGGGGGCGATCCCTCCGTAGGAGCCGGAGTGCAGGTCGGAGCTGGAGGCCTCCACCCGCAGCTCGAAGTAGACCAGGCCACGCAGCCCGTAGGTGATCGCCGGCAGGCCCTTGCGAACCATCGACGTGTCACTTACGACCACGAAGTCAGCTCGCAGGCGTTGGCGCTCGGCGTGGGCGAACTCGGCGAAGTTGGGGCTGCCGATCTCCTCCTCGCCCTCGGCGATTACCTTCAGGTTGAGGGGAAGGGCGTCGCGCGTGCGCAGCAGGGCGTCGATAGCCTGCCAGTGGACTGCGATCTGTCCCTTGTCGTCAGAGCTGCCCCGGGCCAGCAGCTGGCCGTCCTGGCGGACCGGTTCGAAGGGCGGCGAGGTCCATCGGTCCAGCGGGTCGACCGGTTGGACGTCGTAATGGCCGTAGACCAGGACGGTGGGCTTCCCTGGAGCCCGCAGCCAGTCGGCATAGACGACCGGATGCCCGGCGGTGGGGATGATCGCGGTATGCTCCAGGCCGATCGCCTGGTAGCGCTGCCTGAGGTGCTCGGCAGCCCGGCGCACGTCGTCTGTCCGCTCGGGTTGGCTCGAGATGCTGGGTATGCGCAGGAACTCCTCCAGCTCCCGCAGTCCCTGCTCCCGGGTCTGCTCCAGATATTCCTCCGGCGACATCAGACCAGTCTAGAGGCGAGCGGGCCGCGCGCAGCATCACCGAGCACGGGAGCCACGTAACGTGATACGTCGTGGGCCCGCGCGCAGTTGGTGCGGAGAGCGGCCCGCTCGCCTCTGGGCTAGTAAATAAAGCCCAGGATGTCCTGGCCGACGGTCGACTTGATGGTCCGGTAATCGACCACGCCCCAGCGTCCGTAGTTCATCTCGGACACCGTGAAGGAGCCGTCGGCGTTCACCGACTCGACGTAGGCCACATGTCCCACCGGCGATGACCAGCTGATGCCCTGGACCATGATCGCCCCCACCTGCGGCACCTGCCCTTCGGCGAAGCCGTAGAGCCGCGCGTTGTACCACCATTGCCAGGCGTCACCGGTCCAGGGGACGAAACGCTTGTGCGCCACCCACCAGGTGCAATACCCATAGGGGAACTTGCCGCTGGCCCCGCTGACCGACCCGTAATAGGTAACCGTCTGCGAGATCTGGGTGCTGCCGAAGCGGTGCCACTGGACGGTCCGCGTGGTCGTCGGGACGTCGAGGCTCGGACCCTGGCCGTCGGGGAGCATCAGCATCGAGCCCGACGCCAGCTTGCTCGGATCCCGCAGGAAGTTAAAGTCGATGATCGCCTGGGGATCGATGTGGTACTGGATGGCCAGCGCCTGCAGCTGCATCCCGGGCTTGACCGTGACCAGGACGCCGTTTACCGGCGGGATCAGCACGGTGCTTCCCGACCGGACGGCGGTGATGTCGACCAGGTTGTTGGCCCAGCGCAGGGTTTCCACCGTCAGGCCGAACTGGGCGGCCAGGTTCTGGACCGTATCCCCCGGCTTCATGGTGTAGCGGAGGATGTCCCGCCGCGGCGCCACGTCGGCCGTGGAGGCATCCATCTTGACGATGTACCCGGCCTGGTTCATGACCACGTCGCTCACCGCGCTGGAGGGGTGAACGACTGCTACAGAGGGCCCGGGATCGCCGGCACCGTACGCGGTGTCGGTATGGATCCGATTGAATGCGGTGAAGAGCGGGACGCTTGCAGCGACGATGAGCACGATCGCATGCGTCAAAAACCGGCTCTTAGCCAGAAGCTTTCCCCCTTGGTGGCCGAGGTGGTTTTGACGCATGGTAGCACAGCCGGTCCACGAGCAGCTATCGGGACGGGCTCTTCATTCTGCACATCTGGTGCGGAAACCGTGCAGCGGGCCGGTAGTGACAAAAATGTAAAAATGCGAGACACTGCTGGAAATCCGCCGCCTGGGGAGGAGGCGGGGCCAGGCGTGAGTTCGTAAGCGGCTGAGCGCGCGACCTGGGAGGCGAGACGGCCGGCGCGGCCGGCAGGGTAACCTGGAAAAGGTTGTAAAGACTTGGGAAGGGGTGTAAAGATCGCGCTCGCGGATGCGTGTCGTATTCAGCCGCGCCACCGGCTGCTGGCCGGCGCCGTCGCCGCCCTCGCCCTGGGCGGCCTCCTCCTGCAGCCGATGGCTGCCCTTGCCGACACAGCCCCCACGATGGCGCCGCCGGACAACGCCAGCCCGCTGGCGGCTGCCAGTCCCCAGGCTTCGGCCAGCCCGTCCGCGTCGCCCGCGACAGCAGCCTCTGCCGCGCCCAGCCCTTCCGCTTCGCCCAGCGCCCCGGCCCTGCGGAATACCCAGGCCCAGGGCGAGCTGATCGCGGCGCTCACGGCCTCCGAGGCCCACGCCCTGATGCTCCAGCGGTCGATCAACCAGGCGCAGCTGAATCTGGTCACCCTCGGCCAGCAGCTGCTCGACGGCCGCCGCCAGCTCCTGGGGCTGGACCAGCGGTTGAGCGACGTCCAGACCCAGCGCAAGGATGCCGTCTTCCGTCTCCAGGCGGACGAGGTGGCGCTGAACGGCGTCGTCCGCCGGATCTACAAGCGCCAGCAGAACTTCCTGGTCGCCCTGCTCGAATCCGGCGGCTTCGGAGGACTCCTGCGTGTGATGGGCTACAGCAGCGTGGTGGTGGACGGCGAGCAGACCGCGATCCGGCGGGTACAGGCCGACGCGACCGCCCTGCAGCACGCCCAGACTCTGCTCGAGCGGGGACGCCGCCAGCAGGCCGGCACCGTAGATCGCCTGAGCCGAACCAATCTCGCCCTGAGCCAGCAGCTCAAGGTCGAACAGGACCTGCAGGGTCAGCTCCAGGAGACCATCGACGGGGCGCTCGGCGCGCTCGACGCCGCGCAGTCGGATTCCCCGGCGGTGGCGGCCGAGCGGGCGCGCCTGGTCCAGCTCAAGGCTGACGCGGTGCTGGCGCAGATCGAGCAGGCAGTCGGGGCCCAGGCGACCTTCCTTGCGGTCGCCAACCTGGCGCCGGAGGATCCGGCGCTGATGCAATCCGGACTGCTGTGGCCGATTCCGAACGCCAGCATCTCCCAGGGCTTCGGTCCGACCGCGTTCGTCTTCGAGGCCGCCTACGCCGGCTACGCCCATTTCCACACCGGCGTCGACCTGGCGGTTCCATTGGGGACGCCGGTCTTCGCCGCCGCCGACGGAGTCGTGCTCCAGGCCCAGGCCATGACCGACGCCAGGGGCAACCTGGTCGGCTACGGCAACTACGTGCTGATCCAGCATGCGGACGGACTGCAAACGCTCTACGGTCATCTCCTCTCCTCCGTGGTCAAACCCGGCGACGCCGTCAGCCGCGGCCAGCTGATAGGCCTGGTCGGGTCGACCGGGAACTCGACCGGTCCGCACACCCATTTCGAGGTCCGCATCGACAGCGCGCCGGTCGATCCCCTGCAGCTGCTCCCTGCCCGAAGCCAGGGCCAGCCGGTGTCGGACGCCGCCAGCGCCGCGCACTGAGCGCCGCCCCGCCGCGACCTGATCCCCAGGACAGGGGCGTGGCTCCATGGGTGCCCATCAGGGAGATCGAGCTCGCTGGCCCGGCCGGCGAGCCGGTGGACCTGCGCCGGCTCCTGACCTGCCACGGCGTGGCCTCCCTGCCGCCGATGCGCATCGACACCCAGGCCTGGACCCTGGAGGTGACGCTGCCGCTGGACAAGGGCGCCCGGACAGTCCGCGTGCAGGCAGGGCGTCGCGGCTTCAGCACAGTTCAGGTGGCGGGCTCGCGGCTGCGGGCCTCAGACGGCCGGGATCTGCTGCAAAGGCTCCGCCGGATGCTCAGCCTCGAGGTCGACCTGTCGCCCTTCTACCGGCTGGCGCGCAAGGACCCGGAGCTGTCCTGGGTCTGTGCCGGCGCCGGCCGCATGATCCGGGGCGCGAGTGTCTTCGAGGACGTGATCAAGACCGTCTGTACGACCAACTGCTCCTGGTCGGGCACGGTCCGGATGGTGAGCGCCCTGGTGGAGCACCTGGGCGCTCGGGCTGAAGGCGCGCCGCCGCATGGCCCTCAGGGCCGGGCCTTCCCCACACCGCAGGCCATGGCCGCCGCACCCGAGGGTTTCTACCGGAGCGTGGCCAGAGCGGGCTACCGGACGGCGTCCCTGAAGCGGATCGCCGCGGCGGTGGCGGAGGGAAGCCTGGACCTGGAGTCCCTCGGAGACGCCCGCTCCGCCGCCTTCTCCGACGACGAAGTCGCCCTACGCCTGCGCTCCCTCCCGGGCATCGGTCCCTATGCGGCTGCGCATATCGGGCTGCTGTTGGGTAGAACCTCGACGTTGATCCTGGACTCCTGGACCCGTCCGACCTACGCTCGGCTCCGCGGCAGGGGCGCGGTCAGCGACCGTGCCATACAGCGCCGCTTCGCGCGCTACGGTCGTTACGCCGGGCTCGCCTTCTGGATGGTCCTGACCCGCGACTGGGTGGGCGAGATGCCCGCGCTCGTGGACCATGCCTGACGTCCGCGTCCTGGTCGTCTCCTCCAGCCCCCTCGCGCGTGCGGGGATGGAGGCGCTCCTTGGGGGGGTGTCTGGGGTCGCCCCGGTCGCAAGCTGCGGGATCGGCGAGGCGGGCGAGCTGGCCTCCCAGCTGCTGGCCGACGTCGTCCTCCTCGACCTGGGGGCCGGCGAGGGCGAAGACCTGGAGGCGATCGCGCAGCTCGCCGAGGGGGAGGCCGGGCTCCCGATAGTAGCCCTGGGCGGAGGTCCGGGGTCGACCGTGCAGGCGCTCGCCCTGGGGGCCGCTGCGCTCCTTCCCGCGGAGGTCGACCGCCGGACGCTGGCCGCCGCCCTTGCTGCCTGCGCCCAGCGGCTGGTGGTCGTGCCGAGAGGCGAGATCGCATCCCTTCTGCCCGCCGAGGAGCCGGTGCCGGCGCGCGCGGCCGGCCTGGCTCAGACGCTCACCCCGCGGGAGCTGGAGGTGCTCCAGGCGATGGCCCGCGGCCTGACCAACCGGCAGATCGCGCTCCGGCTCGCGATCTCGGAGCACACCGTCAAGTTCCACGCCGGCGCCGTGCTCGGCAAGCTCGACGCCAGGTCCCGGGCAGAGGCCGTGGCCCGCGCCATCCGCCGCGGCTGGATCCTGGTCTAGCGGCGCAGGTAGGATGTTCGAGTGGATCGCGACGGCTACGGCTACCCGGCGACCGAACGGGGGATCGACCGCCTGCTCGGCGACGCCCGGACTCTCTCGCCGGTGGGCATCGAGCGAGTTGCCTGGGGCTGGGACCGGCATGAGGACCCGGCCACCCTGGAGCGCTTTCGCGAAGCGGAGAAGCTGGCCCTGAAGTCGATCGAATCCCAGTCCCGTGGGCCGGACTGGGAGCGGGTCCGGCGGACGGTCCTCGACCTGACCGAGGGCCGGTCCTCGCTAGAAGCCTGGAAGGTAGAGCACGGCGAGACCGGCCACAAGGCCGAGCGGGCCATGCTCGGGGCAGCGCTCGGGATCGTCGCCCGCGACCGGATCGACCACGCGCACTACGCGGCGCTCGTCCGCCCCATGGCCGAAGCCCTGCCCTGGCTCCTGCCCGAGGAACCGCCCGCCCCCAGCCGCCGCTGAGGCCTATAGGTTTGCTGCGGCGGCTATGCCGCCAGGGTGCCCTCACTCTCGGGGGTCTTGATCTCCACCACCTCGCCGAAGCGATGGACCAGCTCGATCGCGTCGTAGAGGGGAATCGCGCGCTCGGAGGGGATCAGG
Organism: Chloroflexota bacterium; assembly: GCA_005881425.1. GTDB lineage: Bacteria > Chloroflexota > Dormibacteria > CF-121 > CF-121 > CF-120. The sequence continues at coordinate 32,564 of VBIC01000113.1, read as the reverse complement.
TCGTTGATCTTCAGGTAGTAGCTGCGGCCCTCGGGCCAGACCAGCGTGGGCACGCCGAAGATGCCTGCGGCCACGGCCTGCGCATGATCGGCCGCCAGCAACGAGAAGCCGGCTGATAGCCTGTCGCGCTCAAAGCGCGCCAGGTCGAGCCCGGCCCTTTGCGCGGCCAGCTCGTGTGTGGCCGCATCGTCCGCCTTGAGCGCGTCGCGGTGACGGGCCAGCTGCAGCTCGCGCCGGAAGCGGTCGCCAGCCTCCGGCCCCTGGCTGCGCGCCGCGATCGCCGCGCGGAACGCCTGAAGCCCTGGGACCGGCGACTCCTGTTCCCAGACCGGGATTGCCGGCCCGCCCTCCCGCGTTCGATGGTTCTCCATCAGCGAGAAGAAGCGGTAGGCGGGCTGGATCCGGCCTCCGCGCGCCACCTCGTCGAGCCACATGGCGCCGCGATAGGCCCAGGGGCAGAGGAAATCGATGTAGACGGTCAGCTCACCGCCGGTCACGCTTCGAGTGTACCGGGCCTGCCCTACGGGTCCGTCCGCCGGAACTCGAATTCAGGGCCAGCAGCAGGCGACGGGAGCTGGCCTTGATCTCGCCGACCGCGGCCTCGAAGGGGACCGCGTTGGCCTGGGAAGGCGCCCTGTAGCCGCTGATCTTGCGCACGAACTGCAGGGCGGCGTCATGGACCTCCTGCTCGGTCGCCGGGGAGTCGCTGCGGCGCAGGGTCTTGATGCTTCGGCACATGCGCCGAGTCTACAGACGGCGATCGGCTCGCGGTCTAAGGGAAGATGCCGGCCTTGTAATCGTCCAGGATCTCGTTGGCCGCCCGGGCGCCCTCCTGCGCGCCGCCCTCCATGTAGCCCTGGAAGTTGATCGAACAGTGCTCCCCGGCGAAGTGACACCTGCCGTTGGGGTAAGGCTGGCGCGCCCTCTCGAAGCCGCTGAACTGCGTGTACTGTCCGACCTTCCAGTAGGAATAGGAGCCGAGCAGGTAGGGGTTGCCGAGCGGGTAGTCGAGGGTCGAGATCCCGTTGAAGGTCGCCGAGATGCCGGGAAAGACCTTCTCCAGGTCCTGGAGCGCGTTCTGGGTGTAGGTCGCCAGCATCGAGGGGTTGCTGAGCGAGGCCCCCTGGTTGCCGCCCGTGTAGTTGACCAGGATCCCGGTCGAGCCGCCCTGCCCCCGGCTGACGTCCCAGCTGTTCTGGTAGGCGAGGTCGGAGAACGAGTAACCGGTCGAGATGCCCCAGGGACCGGTCTGGTTCCACAGCCGCCCGCTGAACTGCATGTGCAGCTTGCTGTTGGTCCCGTAGCCGAGCTGCTGGATGGCGGTCTGCTTCAGGCCGTCGAAGCCGGCCCTGGTGTAGCTCGACCCGCTGGAGAGGATGGTGCGCAGCACCGAGAAGGGGAGGGCCAGGACCACACGGTCCGCCACCGCGGACGATTTCTGGTTCCCGCTCGAGAAGCTCAGCGTGTAGCTGCCGTCCCGGTTGAGGACGATCCCGGTGAGGCTGGTATCGAGGTTGACGCTGCTGCCGTTGGCCTGGAGATAGGCGGCCATCGCCCGGGGCACCTGCTCGTTGCCGCCCGTGACGTGATAGCGCTCGTCGGACGCCCCGAATATCCGGAACTGGCCCGGCTGGGGCTGGTATGCGAGCAGGTAGATCAGGTTGAGAGAGCTCTGCACCGTCGTCTCGTTCCCGTACTCGGTGTTGTAGGCGACGTCGAGCAGCCGTCCCATGGGGGAGGCGTGGCCGCCGGCCACGTAGGTCTCGATGTAGTCGTAGAGGCTCATCTGGTCGAGCTGGCGCTGTTGTAGAGGGTCGGGTATCCGGCCGCGCTGGCGTCGGAGTGGACCTGGTTGTAGACCGGCTTGAAGTCGGAGTTGGCCTGGGCGTTGGGGTAATAGCCGCCCAGGAAGTAGAAGGTGTCGGTGGACTGGTTGGGCTGGGCGGAGAGCAGGTCGGTCAAGCCGAAGCCGAACCTCTTGGCCAGCTGCTGGATCACCTTGTGGCCGCTGTCGATCAGCTCGCCGCAGTGCTCCGAGACCTGGCCGTTGGCCCAGGAGGTGGTGTCCGAGTGCATCCGGCCGCCCACCCGGCTGGAGGCCTCGTAGACGGTCGAGGTGTAGCCGGCGTCGGACAGGGTCAGCGCCGCGTTCAGGCCCGCGATCCCGCCGCCGACGATGGCGATCCGGGGCTGGCCGGCGAAGGCCTTGCCGGCCAGGGCCGGGACGGTGCCGCCCAACGCCACGGCTCCCAGGGCCGCGCCGCCAGCCTTGACGAAGTCACGCCGGGTCCATCGAGCCCGCCGCTCCTCCGAAGTCCTGGTAAAGACGCTGGATCGCTCGCAGCAACGGGGTCCGTGCCATCAGAGTTCCCCTCCTCTGGTTGGGAATCGGCGGATCGAGGACTGCGATCGGTAACGTACACGACCGGCAGGCCGGGCGCAAGCACGCGCGAATTGACAAAGTGGAGGGAGTTGGTTAGTTTGCTCGGAGTCGCCGGGGATTTCGAGCCCGGAGGGGAGGACAACACAAGCCGTCGTGTCGCAACCAGCCCTCGACCGTCCGGTGAATACGCTCCCGCCCCGGCGGCAGCCGGCCCCAGCGGTGCCGGCGGTTCACCTACGCGGTGTGCGTAAGGTGTTCGGCGAGGTGGTCGCCGTGGCCGGGGTGGACCTGGAGATCCTCCAGGGCGAGTTCTTCTCCCTCCTCGGGCCCTCCGGTTGCGGTAAGACCACCTGCCTGCGCATGATCGCCGGCTTCGAGGAGCCGACCGCCGGCAGGATACTTCTCCTCGGCCAGGACGTTTCCCGCCTGCCCGCTTACGAGCGCGACGTGAACACCGTATTCCAGGACTACGCGCTCTTCCCCCACATGACCGTGGCCGCCAACGTGGAGTACGGGCTCAAGGTCAAGCGGATTCGGGTGCAGGAGCGGCGGCGTAGGGTGCGGGAGGCGCTCCGGATGATGCGCCTGGAGCGCCTGGAGCGGCGCAAGCCGGGCGAGCTGTCGGGTGGCCAGCGGCAGCGGGTTGCCCTGGCCCGGGCGCTGGTCAACCAGCCTCGAGTCTTGCTCCTGGACGAGCCGCTCGGAGCCCTCGACCTCAAGCTGCGGCAGCAGATGCAGATCGAGCTCAAGAGCATCCAGGAGCGGATGGGGATGACGTTCATCTACGTGACCCACGACCAGGAGGAGGCGCTCACCATGAGCGACCGTCTGGCTGTCCTCAATCAGGGCCGGGTGGAGCAGGTGGGCTCACCCGCCGAGGTCTACGAGCGGCCGGCGACCTCCTTCGTGGCCGGCTTCGTGGGCGCCTCCAACGTGCTCGCCGGCGACGCCGCCCGGGCGGTGACCGGGCAGGCCGCGGCCTTCACGGTCCGTCCGGAGAAGATCCGGCTGGCTCGCCTGGAGGAGATCACCGGGGCCGACGAGTGGACCGCCACCGGCACGGTGCGTGAGGTCGTCTACGTCGGAGCCTTCACCCGCTACATCGTGGACCTGGACGGCGGCGGCGAGCTCGTGGTCCTGCAGCAGAATCTCGCCATGTCGTCGATGCAGGTGCTCAAGACCCGTGGCACGGCCATCCGCCTGATCTGGAACAAAGAGCACAACCGGCTGCTGGCCGAACCGGCGGAGCCCAAAGGAACCGAAGAGGAGGTCGATCGATGAAACTCGCCTATCGCACGGTGCCCATGATCAGCATCGCCTTCTTGATTGCGGCCTGCGGTGGGACGCAATCAGGAGCGCCGCCGCCGTCCAACGTGCTCCAGTCGGTCGGCGCCGGCGAAGGCGCCCTCAACCTGATCGCCTGGACCGGCTACGTCGAGAGCGGCAAGACGGACCCCAAGGTGGACTGGGTCACGCCCTTCCAGAAGCAGACGGGATGCAACATCAACGTCAAGTTCGCCGACACCTCCGACGAGATGGTGACGTTGATGCGCCAGGGTGGGGGCACGGTCTGGGACGGCGTATCCGCCTCCGGCGACGCCACCAACAGGCTGATCGCCCACGGGGACGTCGCCGAGGTCAACGTCAGCCTGATCTCCGACTTCAAGAACGTCATCCCGACCCTCCAGTCGCCCAAGCACAACACCATCAACGGACATCACTACGGCGTCCCTTACATGTACGGCCCCAACGTACTCATGTACAACACGCAGGTCGTCAAGCCGGCGCCCACGAGCTGGGCCCCGACCTGGGATCCCAACTCGCCTTACAAAGGCAAGGTGGCCGCCTACGACAGTCCGATCTTCATCGCCGACGCCGCCCTCTATCTCAAGACCCATCAGCCCAGCCTGCACATAACCGACGTCTACGAGCTGACCGAGACTCAGCTGATGGCGTCCATCAGCCTGCTCAAGCAGCAGGCGCCGCTGATCAAGAAGTACTGGTCGGCGACGACTGACGAGACCGATCCGTTCAGCAGTGGTGACATGGTGATCGGGACTGCCTGGCCCTACCAGGTATCGTTTCTCAAGAGCGAGAACAAGCCGATCGCCGCGCTCGTCCCCTCGGAAGGCGCCACCGGCTGGGCTGACACCTGGATGATGTCGTCTCACTCCCAGCATCCGAACTGCATGTACAGGTGGATGCAGTGGACGGAGCGCCCCGACGTCCAGGACCAGGTCGCGGAGTTCTACGGCGCGACGCCGAGCAACGGCAAGGCCTGTGACCTGTTGCGCCAGCACCTGGGCGCCACCGCCGATTCCGACTATCACTGCGGGGACGACGCCTTCCTCAAGAAGATCGCGCTCTGGAAGACGCCGCTGGCCGCCTGCGGCGACAGCCGGGGCACGACCTGCACCGACTACTCGGAGTGGTCGCAGAAGTGGCAGGAGGTCCGCGGCACCAAATAGAGACAGCCGCGTCCGCTCCCGGCCGATCGCTGAGCCGCCGTGCCGGCGTGCTTCTGTATCGCCTGCCTGGCCTGAGGTTGCTTCTGATCCTCTCGCCGCCGCTGCTCTGGATGCTCGTCATCTACCTGGGCGCGCTCGCCTTTCTCTTCCTCACCGCCTTCTGGCGCCAGGACCCGCTGACCGCGGCCATCGTGCAGGACTGGGGACTGCAGAACTTCCGGGCCCTGCTGGCCGAGGGCGTCTACCGCCAGATCGCGATTCGCACCGTGGGCATAGCGCTGGCCGTGACCCTGACCGACGTCGTGCTCGCCTTCCCGATCGCCTACTACGCTGCCCGGATCGCCAGCCCCCGGGTGCGCACCTTCCTACTGCTCTCGATGGTGCTGCCCCTGTGGTCCAGCTACCTGGTCCGTGTCTACGCCTGGCGGACGATCCTTTCGGGCGACGGCCTCCTCAACTGGAGCTTGCACCAGCTCCACCTCGGGACGACCAACCTGGGCTTCTCCAAGTGGAGCCTCTGGATCGTGTTCTGCTACCTCTGGCTGCCCTACGTGCTGCTTCCCATGTACGCAGCGGTGGAGCGAATTCCCGACTCGCTGATCGAGGCCTCGACCGACCTGGGGGCGCGCTGGGGCACGACTTTGAGCCGAGTCATCCTGCCCATCGTCTGGCCCGGCATCGTGGCCGGCTCTATCTTCGCGTTCTCCCTGACCCTGGGCGACTACATCGCGCCTGACCTGGTCGGCGACACCGAGTTCATCGGAAACGTCATCTACCAGAGCGTGGGTGTGGCCAACAACGTCCCCTTCGCCGCCGCCTATGCCATCGTCCCCGCCTTGATCATGGCTGCCTACCTGCTGATCGCCCGGCAGATGAAGGCCTTCGAGGCGCTGTGAGCCGGACCTCGCGAACCATCGAGCCGCGCTCCGTCCGGGTCGCCATGCGGATCGTCAGTGGGCTGGTGCTCCTCTTCCTCTACGTTCCCCTCTTCGTCATCTTCATCTACGTCTTCAATCCCCTGCGCTCGCAGTCCTGGCCGCTGACCGGTCTCTCGACTCGCTGGTTTTACGCGACCTGGAACAACAGCGAGGTGCGGACCGCCTTCGTGACTTCGATCAAGGCGGGAGTGGGGGCGACGACGATCGCCCTGGTGCTGGGCAGCCTCGCCGCCTTCGCCGTCCACCGCTTCCGCTTCTTCGGGCGGGAGGCGGTCTCCTTCTTCCTGGTGCTGCCGCTGGCGCTGCCCGGGATCGTCACCGGTATGGCCCTGAACTCGGCGATCAACATCGGCGGCCAGCTCTTCGGGATCTCCTTCAGCCTGCTGACCATCATCGTAGGGCACGCCACCTTCTGCGTCGTCGTCGTCTACAACAACGTGATCGCGCGCCTGCGCCGCACCTCGGCCTCGCTGGTGGAGGCCTCACAGGACCTGGGGGCGGACGGCCTCCAGACCTTCCGCTATGTGATCCTGCCCAACATCGCGACCGCGCTCATGGCTGGCGGTCTGCTCGCCTTCGCCCTCTCCTTCGACGAGATCGTGGTCACGAACTTCACCGCCGGCGCCGAGATCACGCTGCCCAAGTGGATCTTCAACAACCTCCGCCTGCCCAACCAGCGGCCGGTGGTCAACGTGGTGGCGATGGTGGTGGTGCTGGCCAGCTTCATCCCGGTCTACTTCGCGCAGCGGCTGACCCGCGAAGGCGGCGGCCTGATCAGCCGTGGGGAGGAGTACTGGGAGGCTCCGCCGGGCGAAGCCGAGGCCGCCGCCGTATCTGCGTAACCTTGCGCTTACCGATGGTGTTTCTCAGGGCATGAAGCGATCGCTCGTCCTGGCGCTGGTCCTCCTTGCCGGGTGCGGCCAGGGCGCGGCGACCGGCGGACAGGCGAGCCCGAGCGCCAGCCACGGCGCCGGCTCCCCGGCAGCCTCCAGCTCGGCGGCGACGGTCCTCTTTGCCGTTTCCGAGGGGACCGATCAGGCCTGCGGCTCCGGCTGTCAGGGCCGGCTCGCCATCGTCGGGCTGGACGGACGGGTGCGGGCGCGCACGACCTTCAACCCGCCCAAGGCGGCGGTCGTCGGCTGCGAGGGCGGTTACGTCACCAATCCGGTCCAGGTGGCCGCGGGCGCCGTCTACTACATGGACGACACCGGGGTCGTGCGCCGGCTCGGCGCGACCGGCGCGATTCGGGAGGTCGCTCGCTTTCCCATCCGGACCAGCCAGCAGCTGATGTGGCTGGCGGTCAGTCCCGACGGGAAGAGGCTGATGGCGGCGATCATGGTCTATCCGCCGCTCTCCGCGTCATGGGATCCTTCGAAGGGCTGCCCGGTGCACGACGCCGGGCGCAGTCACTAGGAGCTCGACCTGGCCGCCGCCGGAGGTTCCACTACCACCCTCTCGGACCGGACCGACCCGCAGCACGTGATGTCCCTGGGCGGCTGGGACGCGGCCGGGCCGGTCGCGGTCCCGGACACTCAGCTGGCTTACATCGGCTACATCGACGGCACGACGTGGGGCGGCGCCGCGGTCCACCTCGACCTGCACGGCCGGCCGTCCGGCGTCTCCATCGGCGGGTCGGACTGCCAGCCGCTTTTCGGAGAGACGCGGGACGGACACCTTGTCTGCTACACGTCGAAGCAGCCGGCCGTGCGCGACTCGGCAGGCCACGTGGTCTGGACCCTCAAGGCGCTCGACCCCAAGGATGAGTACGACTACGGAGTGGTGGCCCTGTCGCCGGACGCCTCCCGCGTAGCCTTCCGGATCCAGAAGGCGCTCAGCTACGACTCGAGCGTGATCCGCAGCCGCGACGGGACCCGCATCGGTCTGGGCTCGACCTTCGACCCGCAGGGCTGGCTCGACGACCAGACAGTCATCGGCGCCCAGGGATCGCTGCAGCCGACGTGCGTCGGATGCCCAGCCGGATTCCAGCCCACCACCCTCGGCCTGCTCTCCGTCTCAGCGCCCACGCAGGTCAAAGACCTCGCCATCAGCGGCCGCTTCCTCGGCGTCCTCTCGTCCACCTAGCCCGCGCGCAGGCGGGCGAAGCTTCCCACCCCCGACGTGGCTACAACGCGGCCATCACGTGCTTGATCTGGGTGTAGTCCTCCACGGCGTAGATCGACAGGTCCTTGCCGTAGCCTGACTGCTTGTAGCCGCCGTGCGGCATCTCGCTGACCAGCGGGATGTGGGTGTTGATCCAGACCGTCCCGAACTGAAGTCGGCGGGCCGCGTTCAGGGCCCGCTTGACGTCACTGGTCCAGACCGACGCCGCCAGCCCGTAGTCGACGCCGTTGGCCCAGGCGATCGCCTCCTCGTCGTCCTTGAAGCGCTGCACCGTGACCACCGGGCCGAACACCTCGCGCTGCACGATCTCTGAATCCTGCTTCACCTCCGAGACTAGGCTCGGCGGATAGAAGAAGCCGCGCCCGTTGCCGCCCGTCCCCGCGACGACGGCGGCTCCCGATGCCCTGGCCCGATCGACGAATCCGGTGATCCGCTCCAGCTGTTCCCTCGCCACCACCGGCCCCATCTCGACGTCCTGCGACGGATCGCCGACCTTGACGTCCTTGACCGTTGCCGCGAGCTCGCTCATCAGGTCGTCGTAGATCCGCGGTCCGGCCAGGATCCGGGTCGCCGCGGTGCAGTCCTGGCCCGAGTTGAAGAAGGCGCCCACCCGGATGCCGGCGTTGACCGCCTCCAGGTCGGCGTCGTCGAAGACCAGCACCGGCGCCTTGCCGCCCAGCTCCAGGTGGACCCGCTTCAGCGTTTGTGAGGCCGCCTTCGCCACCTCCTTGCCGGTGGCGACGTCGCCCGTCAACGAGACCATGGCCACGCCGGGGTGGCGCACCAGGCCCGCGCCCACCGGCTCGCCGTCCCCGGTGATCACGTTGAGCACGCCCGGCGGGAAGATGTCGGCGGCCAGCCGCGCCATCTCCAGCGCCGACAGTGGCGTCCACTCGGACGGCTTGAGGATCACTGTGTTGCCCGCCGCCAGTGCCGGGCCTATCTTCCAGACCGCCATCATCAGCGGGTAGTTCCAGGGAGCGATCGATGCCACCACACCCACCGGCTCGCGCCGGATCATGCTGGTGAAGCCGCGCATGTACTCACCGGCGGCCCGCCCTTCGAGCAGACGGGCGGCGCCGGCGAAGAACCTGAGGTTATCGGCGCAGACCGGCAGCTCCTCGGAGAGGAAGAGGGCCCGCGGCTTGCCCACGTTGCGCGACTCTATGTCGGCGAGCTCGTCGGGGTGGGCGAGCAGCGCGTCGGCCAGCTTGAGCAGCATCTCGCTCCGCTCCCGGGGCGTCGTCTCCGCCCATTCCGGCTGCGCCTTCCTGGCAATCGCGACCGCGTGGTCGACGTCGGCCTGGGTGCCCTTTGGGACCTCGGCGATGACCTCGCCGGTGGCGGGGTTGACGACCGGTTGAGCCCCCTCGCCGCTCCCTTCGTACCAGTCGCCGCCCACGAACATCCGCTGACGCTGCACGGTGGTTGCCATCAGCTCAATCCCTCCTTGCCCCCATCATGGTATGCGGTTTTTGACACACTGGTGGAGCCATGGCGGAGGGGAGGGTACGGTCGGCGGGACTTCAGGCGGATCGTGATCGATTCGTGCCCCGCGGGATGGTCTCCGCCATCCAGGGATTCGCGGCCTCCGCCCAGGGCGCCATGGTGACCGATGTGGAGGGGCGGACCTACCTGGACTTCGCCACCGGTATCAGCGTCATGAATGTGGGCCACGCGCACCCGCGGGTGGTCGAGGCCATCATCGAGCAGGCCAGGCGGCTGGTCCATTCCGGCGCGCCGGTGATGATGCCGGAGGGCTACGTGCGCCTGGCCCGGCGGTTGTGCGAGATCACACCGGGGAGCTTCGAAAAGAAGGCGCTGCTGGTCAACAGCGGGGCGGAGGCGATCGAGAACGCGGTCAAGATCGTGCGCCAGGCCACCGGCAGGCCGGCCATCATCAGCTTCCACAACTCGTTCCACGGCCGCACCCTGATGACCATGTCGCTGACCGGCAAGGTGAACCCTTACCGGCAGAACTTTGGCCCCTACGCCCCTGAGGTCTACCTTGCGCCTTATCCCTACGAGTACCAGCGGCCCAGCGGGATGGCGGCCGAGAGTCTTGGCGGCGCCTGCGTGGAGGCGGTCGCCGAGCTGTTTCGCACCACGGTCCCGGCCGAACGGGTGGCCGGCATCCTGGTCGAGCCGGTCCAGGGCGAAGGAGGTTTCGTGGTCCCGCCGCCCGATTTCCTGCCCCGGCTGCGGGATCTGTGCGTGACGGCGCAGGTGCCGCTGATCGTGGACGAGGTGCAGAGCGGCTTCGGGCGCACCGGCCGCCTCTTCGCCAGCGAGCACTGGGGCATCGAGCCCGACCTGATCACCATGGCCAAGTCACTCGGAGGCGGCCTGCCCATGGCGGCGGTGGTGGGGCGGGCGGAATTGATGGACGCGACCGCGCCCGGCGGCCTGGGCGGAACCTTCGGCGGCAACCCGGTCGCCTGCGCCGCCGCGCTGGCGGTGATCGAGGTGATGCTCGAGGAACGCCTCCCCGAGCGAGCTCAGCGGCTGGGCGCGCGCGCGCTCGAACGCCTGCGCGCCTTCCAGGACAGGTTTCCCTTCATGGGCGAGGTGCGCGGGCTCGGCGCCATGCTGGCCGTGGAGCTGGTGCTCGACCGCGCCACCCGCGAGCCGGCGGCCGCCCTGACGGCGCAGGTCCTGCACGCGGCCCACGAGCGCGGACTGCTCCTGCTCAAGGCCGGGCTCTATGACAACGTGATCCGCCTGCTCTTCCCCCTGACCCTGGGCGAGGACGAGCTCGATCGCGGCCTGGACCTGCTCGAGCAGAGCCTGGCCGAGGTCGGCGCCACGGCTTCGGTTCCCGCTTAGTCGAAGTCCGCGGCCGCTGCGAGCCGGCGTCCGGATCCTTTGCCGCTAGCATGGCGGCGTGCAGCGGCTGCCCTACGCCGTCATCGAGCTGGCCATGGTCGCGCTCTTCCTGGTGTCGCTATGGGACGCGGGCCGGAAGGGCCGCGGTCCCGTACTCGAGCTGCTGAGCGCGGTGCCCTTCGGCCTCCTGCTCGAACAGGGCGACATCATGATCTTCGGCTCCTACGCCTACAACCAGGCCTTCTTCCTCAAGATCGGGCTGGTTCCCATCGCCATCGCGCTCGCCTGGGCGATGATCATCCGCTCCTGCATGGCGATCTCGGACGCGGCTGGAGTGCCCGCCCGCCTCGCTCCCTTCAGCGACGCGCTGCTGGCCATACTGCTCGACCTGTCGTTCGACACCATCGCCATCCGCCAGGGGCTGTGGCATTGGCAGATCCGGCTCGATCAGGGATTCTTCGGAGTGCCGGCCGGCAACTACTACGCCTGGCTGTTCGTGGCCCTCGGCTTCTCGGCCTGGACCCGGCTCATCCGCCGCTGGGCTCGAACCCGGCCCCGGCTGGGCTGGCTGCAGCTGATCGTTCCGCTTCCAGCCTACGCCACGCTGCTGGCCGGGCTGGTGCCCTTCATCGCGCTCGAGAGAATCGTCTTCTTCGGCCCCGGCGGTGGTTATCCAGTCTTCCTCGCCAGCCTCGCTCTCTTCCTCGCCCTGGCGGGCCCGTCGCTGCTGCGCGGCAGGCGAGCCATCCCGCCCGCCTTCAGCCTGCCTCTGCTGCCCCGCCTGGCGCTGCACGCCTACGCCCTGATCGCCGGCGCCCTGCTTGGAATCTTCCTGCGGGCCCCGGCCCTGCTGGCGGTCTCTCTGGCCATGCTCGGCCTCGAGCTCTGGCTCACCGGCCACTTCGTCAGCCGCGCCGGCGCGGTCCGCGGTCGAGCCGTCGCCTGATCAGTGGCAGTGGTACTTGTGGCCGTGCAGCACCGCTAAGGTGCTGTCGGGACAGGTGTAGGGCGCGGTCCCGCCCGCGTCGCCAGGGTTGTCCAGATAGGCCTGGATGTCCTCGAAGGTGAGGCTGACCTGGTTGCCCATGGTGGTCAGCACCCCGATGCAGAGCACCGCCACCAGCACCAGGATGATGGCGTACTCCACCATCGACTGGCCCCGGCTGCGACCGCGTCCCCGCGACCGAAGCGGGTCGTCTTCGCGAGCCAACCTGTCACGGCCCATACCTCAACAAACGAAGTTTGATCCGGGATCGGTCGAAGCCTGGGGCTCCCCGCCGGTGACAAGGGTGTCGCGAGGTCGCACCGGTCCTGCGCCAGGTTGACTAGAAGTCGTCGTCGGGAGCGAAGCCGTAATAGAGGGCGATCCCGCCGCTGAGGAGGTGGACCACGAAGTTCGCCCCGCCCAGGGGGATCAGGCCGAAGGGGTAGTCCTGGACCAGGCCCAGGATGCCGATCCCCACCAGGAAGAGTCCCATAACCCTGGCGTAGGCGCGGCTGGCGCCTTTGCGTCCGCTGGCCAGAACTCCGTAGAGGGCGACGGCCGCGTGCAGGACGTTGCTCGAGAGGTTGACCGGGGCCACTCCGAGCACCCAGGAGGGCTGGGTGCCCAGGGTGCCGCCGATGAGAGGGGCGATTCCGGCCAGCGTGACCGCCAGGTAGGCGAGGCCCAGGCCAAGTGCCAGGCGCCGGATGGCCGACATGCTCTCGCTGGGAACCGCGAGTGTCGGCGAGAGGCGGGTCCCCCGGAACATTTCAGTCCGTGTAACGGCGCCGGCAGGGGAACTTTTCAGGCGCCGCAGCCGGCGCTCGACGGCAGCTGATCGGCCCCCAGGTAGGTCGCGGCCGCCAGGGTGACGACCCGGGCCGCCCGCACCACCTCGTCCACCGCGACCCACTCGTCGGTGGCGTGCGCCTGGCGGATGTCGCCGGGACCGTAGAGGATGGCGGGCATCTCCGCCTCGTGCACGAAGAGGCGCATGTCCGAGCCGTAGGGTGCGCCCAGCGGCCGGGGATCGACGCCCAGCTCCTGGCCGTGCGCCTGGCGCAGGGCCTTGAAGGCGGGGTGGTCGAGATCGGCTTCGGCGGCGTCGAACTGGCCGCCGGTCCACTCGACCTGAGGTGGATGCTCGGTCATCCAGGCGTCCTGCCGGGCAGCGTCGGCAAGGGCTGCCTCCAGGCGGCGGCGGACGGCGCTCGAGGCCATCCCGATCGGAACTCCGACCCGTCCTTCGGCCTCGAGCAGCTCGGGGACGGTGGCCGCCCAGGCGCCGGCTCGCACCTTGCCGATGCTCAGGGCGTAGGGGACCGCGTACTCACGGAAGGCGGGATGGACCTCGGCGTTGAGATCCCGCTCCAGCTGGCGCAATCGGGCCTCGACCAGTGCGAACTTCTCCAGCGCGCTGACGCCTTCGTAGCGTACCGAGGCGTGGGCGGCCCGCCCCAGGATCCGCAGCCGGAAAGTCAGAGCGCCGGCCTGGGCGGCGATCGGTCGAAGCCGGGTCGGCTCCAGGATGATGGCGGCGTCGGCCCGAAACCCTCGGTCGATCATGGCGAAGGTTCCGAGCCCGCCGTCCTCCTCGGAGACCACGCTCTGCAGGATCAGACGGCCCCGCAGCGGGATGCCGCTGCGAGAGAGGGCGGCGGCGGCGGTGAGCATCACCGCCACCCCGGCCTTCATGTCGCAGGCGCCGCGGCCATAGAGGCGTCCCGCCTCCACGTGGCCCGACCATGGCGATGCCCGCCAGCGCTGGCGATCGCCCGGCGGCACGACGTCCACGTGGCCGTTAAGGATCAAGGCCCTGTCCCCACGTGTTCCCAGCACTCCTGCCACCAGCAAGGCCTTGTCACGCTCGACCTCGGCTCCCGGAAACCGGGGATGGGCGCGCAGCCGCGGCAGGTCAGCCTCGAAGCGGTCGACCTCCAGGCCGGCCTCGCTCATGGCGGCGGCCACCCGGTCCTGCACCGCCTGCTCCTCTCCGGTGACGGAGGGGATCCGGACCAGCTCCTGGGCCAGTCGCAGGCAGGCGGCCGTGTCCAGGGCTGCAAGCGCTTGCGCGGCCGTCGCCGCCGCCGGCCGGCCGCCGGTCAGGTCTTGACCGTCCCGATCCGCATCCGCAGCCGGCCCTCGATCTGACCCAGCAGCCAGGCGGCGAACTGCTCGTGGGCCGGGTGATGCTCCTTGACCACCTCCAGCATCTCGTCGTGGATGTGGGTCAGGAGCTTCAGGAAATCGCTGTCGTCCATGCCCTCCTCCTCGCCGTGATTCTATGCGCCCCAGCCGAAGAAAAAAAGACGCTGCCCCACTGCGGGGGAAGCCGAGCTGCTATGTTACTGATATCGTCAGTATCATAAAACGTGGTACGCAAGATGGAAACCGAGAAGCGGGTTGTGATCTGACATGGATGTCCCGGTGCCGCAGGCGTCCGGATCGACGCCGGTCGCCGACCCGGTCGATCTCGACGACCCCCTTGTCTCCGCCCGCGCCGCCCAGCTCCACTACGTGGGTGACGCGCTGCCCGGGATCCGGCGGCAGCGTGCGGGCGAGGGGTTCAGGTACGTCGCGCCCGACGGGGCCGCGGTCGAGGCCGAGAACGTGCTCCGCCGCATCCGCAGCCTGGTCATTCCTCCCGCCTGGACCGACGTCTGGATCTGCACCGATGCGATGGGTCATCTCCAGGCCACCGGCCGGGACGCGCGGGGTCGCAAGCAGTACCGCTACCACCCCCGCTGGCGGACGGTGCGTGACGCCGCGAAGTTCGATCGCCTGCTGGAGTTCGGTGAGGCCCTGCCGCGCATCCGCGCCCGCACCGAGAAGGACCTGGGCCGGCCGGGCATCCCCCGGGCGAAGGTCCTGGCCGCGGTCGTCCGCCTCCTCCAGCAGACGCGTATCCGGATCGGCAACGAGGAATACCGGAAGGAGAACGGTTCCTTCGGTCTCACAACCCTGCGCCGCAGGCACGCGGACGTCGACGGCTCGGCCATCCGCTTCCAGTTCCGAGGCAAGAGTGGACGGGCTCATTCGGTCAGCCTCTCCGACCGCCGCCTGGCCCGCATCATCAAGCGCTGCCAGGATCTCCCCGGCCAGGAGCTGTTTCAGTACCTGGACGAGGACGGGGAGCCGCGGCGCATCGAATCGGATGACGTCAACGCCTACCTTAGAGAGATCACCGGCGAGGACTTCAGCGCCAAGGATTTCCGGACCTGGGCCGGTACCATCCTGGCCGTCCGCTTCCTGCGCGAGTGTGAGCCTTGCACCGAGGGCCAGAATGGCAAGAAGGAGATCGTCCGCACGATAGCCAGGGTCGCCGATGCGCTGGGGAACACACCGGCTGTCTGCAAGAAGTGCTATGTCCATCCTGCGGTCCTCGCCGCCTACACCAGCGGGAACCTGCGCCCACGGGGCAACGGGGAGGGCAAAGTGATAGACGCGGCGAAGGCTGAGCTGACCGCTGACCTGCCGGAGGAGGAACGCGACCTGCTCGTCCTCCTGAAACGCGCGCCCCAGCCGGCGCCGGAGGTCCGCGAACGCCGCCACCGCCGCCGGGCCGCCTGAACCACGTGCGGAACGGGCCCGCGACCGGATCGTGGGCGGACGGTCATTGTCCGATCATCGCCGCCTGCTAGCGTTTCATTACGAAAGACCTTGCGGAGGTGGGGTAGGTGATCTTCGACCTGGTCTGCCGGCGCTGCGGCGCCTACGGGCAGAGCCGATGGAACCCGTCGCATGAGGTGGCAGTCACGGCCTGCCGTTCCTGTGGGAACGGGATGACGGTGATAGGCATCGACTTCCCGGCCGGCCGGCAGCCGGTGGCCCTCGGGCCTGTGCTCCAGGGCGCCCAGGAAGCCGGGATGGTACCCATGGCGATCGAGCGGCAGGGGCGGCGGCGCCGGGCCCTCGTCCACTGAACGTTCCCGGCCTTACAAGCGAAGATGAGGTGGCTTCAGCTTCTGCTCGCGCTGATCGAGGTGCCGGTCGGCTCCGGAGAGCGAAGCATCCTGAGCCGCCTGGCACGCCTCCAGCTCGCCTACTCGCTGGCCGGCCTTACGCTGGGTCTCATCTGCGTGGTCGGCGGAATCCTCCTCTTCTTCCATGGCGTGACCGGGTCCACCAGCTGGGTGGGACACGTCATCGGCGTCCAGGGCCGCTTATCCGACGCGGCGCCAGGCACCGTGCTCTTCGTCGTCGGCCTGCTGATCGTCTGGATCACGCGCTTCGACGTCAGGGTCCGGCGCCAGCGAGGTCGGGTCAGGCGGCGCCGCGACCCGGGCTGACCGGCAGCCAGGCATCCTAACCTGAGACCCGTGGCCGACGAAAGCCGCCGGCAGCGTCTGCCGCTCCAGCGAACCGGGCTCTGGTTGCTGGCGCCGGCGGTGGTCGCGCTCAGGCTTCCGACCCTGTCCGAGCCGCGCTGGTATTCGGACGAGGGAACCTTCACCACCGTAGCCTGGCTGCTCGGGAACGGCCGTCGCCTCTACGGGGACGCCTTCGACAACAGCCCGCCCGGCATCTACTGGATCTACCGCGGATTGCTGGCGGCGGGTGGAACGGCCAGCCACGTGGCGGTCCAGGGCGCGCTCCTCCTGGCGGTGATGGTGTCGGTGCTGCTGACCTATCTGATCGCGCGCAGGCTGGACCAGCGTCTGGCCATCCCGGCGGCCCTGGTCTGCGCCGTCGGACTCTCCCTGCCGACCCTCGACGGAGACCGGCTCAACGTGGAGCTGGCCGCGCTGCCCTTCTTCCTGGGCGCGCTGGCGCTGGCTGGCGCCCGGGGCCGGGGGTCGGCGATCGGCTCCGGGGCGCTGCTCGCGGCGGCCCTCCTCACCCGGCCGAGCTACGCCTTCGATGCCCTGGCCGTGCTCCTTCTCCTGGTCCTTACGCCCGCGCGCTGGTCCCGGCTGGTGGCGGCGGCGGCGGCCGGGTGCGCCGTGCTGGCTGCCGCGGCACTGGTCCTGGCGCTGCAGGGATCCTGGGACTCCTACCTGAGCCTTGTCCTTCCCGACAACCGTGCGTACCTGCTCTGGGCGAACGGGGGCAGCCTGCTTCCGCTCGCGGCCCGGGTGGCCCTGCTCGGCCTCATCGCCGCGGTCTGGTACCGGCATGTGGCGGGGACGCCATGGCGGCTGCTCGCCATCTGGCTTCCGGCCGCCGTCGCCGGCGCCTCGGTCACGCCGCGCGGCCTGACCCACTACGTGCTGGAAGCCGTCCCCGCCCTTGCCATCGGCCTCACCGCGCTGGCCTATCGCTTCGCCCGGTGGCCGCGGGCAGGCTCACCGCTGGCCTGGCCGGCCAGCCTGGGCGCCCTCCTCGCGCTGGTCCTCGCCGCCGAGGCCGTGCTGATCCTGCCTGCCGAGGAGGCTGCCTTCCTCTCCAGAGGCCGGCCGGCGAATCTATACGCCCATTCCTTCTCTTACGCCGACCTTCCCGCCTATTACGGGCGCTGGCTCAGCGGCGGGTTTGACGGCTCGCTGCGCGGCTTTCCCGGACCGATGCGCCAGGAGATGGCCGAGGCCCGAGTCATCGACGGCACGCCGTCTCTTCCGCGCGGGCGGCTCCTGGTCCTGGGCGACCGCTCCTGGATCTATTTCCTTTCGGGACGCGAGCCGGCCGTGCGCTACGTCGCGCTCAACTCGGCCTTCCGGCTGGTCCCGGGTGGCATCGCCGAGCTTCGGGACGCTCTCGATTCGAAGAAGGCGCGGGTGGTCGTCCTGGCCGATGCTCCAACTGGTGATTGGCGTGCCATCCTCGCGACCGACGGGTACCGCGAGGTCGAGGCGAAGCCCTATCCACTCTTCGTCGCCGCCTCACCCTAGGCTGCCGCGCAGGGCAGCAGGCCCGCCCGCTGCTTGAGAGCGAGCACCCGGCGGACCGCGTCCTCCATCCGGACCCGCAAGGTCGCGTCGTCCTGGACGCGGGTCAGGATGGCCTGGACCATGGCGGCCGTGGCCTGGGCCGTCTTGGAAATGATCAGATCTCCACCTGCGCTCAGAAACGTGATCGCTCGGGCGCCGGGCTCGATCCCGGCCACCGCGGCCGTCGCTCCCAGGTCGTCCGAAACGATCACGCCGCTGAATCCCTCATCCGCCCGCAGCATCTGCATCACCCGCGGAGAGAAGGCGGCCAGATGGTCGGGGTCGATCTGGGTGTAGGTGGCGAGCGCGACCATCACCAGGTCCGCGCCGGCCGCGATTCCGCGGCCGAACGGCTGCAGAAAGGGATCCGCCGGCGTGGTCACGCGGTCCACGACGGACGCGGTGAAGTCGGTGTTGCCCTGGACTCGCCCCAGCCCCGGGAAGTGCTTGATGGTCGTCAGCACCGAAGCCCGCTGCAGGCCGCGCAGGAAGGCGACGCCGTGCTCTGAGACCGTCGCCGGGTCGTGGCCGAAGGCGCGGTGCAGGACGCCGATCGGCTGGTTGCCGGCGTCACCGCCCGGCGGGACGGTGTCCATGACCGGCGCGAAGTCGAGGTTGACACCGGCCAGGCGCAGCTGTCCGCCCCACGTCGCCGCCTCGTTCTCGAGCGTGGAAGCGGGCATCGTCCCCTGGACCGCGGCGCTCGGCATTTCCGTAAAGCCGGGACCGTGCAGCGCCTGGGTGATCCCGCCCTCCTGGTTGGCGGCTACCAAGAAGCCCACGCCGCCCGTGGCCTGCATGGTGGCCTGCGCCTGGACGGCGTCGGTCACGGCCCTGATGGCGCTAACCCCCCCGTCGCTGCGCTCGACGAACCATACCGACCCAACGTGCTCCTGCGCGATGGCCCGGAGCTCGTCGGGTCCCAGGCGGTCGTTGGCCAGTCCGAGGAGGATCAGCTGGCCGACCCGCTGCCCGGGCGTCATCTGTTGAAAGACCCGCTCCGAGCAGCTCGGGGTCGCGGTAGCCGATGACGTGGGCAGCGCGCTTGCCGTCGCGCTCGGCGAGGTGGTCGCCGCGGGACCGCACGCAGGTATGCCCACGAGCACAGCCGCCAGCAGCAGGCGAGGGCGGATCAGGATGAAGGCTCGCGCACGCCGACCTCGTCGAGATGTCGCAGCAGGTCGGCCGGGTCGTCGTAGACGCGGTAGGCGCCGGCCTGCTGCAGCTCTTCCCGCCCGTAGCCGCCCGACAGAACTCCCACCCCCAGGGCCCGCGCCCGCTGGGCGGCCAGGAGGTCCCAGACGCTGTCACCGACCACGAAGGCGTCGGTGATAGATATGCGAAGGCGCGTAGCGGCCGCAAGGAATAGATCGGGGTCCGGTTTGGCGCGGGCGACGTCCTCGCGGGTGACCAGGACGGCCGAGGGCGGGACGCCGAGCAGGTCGACCGCCGGCCGCGCCGTCCGCAGGCTGCCGCTGGTGGCGATGGCCCAGGGAACGGCTGCCGCGGTCAGCCGGGCCAGCAGCTCAGAAGCGCCGGGCAGGGGCCGCACCTGATCGAACCGGCGCAAGTAGGCTTCGACGTGCAGCTGGCGCAGGCGCTCGATCGCCTGGGGGTCGAGACGCGAGCCGGTCTCACGAAGGAGCGCGTTGACGAAGAGCCCGCCGCTCATCCCGATCCGCCGGTGGATCTTCCAGACGGAGAGCTGGATCGACATCGTCTCCAGCACCTCCCGCCAGGCGAGCACGTGCTGGTAGACGCTGTCCACCAGCGTCCCGTCCAGGTCGAAGAGCAGGACCGGCGTCAGTGGAGGCGCTCGAACACGAAGTTCCCGTTCACTCTAAGCTGCATGTTGCTCAATACCAGTAGTTCGAGCCCTCGGCCGAGGCCGAGCCGGTGGCGGAGGGCTCGTCCCGTTCCATTCCTTTCGGCCCCGCCAGCGTCCGCACCGCCATCTCGACCCGGGCGATGAAGGCGTCGTAATCCTCGCCCTGACGCGGATGGAGCGGATCGCCCCAGGTGAGCGCGCCCTGCGCCGGACGGGGGAGGTGGCGAAAACGGGGCAGCAGCTCGAAGGTCCCCTCGACGTAGGCGGGGACGATGGGGACGCCGGCGTCCATGGCCAGGATGGCGGCGCCTTTGCGAAAGGTGCCGATCCGGCCGGTGCGCGAGAGCGTCCCCTCGGGGAAGATGACGACCGACCAGCCGTGGCGGATGTGATGCTTCAGCTGCTCCAGCGCGGGCCGGGCGCCGCCCCCGCGCGGAATGGGATAGGCGTTCACCGTCATCTCGGCGATCAGGGCTTCCCATTTGCGCTTGAAGATTGAGTCAGCTGCCGCGACCACGTAGCAGCGGTTGCGAAAGCGCCCGGGCATGGCCCTGATCATGGCCACCGCGTCGAGCGCGCTGCTGTGGTTGGAAACGAAGACCGCGGCCCCGCGCAGCGGCTTCAGCCGCTCGCGCTGCCGCATCTCCATGCTGAAGAGGAGGTTGAAGACCGGGAAAACGAAGCCCGCCTGGACCAAAAAGCGCGTGCCGCGAATCGGACCGGCGCGGGTCCAGCCGGGCGCGCTGGTCGGGACGCCGGCCGGTTCGCTCAGCTTTCACCCACCTCGAGCCGGTAAAGTAAATTCAGGTCGAATGCCAGAGTATCGCACCTGCGGAGTTCCGGCCACACCAGCAGGAGGGGTGAGCTGATGGCGAACGTGGTCGAGAGCACCGAGTCGATCCAGACTGAGGTCAGCCGCAACCTGGCGCTGGAGCTGGTTCGCGTCACCGAGTCCGGCGCCCTGGCCAGCGCCCGCTGGATGGGCCGGGGTGACAAGAATGCCGCTGATGCGGCCGCGGTCGACGCCATGCGCCGAGCCCTGAACCGGATCGAGATGGACGGTGTGGTCGTCATCGGAGAGGGGGAGAAGGACGAGGCTCCCATGCTCTACATCGGGGAGAGGATAGGCACCGGCGCCCAGCCGCAGGTGGAGGTCGCCGTCGATCCGATCGACGGCACCACCCTGCTCTCCAAAGGCCTACCCAACGCCATCTCGGTGGTGGCGATGGCGGGCGGCTGGGGAGCGCTCTACGACGCCAAGCACGTCGCCTACATGCACAAGATCGCGGTCGGGCCCGAGGCCGCGGGCGCTATCAACATCGAGGAGCCGGTGGCCGCCAACCTGCAGCACATCGCGCGGGCCAAGCGGGTCCGGGTCACCGGCCTGACCGTGGTCATCCTCGACCGTCCCCGGCACGAGGACCTGATCAAGGAGGTGCGCGAGGCCGGCGCGCGCATCAAGCTGATCTCCGACGGGGACGTGGCCGGCGCCCTGATGACCGCCATCGAAGGCTCGGGCCTGGACGTCCTGATGGGGATCGGCGGCGCCACCGAGGCGGTTCTCGCCGCCTGCGCGCTCAAGTGCCTGGGGGGTGAGATCCAGTGCAAGCTCTTCTCGCGCAACCCGGAGGAGAAGGAGAGGGCCGAGTCCCAGGGGGCCAAGTTCGACGTCATCCTGACCATCGATGACCTGGTCCGCAGCGACGACGTCTTCTTCGCCGCCACCGGGGTCACCGAGGGCGAGGTCCTGAAGGGGGTCGGCTACCACATGAACTGGGCCGAGACCGAGTCGCTCGTCACCCGCAGCCGCTCGGGGACGATGCGCAAGATCTACGCCCGACATCACTGGGGCTACAAGCAGCGGGAGTGGCTGGGCCAGGCCGAAGGCTGACGCCCCCACTCGATCCGGCGCCGGCGTCAGCTCTTGACGACGGTCTGCGTCTGCGCCGGGTTGAAGGGTGAGGCGATCGATTCGCCGCAGTTGAGGCAGTAGCGGGCGCCTTCCGGGAGCAGCCGGTGACAGCGCGGGCACAGGTGCTGGCCGCCGTCGACGGAGAAGAGGAAGTCAGGCCAGGCATCGGCAGCCTCGGGCCCCACCAGGGTCACCGCGTCCAGCAGCTCGTCGATCTCGCGGCCGACCAGCTCCTTGCGCTCCACCAGCACCCGGGCGATACGGTCGATGGCTTCCTTGTTCTTCAGCATCAGGCGCCAGCAGTCGACATAGGCACTGCCCAGGATCTGGGCCACGTCGCGCGCCTTCTCGCGATCCCGCAGGACCTGGCCCACCACGTCGGTCTCGCCCAGCGCTCCGGACTGGTAGCTGGCCTGGGAGATGAGGCGGTGGCCGATCATCTGCGCCCTCAGGCTGTCCTCGTCGTTGCGCATGTCGGGGCCCATGCCGTAAACGCCGACCATCAGGGCCGCGTCGCGGGTGGCATTGGCCAGGTCCCCGGAGACGCCGCTGGTGTTCTCCCCGTAGAAGACGCGCTCCACCGCGATGCTGCCCAGGCCCCAGCGCACCTCGCCGGCCATCCGGGTCCGGAAGCGGACGAAGCTGTCCGTCGACTCCACCGCCTGGTGGTGGCCGAGCGCGCCGCCGCGCTTGCGGATGCTGAGACGGACCGATTTCATGTCCGGGATGAAGAAGCGGTTGGCAACCGCGTGCCCAACCTCATGGCGGGCCACGGCCAGCGTCTCCTTCTCCGTGTACTGGACGGGCTCGGCCAGGCCGGCCTCGATGTTGGCCATGGCCTCGCGCAGGTCGTCCCAGACGAAGCCTTCACGTCCGTGCTCGAAGGCGTACATCAGCGCCACCGACAGCGCCTGCTGGATCATCGCGGGCGAGTAGCCCTTGGTGATGCGGGCGAACTCCTCGCGCACCTCCGGATCGTCCAGTCGCTTGTCGTGGCGGACCCGGGTGAAGTAGAGGTCGGCGATGTCCTTGCGGTCCTCGAGATCAGGCATCTTGAAGATGATCTGGCGGCCGAACCGCCCCGGACGCGTGACGGCCTCGTCCAGCACCTGCGGCCGGTTGGTCGCGCCCATGAAGAAGATGTTGTAGCGGGGCGGCTTCAGCGGCGCGATCCGCAGTGAGATCATGCGCTTGCCCAGCCGCACCTTGACCGGGATGAAGAAGAGCAAGTCCAGGAAGCCGTTGACCAGCTTTCGGAAGAAGCGGCGCATCATGCCTGGGTTGTCCAGGCCGTCCATGACGACCAGCAGCATGTTGAGCGCCATCATGCCGCCCCCCATGAACATGCCGCCCATCATCCCGCCGCCTCCCATGCCCGACCGGCGCGAGCCCAGGGCGTCGAACTCGTCGATGAAGACGGCGCAGCCGCCCCACTTCTTGGCCCGCTTCTTGGCCATCCGGCTCAGCATCAGGACCTTGAGGATGTCCATGCCCAGGAACATGCCGGCGAAGGAGGCGCCCGAGGTCGTGATGATCGGCAGCTGGAGGCTGGAGGCGATCGCCTTGGCCAGCATGGTCTTGCCGGTGCCGGGCGGTCCCACCATCAGGATCCCCCGCTCGCGCAGCCCGCCGGCCTGGACGTATTTGTTGCCCTGCTCGATCAGCCGGAGGATCTTCTTCATCTCCTCGACCGCGGCCTGCTGGCCCCGGACGTCGGAGAGCTTGACCTGCCACGAGGCGTCCCCGGGGTCGGTGGCGCCCAGCCCGATCCGGGCGTAGAGGAGGAAAGGCCCGAAGAAGAGCAAGAACTGAGCCAGGAATAGAAAAAGGATGTAGACGACGATGGGCGCGGCCGAGCCGATCAGGTCGGGGATGGCATGGGCCGCGGTGGCCGGATCGAGCTGTAGGAAGATGAAGGCCGAGCCGAAGTAGGCCACGGTGATTACCGTCAGCCAGAGGACGCGGCGCCAGCTTCCGGTGCGGCTGATGTCCAGGATGCGGGCGTCCAACCGGGCCTGCTCGCGCACCACCTCCCGGCTGATCAGCCAGCGGCGGAACACGATGAAGAGACCGCGAATGTAGAGCATCGAGGCCAGTGCCAGGCCGACGCACGTCAGCAGGCTGAATCCCTTGACCAGCAGGACGGTGAAGACCGAGAGTCCCGACAGGATCCAGATCACGGCCAGGATCGGAGTCAGGGCACTGAAGCCCTGGGCAACTGCCTCGCTCGAGCTCGGCGGCCGGGGTGGCTCGAGCGGCGCCGCCGGAGGCGCCGGCGGCACGGGCGCTTCTACCATGTTCGGTTCATTCTCTCACGCGCCCGTCGAAGCCACGGCGGGCCAATTCTGGCGATGCTCAAGAAACGGCGCCCGGCAGCTCAACCTGCGGCCGAATCCGGCCCCGGGCGCGCCGCCAGGCGAAGAGCACATAGGGACCGACGCTCAGGAAGCCCGCGGTGATGCAGGCGTGGACGATCACAGGCAGGAGCAGGGAGGGCGGCTGCGGCTGCCACAGATAGATGGTTCCCAGGGCGGCTCCGGCGACGGTCGCGCCCAGGACCGGGCGCCATCCCCATCGGCCCAGCACGTGATAGGCGCCGAAGACCAGGGTGGCCGCCGCCAGCCCGAGCCAGGGCGCGTGCCACCAGCGGACCAATGTGCCCTGGAGGAAGCCGCGGAAGAACCATTCCTCGATCGCGGCGTTGGGCAGCACGTAGTAAGCGGTCTGCAGGAGCAGGTCGGTGCGGTTGGGGACGAACCATCGCCCGGCGCGCCGCGACAGGTAGTCGCCGAAGGCGGCCGCCACCGCGAACCCCAGGAATCCGAGGGGGAGGGCGAGGGCCAGGTCGCGGATGAGATGGCCCTCGACCAGGCCGAGCGCCTGTGCCGGAGTCCGGCTCGCGGAGAGGAAGGCGACCGGGATGAGCGCCAGCGGCAGAAGACGGGCCGGGATGTCCCACCACATCCAGCGCCAGCTGTCGGCGACCGTCGTCCGGTAGACGCTGCCCGAAGCCACGTTCCTGGCTAGTCGCTGTCCTCGATCACGTACTGGATCGCTTCCCGGCTGCGCACCAGCGGCCGGATGCGCTCGCTGACGACCGCAACGTGGATCGGGTGTTCGGCGTAGGTGCGGAGGCCGTCCTCGTCCTCGAAGTCCGCCACCACCGCGAAGTCGGCATTCCCCTCCTGGATGCCCAGGTCACGCCCGAACCGATAGGCGCGGATGCAGGGAATCTGCGAAGGAAGGGGGCGCAGACCCTCCTCGACCCGCGACACGTCGGCAGCCGTCGTCCCGTCTTTCCAGCGAAAGAGCGCGACGTGGCGCACCATCGTCAGCGCACCGAGATTCCCGGATAGGCGCTCCGTCCCGGTTCAAAGACGTTCCGCGGCTCCGTCGGCTCCTCGGTTGCTTCGACCGCGTTCCGCTTGGCCTGCACCTCGTTGCGCAGCAGCCCGAGGCCTTCGTTCCATACCCGGCCGCCCAGCGCCAGCAGGAAGGCGTCTCCCAGCAGGTCGAGCGCCCGGCGGGGGAGGGAGGGCCTCTGCGGCCGGACCTCGCCCAGCAGCTGCGGCTGGTAGGCGGCAGCCAGGGTGACGCCGACCCAGGTGCCCAGGCACAGATGACAGCGCACCAGCTCGCCCACTCGAGGATTGAGCTCCGCCGCCCGCCGGCGAGCGTCCTCGAAGACCGAGCCCTCGACGAGCGTGTAGGTGATCTGGTGACAGATTGCGGACAGGAAGGCGAATCGAAGCAGGGTCCGCGGCAGCATCACCTGGAGCTTACGCCTTCAGTAGATGAAGCCGATGATCCCCGCCATGCTGGTCACCCGGCGGTAGTCGACGCGGCCCCAGCCGCCCGCAGGCACGCCCCACCAGTTCATCTCCGACACCGTGAAGGAGCCATCGGCGCCAACCGACTCGACGTAGGCCACGTGGCCCTGGGGAGACGAGCGGCTGATGCCCATGACCATGATCGCGCCCTGGCGCGGTGCGGATCCTTCGGCCATGCCGAAGGCGCGGGCGTTCGGCCACCATTCCCAGGCGTTGCCGAGCCAGGGGATGGGACGGCGGGACGCCACCCACCAGGTGCAATAGCCGTAGGCGAACCGTCCGCCGCCCCCGACCCGGGGCCGGGCCGGGCTCGCCGCGGCCGGGGCCGGGGCGGCGCTGGGTCTGGACGTGGGCGCCGCGGGTGCCGCCGGCGTCGGGGCCGGCGTCGGATCGATCTCGTGGGGCGGCCGCGTGAGCATCGGCTCGATCGCGCCCGCCTTGCCCCTGGCCGGGGCCGGCCCGGCCGCCACTCCTGTCACTCCCTGTGTTCCCTGGCTGGGAGCCATGGCCGCGAATCCCGCGGCCAGCATGATCGCCAGGTTGAAGACCCAGCTTCGCGCGATGACGCCACGCCGATTCATGGTTCAGCCTCCTTCCCCAGGTGAACCGCTCGTCGTCAGGTGCTGCGGCCAGTGCAGGACTTGCAGTGACGAGAGAAAGGGCTGTGCGTGGCGTTACTGGCCGTGAAACAGACTACTACAGCGGGTCACCTTGGCGGGGTGGACGCCGTCCGACCGTCGGTCGTCGCCCGGCGCCGCGCTGGGCTACCATCCCTCGCGATGGCATGCGATTGGCTTCTGGTGGACGGTTCCAGCGTCATGTTCCGTGCTTTCTTCGGGGTCCCGACCACCGTCCGGTCGCCCCGGGGCGAGCCGGTCAACGCCGTCCGCGGCTTCCTCGACATGCTGGCCCGGTTGGTGACGGACCGGAATCCGCGGGCCCTGGTGGTGGCGACCGACAGGGACTGGCGCCCGGCCTTTCGGGTCGAGGTGATCGCCAGCTACAAGACCCATCGCCTTGTCCGGGGAGCGATGCCGGCCGAGCTGGAGCCCCAGGAGCCGATCATCCTGGCCGTACTGGAGGTCATCGGAGTCCAGGCCATCGGCGCCGCCGGCTATGAGGCCGAGGACGTGATCGCCTCTCTGCTGCCCAAGCTGCAGGGGACGGTGGAGATCGTGACCGGCGATCGCGACCTCTTCGCCCTGGTGCGGGATCCGGACGTCCGCGTGCTCTACACGCAGCAGGGCATCGGCCGGCTGGCGGTGGTGGACGAGGCTGAGGTGGAGCGCCGCTACGGCATCCCGGGCCGGCGTTACGGCGACTTCGCCGTTCTGCGCGGCGATCCCTCCGACGGGCTCCCCGGCGTCCCGGGAGTTGGTGAGAAGACGGCGGCCCAGCTGATCCGGCGCTACGGCGACCTGGACGCCCTGCTCCAGAGTGGCCGGCTCGGCCCCGAGGCCGCTCGCTACGTGGAGCGGGCGCGGCGGGTCGCGATGCCCGTCGCCACCGCCGCCGTACCCATGCCGCACGCCCGGCGTCCTCGGGAGGCCGGCGATCCGGCGGCGCTGGCCCGGCTCGAGGAGCGCTACGGGATCGCCGGCTCGACCGGCCGCCTTCTCCAGGCGCTGCGCGGGCGCGCCTAGCGTGCGCCCGGCCTCTCATGGGCGCCGGCCGGGCCTCCTCCGCTGGGCAGGTCGGGCCGTCCTGGTCGTCCTCATCGCCGGGCTGGTCGCAAGCGCCGTCCAGCTGCTGCGCGCCTATCCCCTCGTCTCTCCGGTGGTGACCGCGGCCGCGGCCACCCAGCTGGGCGCCGCCCCAGCCTTGCCCTGGCCGCAACGCGGCGAGGCGACCCTACGGGTCACCGGCCTGGGATCGATGGGAAGCTCCGGCCCTCTCCAGCCGATCCCCATGGCCAGCACCGCCAAGGTCATGGTCGCTCTGCTGATCCTGGAGGACCACCCGCTCGGGATCGACCAGCCCGGGCCCACGGTCACCCTGACCGCGGCGGACGTGGCCGACTACCAGCACGATGTCGCCCTGGACGAGTCCTCACTGCCGGTGGTGGCCGGGGAGCGGCTCAGCGAGTACCAGCTCCTGCAGGGCCTTCTGATTCCCTCGGCCGGCAATTTCGCCGACCTCCTGGCGCGCTGGGACTCGGGGTCGCTCGCCGCCTTCGTGGCCCGGATGAACCAGCGCGCCGGCGCGCTGGGAATGGTCAGCACCCACTACGCCGATGCCAGCGGCTTCTCTCCGGCGAGCGTCAGCGTACCGGTGGACCTCGTCACCCTCGCCCAGCGGGCGATGCGGGACCCGGTGTTCGCGCGCATCGTCGCCCAGCCGGCCGTGACCCTGCCCATCGCGGGCACCCGCAGCTCCACCGACGCGCTCCTCGGTGAGGGTGTGGTGATCGGGATCAAGACCGGGCATACCGATCAAGCCGGTGGCAACTTCGTATTCGTCGCCCAGTCCGGCGTCCAGGGTTTTCCGGTGGAGATCTACGGAGCGGTCATGGGACAGGCCTCGCTGCCCGCCGCCTTCGACGCCACCCGGGCCCTGGTCCGCTCGGTCGTGGCTCACCTGCACTACGAGATCGTGGTCCACAAGCTGGAACCCGTCGCCCTCTACCGGGCGCCCTGGGGAGCGGCGACCGGAGCCCGGCCCGACGACCTGCTCCAGTTCCTCTATGCCGATGGCATGACGCTGCGCCGCCAGGCCGTCGTCCGCACCCTCCAGCCACCGCTCGCGGCGGGCACGGTGGTCGGGACGCTGACGGTGGAGGTCGGCGACCAGCGCCGCATGGTGCCGCTGGTCAGCTCCAGTCCGCTCGAGGCGCCAGGCCTGGGTTGGCGGCTCACCCGTCCTCCCGGTTGAGTCTCCCTAGAGGACGAGCGCGACCGGATGCTCGAGCAGCCGCTTCACTTCCTGCAGGAACTGGGCGGCCGTGACCCCGTAGAAGACGCGGTGATCCACGGAGAGCGTGACCCGCATCCGCTTGCCCACCGCCACCTGGCCGTCACGGATCACCGGCTTGTCAAGGATCGACCCCACCGCCAGGATCGCGGAGTCCGGCGGGTTGATGATGGCCGTGAACTGGTCGACGTCGTACATCCCCATGTTGGAGACGCTGAAGGTGTTCCCCTGGTAGTCCTCCGCGCGAGCCTTACGGCTCTTGGCCCGATCGATCAGGGCCCGGGCCTCGGTCCCGATCTGCTTGAGCGGCTTGCGGTCCGCGTCGTGGAGGACCGGCACGATCAGTCCGTCGGGCAGGTTCACCGCGATCCCGATATTGACCTCCCGTTTGCGCTCGATCCTGCCGTCGGCCCCACCGCCTTGACGATCAGGTCGTTGAAGCTGATCGCCTCCTCTGGCGGCACCGACTCGTTGAATTCCCGGCGGAAGCGGACGGCGTCGTCCATGGCGATCTCGGAGGTGACGTAGAAATGAGGCGCCGAGAACTTGCTCTGCGCCAGGCGCACGGCGACGGTCGCCTGCATCCTGGAGAGCTCTACCACCTCGACCGGCTCGGTGGGACGGGGGGTGGCTGTCCGCCCCGCCCCTGAGGCGGGGGCTGCCTGCGCCGGAGCGGTGGTCTCGCGCTCCGCCGGCTTTGTTCCGGCCGGCCGGGCGGCCTCGACGTCCTCGCGAGTGATCCGCCCACCTGGACCGGTGCCTTCGACCCGGCGCAGGTCTACGCCCATCTCCTCGGCCAGGCGGCGCGCCACCGGGGAGGCCTTGATCCGGTCTCCGTCGGCGTCCGCGGGTGCCTTGCGGCGGAGGCTCTGCAGCGCCGCCTGGGCGGCGGCCCCGGCCTCGGTCCGGTCGTCCACGCCGCCTTGCGGGTATTGCTCCCCGCTACCCGCTTCGGCGCCGCGCTGGGGGCCGGCGGCCGCGGCGGTCGCGGCGGCCTGGGCCTGGGCTACGTGCTCCTCCGGCTGGGCCGCCCTGGGCTGTGGGGCACGCTCCTCCTTTGCCAGCTCCGCGCCCCTGCGGGTGGCCTCGCCCCCGATCTGCGCGATCACCGCGCCGATGGGCGCGCTCTCGCCTTCCGGGACCACGATCTTGCTCAGGCGGCCCGAGGCGTAGGCCTCGACCTCGATGTTGGCCTTGTCGCTTTCGATCTCGACCAGGGGCTCGCCCTTTTTGACCTCCTCGCCTTCCTGCCGAATCCAGCGGATGATCTTCCCGGTCTCCATCGAGTCCGAAAGCCGAGGCATCTGGACGTCGGGCATCGAGGCTAGTTCCTGCCCAGCAGAGCCCGAGCCGTCACGACCACGTCTGCCTTGCCGGGGAAGGTGATCTTCTCCAGCCGCTTGTTGTAGGGGGTTGGGACCTCGGCGGAGCCCAGCCGCGCCACCGGCGCATCGAGGTCGTCGAAGGCCTCCTCGTAGATCCGGGAGGCGATCTCGGCGCCCACGCCGAAGGAGCGCCATCCCTCCTCGACCGTGATCACCCGTCCGGTCTTGCGTACCGACTCCAGGGCCGGCCCCATGTCCAGGGGCCGGAGCGCCCGCATGTCGACGACCTCGGCGCTGATGCCGTCCGCCTCCAGGTCCCTGGCCGCGTCCATCGCGACCACGAGCATGCGCGAGTAGGCGCAGATGGTCAGGTCATCTCCTTCCCGCTTGATCTCGTTGCGATCCAGGGGGACCAGGTGCTCGCCCTCGGGCACATCGCCCTTGACCCCGTAGGTGCCCTCGTTCTCGATGAACATCACGGGATTGTCGTCTCGGATCGCGGCCTTCAGCATGCCCTTGGCATCGGCCGGGGTGCCGGGAGCGACCACCTTCAGGCCGGGGACGTGGGCGAACCAGTTCTCATGGCTGTGCGAGTGCTGGGCCCCGAGCTGATGGCCGCCCCCGCCGGGCGCCCGGATGACCAGCGGCACCTTCACGCCGCCGCCGAACATATAGTGGATGTGGGCGGCCGCGTTGACCACCTGGTCGATCGCGACCAGGATGAAGTTGACGGTCATCATCTCCGCCACCGGCCGCAGGCCGGCCATGGCGGCCCCGATGGCGGTCCCGACGATGATCTCCTCGGCGATCGGCGTATCCAGCACCCGGCGCTCCCCGAACTCCTTGTAGAGCCCACGGGTCACCTTGAAGGAGCCGTCGTAGAGCCCGATGTCCTCGCCCAGCAGGAAGACCTTCTCGTCCCGGATCATCTCCTCGCGCAGCGCCTGGTTCAGGGCCTCTCTAATGTTGAGGACTGGCATCAGCCGGCCTCCTCGTCGGCGTAGACGTAGCGGTAGAGCTGGCGTGGGTCAGGCTCGGGGCTCTCCTCGGCGAATTTGACCGCCTCCTCGACCTCGGCGGTCACCTCCTGGTCGATCCGTTCCAGGTCCTGGTCACCGGCGAGCTTGAGCTGCTTGAGGTGATTGCCCAGGGACAGGATGGCGTCCCGGCCCTGCCATTCCTTGATCTCTTCCTTCTGGCGGTAGGTATCGGGGTCGGACATGGAGTGGCCCTTGTAGCGATAGGTGACGCACTCCAGCAGGCTGGGCTCGCGCCGCTCCCGCGCCTGGCTCACCAGCCGGTCGGTGACCGCCCGCACCGCCAGCACGTCCATGCCGTCGACACGCTCGCCGGTCATGTCGTAGGCGCAGGCCTTCTTCCAGATCTCGCTCACCGCCGAGGCGCGACTGACCGCCGTCCCCATCCCGTACTGGTTGTTGATGCAGACGAAGACGATCGGCAGCTTCCAGAGCTTGGCCACGTTGAGCGACTCGTGGAAGGCGCCGATGTTGGTCGCCCCGTCTCCGAAGATGGACATGACCACCTCCGGCTTGTCCTGGTAGACGATGGCGTAGCCGGTGCCCACAGCGATGGGCAGGGCTTCACCCACGATCGCGTAGCCGCCATGGAAACGGTGCTCGGCGCTGAAGAGGTGCATCGACCCGCCGCGACCCTTCGAGGTGCCGGTCTCCTTGCCATAGAGCTCCGCCATCACGGCCCGCGCCTCGACCCCCTTGGCCAGGGCATGCCCGTGCTCGCGGTAGTTGCTGTAGACATAGTCCGCGGCCCGGAGCGCGGATATGGTACCCACGATGGCGGCCTCCTCACCGATGTTGAGGTGGCAGAAGCCTCCGATCTTGGCCATCTGATACATCTCCGCGGTCTTCTCCTCGAAGCGCCGGATGAGCAGCATCTCGCGGTAGAGGCCGAGCAGCTCGCTTTCCGACAGGCCGTCCTTGCCGGTGGCCGCCGCGCGTGGTTCGGTCTTCATGGATCCTGGCAAGTCTACCGAGAACCGTTCGGCGCAAACCCCGGCTGAGCGTGCCGCGCCCTGATCACGGTCTTGATGTTGCCGCGGACGTTGAAGTCCCCGACGACTTCCATGGTGCGCGGCTGCAGGAGCGTGACCAGGTCGTCCAGGATCCGGTTGACCGCGGCCTCGTGGAAGAGCTCCTGGTCGCGGAACTTGTTGAGGTAGAGCTTGAGTGATTTCAGCTCCACCACCTTCTGATCAGGCACATAGTGGATGCGGATGGTCGCGAAGTCGGGGAAGTTGGAGCGCGGGCACAGACAGGTGAACTCCGGGCAGGTGAAGTCGATCTCGTAGTCCCGCTCGGGGTTCGGGTTCGGTACTGCCTCCAGCGTCGATTCGGCGATCATTCGCGCGCCGTACTTCACGTCTCCCATGCTAGCGATCGTCGAAGCGGACGGAGGAGCAGGAGCGCCACCGCCAGGTAGAGCGCGGCCGCAACCACGTAGGGAACGAGATTGCCGGTCTCGGCTCTGACCGTCACCGAGTTGGGCCCCACGTTCTGCGCGGCATGGAAGAGGATGACCACCAGCAGGCCGCTCCCGGTCCGGTTGTAGAGCCATGCCGCGATCACCGCCACCGCCAGGGTCCTGACGCAGAAGAGCAGGTAGGGCAGGTGGCTCTGGGGCATGAAGGACATGGCGAACAGCGGAGCGTGCCAGGCACAGGTGATCAGGCCCACCGCCACCGCCGCCGCGGCCGGGTCGACGCGCCGCTGCAGCCTGGGGAGGAGATAACCTCGCCAGCCCACCTCCTCGCCCAGCGGTGAGCTGAGCAGCCCTACGGTGAGCAGCGCCAGTGGAGCGCTGAGCCAGGCGCCCAGGGCCAGGACGTCCGAGAAGGCGGCCGACGGGCTGACCCCGACTGCGAGGCCGATCAGACGCACGCTCACCGGCAGAAGCAGGGCCAGGACGTACCACTGGGGTCCGACCCGCCAGTGCAGCGCCTGGGCGATGAGGTCTCGCAGGCCGTCGATGCCCCTGCGCCTTGCGGTCACCGTCAAGGCCCCGATGGAGGGTGAGAATAGGCCGACTGTCACCAGCGTTGCCACGACGCTGGCCGGGAGGGTGATCAGGCGGAGCTCGCTCGCCATGACCGGGGCCCAGCAGCTCCAGCCAACCACGAAGGTCGTGACCAGGAAG
>VBIC01000178.1:1412-3561 GCA_005881425.1 Chloroflexota bacterium | reverse complement strand
AAGGGGATGGCGACGAGCCTCCTCGTAGAGCGGTTCCGGGGCCATGTCGATCCCATTCGGCCAGACAATTGTTGCCGCCTCCGGATCGACGCGAACCTGTGCAAAGAAGGATGGATCGCGGAGCGGCTCGAGAATGCCGCTCCATTGCCATGAAGAAAAGTCGATATCACCGACCATGCCATCGTCGAAGAGCAGGCGCAGCTGATGCGGTCCTATCACGAAGGGCGCTCCGACGACCCGTTGTTTCCAGTCGGCCAAGCCTTAGGCCGCGACGGTTTGGGATGCGGCCAGCGCCGTCGTGTTTGCCCCACGGCGGACCTCGAACCAGATGACGCCGAGCAGCACGAGAGTCCCGATCAGGTAGGTCTCGTCGAAGAACGCATTCAATGTCCCTAGCACCGCTCCGGCGATGCCGCTCGCGCTCACGGGCTCGATGATCAGCGCGTAGTGAACCAGGGGTGCCAGGGCGAAGCAGGCCCAGGCCGCCAGCAGTAGCCGGCGCTGCACCTGCGAGCACCCACCTTCGAACACATGCCGGACCAGGAGCGCCACCGGCAGCAGAAGCAGGACGAGGTGAAAGCTCCAGGTCACGCTGCTGATCAAGGGCAGGGCGCAGACCGCGAGAGCGAACTCCAGGCCCCGGCGGACCGGCCGCCGCGTCGCCACCAGGACCAGGACCATCACCGCCCCCGCCGCGGGCCACGCGATCGCCCGGCCGCACCATCCCGCCGAGCCGCCATGATCGGCGGTCGACGGATCGCACAGCCGGGTCGCGGCTCCCGCCAGCGACTGGTTCTCGCGATAGCCCGTGCCGGCCGACAGGTGGGGCAGCAGCTCGCGGAAGTAATAGAGGTTGTGGTCCCATCCGGTGACCAGGAAGCAGAGGCCAAGTCCCGCGATTCCGGTCCCGACCAGCGCCGCGCAGAGCCGCCAGTCGCGCCGCCAGGCGAGGTAGGGGAGGAGGGCCGCCGGGAAGACCTTGAAGACCGCGGCGGCTCCGATCAGGCCGCCCGCCAGCAGGTCGCGGCGGCGCAGCCAGAACGCCCAGGCCAGGGTGAGCAGGAAGAGGAGGAGCGTGTTCATGGCGCCGGTCCACACGCTGGCCGCCAGCGGGAAAAAGGAGGTCACGACGGCGGTCGCGGCCAGCACCTCCCGGCGCGAGGGGCGCCCGATCACCGCGTAGACGACCAGCAGGCTGCCCAGGACCATGCCCTGGATCAGGAGCAGCCACAGGCGCACGGCGATGTCGCCCGGCAGCCAGGTCAGCGGGATCAGCAGCGCGGCGAAGGCCGGCGGATAGAGATAGCCGCTGCTCAGCGACCAGTCCCAGGGCAGGTGGTTGCGCAGGAAGTCGCCGTAGGGGTTGCCGCCGATGGCGATCTGGTGGGCGGCGTAGAGATAATCCTGGAAGTCGTCGGCGCGCGGGCTGGCCGTGGTGAAGACCGGCAGGACGAAGCGCCAGGCGTAGACGGCGAGGAGGATGCCGATGACCGCCAGCTCGATCCACCGGCGCCCGCGAAGGCGCGATTCCACCACCCCGGTATAACCGTCAGCGACGCGGAAGCCGCACGCCCGTTACTCGCCCGTTACAAGGTCGAGGGGGACCGGGCCTACTTTTTGCCTATGCTGGCCGTGTATGGAACGGAGAAGTAGCCGGAAGACGCTTTCACAGGGGGACCAGGCGCCAATCAACAGCCTCAAGGATGAATTCGACGCACTGCTCGTTCAATGCAGACACCTAAAGCCCGCCATGCCATGAGGGCGGCATTCCGCGCTTCCCCAAAGCAGATCGGCCGAGCCGCAGTACAGTTCGCGTCCGAGTGTGGTGGCCAGCCCTCCCGACTGCGAGAAATCTAGCGTCGCGGCCATCGTCTGGCGCCGACCATTGCTTTCAGCGCCGCTGAACGAGCGTAGCCTCGATGCCGCGGACATCACCCTCTTCGTCGACCAGAACGCGGATATCGACGTAGCCGAGGCGCGCCAGATCGTCGGCCAGCAGATCCCCCTGACCGCCGCCGAGCTCGAGCAGCAGTGCCCCGCCCGGCCGTAGCCACCGAGGGCTTTCGGCGAGTACACGCCGAAGGACGTCCGCCCCGTCTGGGCCGCCGTCATAGGAAAGCGTCGACTCGAAGGTGAAGGTGTCGCGCTG
>VBIC01000178.1:0-1406 GCA_005881425.1 Chloroflexota bacterium | reverse complement strand
CGCCCGTGGGCACGTAGGGCACGACCGCCACGACCATGTCGACGCTTCCCGCCAGTGTCAACGGCAGCGGGGCGAAGAGATCGCCGCGATAGGCTTCCACGCCGTTGGCCCTGGCGCAGGCGACGGCACGCTCGTCGATGTCGGACGCCACTATGCGCGCGCCGGGGCGGTTGGCGATCAACGTCCTGGCGATCGCCCCGCTGCCGGTGCAGAGGTCGACCGCCACGCCGCCAGCCGGAAGCCGCGCCAGCGCATGACGCGCCAGCGCCTGGCTCTGCCAGCGTGGAACGTAGACGCCGGGATCGACCCGAATCTCCAGGCCGCAGAATGACACCCTCCCGGTAATCCAGGCCAGCGGCTCACCGGTCAGGCGGCGCGCGAGCAGCGACTCGAGGCGCCCGACGTCGCCGGCAGCGCAGGCGAAGAGCTCCGCCGCCTCTTCGTCAGCCGCGATGAATCCGGCGGATGAGAGCGACGCCGCCAGCCTCTTGACGGCGGCGCCAGGCGGACTAGACTCCGAGCGTTCCCTCAAAGCAGGACCAGGAGGCGGGCGTGGCCGACCAGGTCGTCAGGCGAGCAATCGGTGGGCTCATTGGCATCGGCGCTGGATTCCTGCTCGGCGTATTCTCCAACTCCCTCACCAACCAGCTCCCTCCCGGTCCCCAACGGCTGGTCGCCGTGGCCGGCTGGTGCTTCATGGCAGGCGTTCTCCTGCTGATGATCGCGCTGGCGCTTCATCTGGCGGGGCTCCTGCAAGGGGTCGTCGCCCCGATCCTCGGCGTGGACCGCGTCCTCGGCCGGATTCATCCTTTCTATTTGGGCATTCTCTCCGCGTACTTTCCCGGACTGTTAGCGAACGCTGTAACCAACCAGCTCAGCCCCAGCCGGCAGTACCTGCTCGCGACGCTGGGCGCCGGCCTGGCTGGCCTGGTTGTCGTTCTTGCCCTGGTCCAGGCGGCCGGTCTGGATCGAAGGTTGCATGCTGCCCACGCCGTCGTCTCCTCCATTCTGGGCGCCGTCGCCGTTGCGGCCGAGGCGCTGGTCGGGGTCGCCATCGGGGGTCTCCTGTTGAAACTAACGACAGGGAGCTGGGACATGGCGTGGATAGGGGCGTTAGTCAGCGGCATTGCCTTCCTTGCGGGTCCCGCTTTTGGTCTCGCCCGTCCGGCTCCCACGATCCTCGGCTCGCCCACCGGAAATTCATGGCCCTCGCGGCCGGGCTGGCCGCGCGAGCCGCGCGAGCTCTGACAGTCAGAGGCTGAAGATAGGCCGCGCCTCGCCCACCTTGATCTTGCGGTGGTTGGTCAGGACGGGCCGGCCGAAGCCGGCCAGCTGCTCCATCTCGTCACTCTCCAGCCACCCGAGCTGGCCGAGTGCCGCCACCACGGCCGCGTGGATCCAGGTCC
>VBIC01000029.1:44057-46513 GCA_005881425.1 Chloroflexota bacterium | reverse complement strand
GCGGGGCGCACCACCAGCGGCAAGCCCGCCTCCGCGGCGAAGGTCAGGGCTTGCTCGAGAGAGCCGCAGGCGCGCGACGCAGGCACCGGCTCGCCGATCCCCAGCAGCAGCTCCTTGAAGGCGGCGCGGTCCTCGGCCCGGCGGATGACGCCGGCGTCCGCTCCCAGAAACCTCACGGCGTAACGGTCCAGGACTCCCCGCCAGTGCAGCTCCATGGCCAGGTTGAGCCCCGTCTGTCCGCCCAGCGTCGGAAGCACGGCGTCGGGGCGCTCGCGGTCGATCACCTTCTCCACCGCCTCGACCGTCAGGGGCTCGATATAGACCCGGTCGGCGACGTCCTCGTCGGTCATGATCGTGGCCGGGTTGGAGTTGACGAGCACCGTCTCGACCCCCTCTTCGCGCAAAGCCTTGCAGGCCTGGGTCCCGGCGTAGTCGAACTCGGCTGCCTGGCCGATGACGATCGGTCCCGAGCCGATGATCAGCACCTTGCGCGGCCGGGGCGCGACGACCGGGACGCCTGCGATCGTGCTCGCCGGCGAGCGACCGGTCAGGGCCAGCTCGACGAAGCGATCGAGCAGGTCCTGGTTGTCGGTCGGGCCGGGGCAGCCTTCGGGATGGTACTGGAGGCTGAAGACCGGCAGGGACCGGTGGGCCAGTCCCTCGACCGATCCGTCGTTGAGGTTGACCCGGCTGATGAAGAAATCTCCGGCCGGCAGGCTGGCCGCGTCGACCTGGAACTCGTGGTTCTGGCTGGTGATCCGGACCGTCCCCGATACCAGGTCCTTGACCGGATGGTTGGCCCCGTGATGACCGAAGGGCAGGCGGGAGGTCGTCGCCCCCACCGCCCGGCCGAGGACCTGGTGGCCGAGGCAGATGCCCAGCAGCGGGAGGCGGCCGATCGCCGCCCGGCAGAGCTCGACGGGGCCCTCCAGGGTGGCGGGATCGCCCGGCCCGTTGCTCAGCACCAGCGCCCCGGCCCCGGTGGCCCGCACCTCTTCCCACGTCGCTCGGTAGGGCAGGACGACCACGCGACAGCCGCGCTGGCGCAGCGAGCGCAGCAGGTTGCGCTTGACCCCGAGGTCGAGGACGGCAACGGTCAGCCCGCCGCCGTCGACGCAGCCCCGGGCGCGGAGCTCCGGGGGCGGCGGCTCGAGCCATTCCGCCGTGCTGCCGCGCGAGACCTGCCTCACCAGGTCCTGGTCGGAGAGGGGCGTGACCTCGCGGGCCAGCTCGCGCAGCGCGCTCAGCCGGGCCGCGTCGGGCCGCTCCGCCTCGTGTGACAGCACCGCCCGCAGCGTGCCGTGTGCTCGCAGATGGCGGGTCAGCGCCCGGGTATCGACCTCGCAGATTCCGGGAACGCCCTGCGCCCGAAGGAACGCGTCCAGGGAGGCGGTCGAAGAGTGGTGGGAGGGGCGGTCGCAGACCCAGCGGGCGATGAAGCCCCTGGCCCAGGACCGGTCTGACTCACAGTCGCCGGCGCGGGTGCCGTAGTTGCCCTGAAGCGGATAGGTCATGCAGAGCATCTGTCCGGCGTAGGAGGGATCGGTCAGCACCTCCTGGTAGCCGGTCATCGCGGTGTTGATGACCACCTCGCCCTGGCCCAGCACCGCGGCCCCGATGGCCCGGCCGACGAAGGCCTGGCCGTCCTCCAGCACCAGGGCAGCGTGTCTTACCTGGGCGGCGAGTGGGGGCGCCGAAGCTGTCCCCAGGCGCAGTTCGGTGCCCACGGCCAGCCGGTCAGTCCAGCGGGATCGTCTGCCGCCAGTCGCGGCTTTCACGCCACTCGGGCTGGGCCGCCTTCTCCAGCAGGAAGCTGCCCAGGGCCAGCATGTCGATGTCGGTACGCATGAAGCAGGTGTAGGCGTCCGCCGGCGAGCAGACGATGGGCTCGCCCCGCACGTTGAACGAGGTGTTCACCAGCACCGGACACCCCGTCACGCCCCGGAAGGTGGTCAGCAGGCGATGGTAGGCGGGATGCACGTCCTCGGTCACGGTCTGGATCCGGGCCGAGCCGTCCACGTGCGTCACCGCGGGTATCGTCGATCGCCGCAGGTGGAGGAGGTCCAGGCCGGTCGCGCCGTTGGCGTCGGGCGTCGGGATCCGCTGGTCCGCGGCCACGTCGGCGATCAGCAGCATGTAGGGACTCTCCTGGGCCAGGTCGAAGTACTCGCGGGTGTCCGTGGCCAGGACCGAGGGCGCGAAGGGCCGGAAGGACTCCCGGAACTTGATCTTCAGGTTCATCACGGACTGCATCTCCGGACGCCGGGGATCGCCCAGGATGGAGCGGGCCCCCAGCGCCCGCGGGCCGAACTCCATCCGGCCCTGGAACCAGCCCACGACCTTGCCCTGGCTCAGGGCGGCCGCCACGCGGGAGGCCATCTCCGCCGGCTCCTGCCGGGTGTAGGGAATCCGGTTGGAGTCGAGGAAGGTGGCGATCTCCTGGTCGCTGTAGGCGG
>VBIC01000029.1:22359-43856 GCA_005881425.1 Chloroflexota bacterium | reverse complement strand
CCAGCTTGAGGACCGCCTCCTCTGTCACCTCCTGCACGGAGGCGGCCAGGTCGAACTCGCGCTCGGTCACCCTGGCTTCCGGCCGGCGCCGCGGGCCTCCGAACAGGTCCTCGAAGGCCCTGCCGGTCATGACCTGGCCTCGCAGGAACTCGAAGTAGCGCAGGTCGAGGCGGAAGGAGCCATCCTCCTTGATGTCGATCAGCTTCTCCCGGATCAGCCCGGCGTAGCGCGGCTTGCCGTAGGGAGCGAGCCCCATCAGCTTGTACTCGCCGGAGTCGACCTTGAAGCCGCAGAAGTAGGTGAAGGCCGAGTAGAGCATCCCGAGCGAATGCGGGAATCGCAGCTCGGCCAGCCGGCGAAGGCGGGAGCCCCGCCCCTGCCAGATGGTGGTCGTGGCCCATTCGCCGACGGCGTCGATGCAGAGCACGGCTGCCGTCTCGTAGGGGCTGGGCAGGAAGGCCGAGGCGGCGTGCGACTCGTGGTGCAGGCGGCAGGTGATCGGCGGCACGCTGCCCATGCCGAGCCCGGCCAGCTGCCGCCGCACCTCCCGGTCGGCGCGCCGTTTCCAGCCCAGCCATTCCGGCAGCGTCTCGCGAAACGATCGAAAGCCGTCCGGAGCCACGGCCAGGTAGTGAACTTGAGCGCCGGGTCCTCGTAATAGGCTATGGCCGAGACGTCATCGAGACCCACGCCAGCCTCGCGCAGGCAGTAGGCCGCCGCCCGCTCCGGGAAAGAGGGGTCGTGGCGCTTGCGGCTGAAACGCTCCTCCTGGGCCGCGGCCACGGGCACCCCGTCGCGGACCAGCGCGGCCGCGCTGTCGTGGTAGAAGGCCGAGATGCCGAGGATCAGGTCGGCCACGTGGGCTCCATCACGTGAGGCCGCCTCCGGCGGCCGCGTGGACCAGCTCACCCGATGGGAGCGCCTGGGGCCGCGGCCGCAGGCGCGCCAACTGCCGGGCCCAGAAGCCGGTCGGCGGGTTGAGGGACCGGTAGCCGACGCGGATCCGCTCCCAGGCCTGGGCCCGTGCCGCGGCGCCGGTCGACAGCGGCAGCGCCGCCATGTAGCTGTCGACCGCGTCGGCGGCCCAGGCCGAGTGGCCCGCGGCCACGTTGTCGATGGTGTTGTGGATGTCGACGAAGCGGGTGCTGAATCGATAGGCCTGGAGCGCGATCTTCGAGCGCCGGTAGCTGCCGCCCACCCCCGACAGCTCCATGGCCACGTTCAGCCCCAGGATCTCAGGCATGAACGTCCGTGGGAAGCGGCCGACGCTGAGCCAGTAGACGGGAAGCTCCAGCGAGCTCTCCCTGAATCCCGGCCAGAAGGCGAACTCGCGCGAGGCCGTGGGAGGCACGGCGAATCCCATCTCCGCCAGCAGCTCCCGGTAGATCAGCGGGTGGTTGAGGCGGGGCTCGCCGTTGCCGAGCTCGTCCCAGTAGGTGTGGAAGAGGAAGTAGCCGGTTTCCGAGGAGGCGTACTCGTAGTCCGTGAAGCCTCGCAGCCA
Organism: Chloroflexota bacterium; assembly: GCA_005881425.1. GTDB lineage: Bacteria > Chloroflexota > Dormibacteria > CF-121 > CF-121 > CF-120. The sequence continues at coordinate 42,355 of VBIC01000029.1, read as the reverse complement.
GGAGCCGTCGATCATGGTCAGCGGCGCCAGCTGCACGGTGGAGTCGATCAGTGCCTCCCGTGAGGGCACCGGAACCTCCGCCGTGGAGCGGAACTCCTGGTCGTGGCGGTCGTGCTGGGCCAGGAGCCAGGACCGCAATCCCTGCGGACCCCAGCGGGGCGGGAGCTGGTTCTCGGCCCGGTCGATCCCCTGGCGGGAGCGTGCCAGCCAGTGCTGCACGTACTGGATGGCGAAACGCCGCAGCGCCGGGGTCTCGGTCCGCCGCTGCAGCAGGTGATAGGCCTCGCGCAGGCTGCTCGGGGCGCGGTCCTCGCCAGGGTCGCGCCCCTGCAGCGCCGGGAGGAGGGGAACAGAAGTGCTCGGCGGCGTGGTCGGCGGGGCGGTCGGTGGCGCGCTCGGCGCGACCTGGGCAGGCTCGGCCGCCGGCTCCGCCCCGGTCGAGCGCCAGCGCGGCGCGAGGGAGTCGATCCAGCGGCAGATGATGCCCAGGTCCTGTGGCGCGAAGACCCGGAACATGGGGCCGTTCTCGGCGATCAGTCCCGACACCAGCGGGCTCGACCGAGACCGTCCCGGCCTGACCAGCGAGCTGGCGGCAAGGGCGGCCAGGAAGCCGCTCGCGTCGTGCCGGCTCGCCTGCAGCCAGTCCGAGAGAGGCCGGTCCTGGAGCCGGTACCGCTGGTGATAGATGGCGCCCTCCCGCGCCCGCAGGTGAAGCAGCTCCGCCATCTCGAAGGCTGGATCGCGGGCGGCGTCGAGCTCGAGGTAGAGCGCGTCACTCCAGCGCCGGAGGCTGTCCAGGGCCCAGCGCCAGCCCGCTCGAAGCCGCTCGGCGGCGGCCCGGTCCCTGGCCAGGAGGACGTCGACCGCCGCCCGGCAGCGCTCCAGGTCGGACGGCTGGCCAGGCTGGCGGGCCGCGCCCGGATCGATGGCGCGCCATTCCGCGGCTGCCTCCGGCAGCTCGGCCTTGACCAGGGCCAGCGGGGGCAGCAGCCCCGCCGTGCGAAGGCAGAGGTCGGCCCCCAGGATCTCGGGCAGGAAGTCGTCCGGCCGCCGGCTCATGACCAGGAGGAGGGCCGGCAGGGAGAAGGCGCCCTCGGCGATACGCTGATCGAGCGTGATCCGCGGCGCCGGCGCCGCGTGCTCGGCGAGCGACAGGTGACGGAGCAGGGCCTGGTAGGCGCTGCCGCGCGAGGCGCGCGGTTCCCCCACGCCCAGGTCCGAGGCGTAGACGGCCAGGATGCGGAGCAGCATCGGGTCGTCAGCGTTTCCCGGGTGGCTGAGCCATTGCAGCCAGGCGCCCGCAACCAGAGCCAGCGGGGCGCAGCCGAGCGCCGCCCGCCGGACGGCGACCCGCCGAGCCTCGGCTCCCGCCGTCTGGGCGAGAAGGCTCAGGTAGCGGCCGGTCTCGGCCGAGCACCATTCGCGCGTCAGCCGATGCAGGCCGTCGAGGTCGACGCCCAGGGAGTCGACCGGGGCCCGTCCCAGCTCGTCGCGGATCTCCTGCACCAGGCTGCCGCCGGGGAAGGAGCCCTCCGGATCGGTGGCCATGGCGTAGATCGCTCTGATTGAAAGCACGTCAGAACATCGGATAGATGGACGCGTCGTCCTTGTTCTTGGGCTTGCGCCGGAAGAGCCGGCTCAGCAATCTCTTGAGGAATGCCATGGCAATGCCACCTCCTTCAGGACAGCTCCAGGGAATCGGCCAGCAGGCCGGCTACGAAGTCATAACCGTCGTCCGTGAAGTGAATGCGATCGACGAAGAGCCAGTGGTCGGGCTTGACGGCGGCCGCGATCACCGGGCTCATGTCCAGGTAGCGCACCCCCAGGTCCCGGCAGCCCTTCTCCAGCGCCTGACTGTAGCGCCGCCCCGAATCCATGGCGGCGATGTCGCCGTAGACCTGGCCGAAGTTGGAGATGGTGTCCAGCTCCTCGAAGAGCTGGCGCTCCTGCACCGGCAGCTCCTTGCGGACCCAGGTCGCCAGCGGCTGGAGCACGTAGGTGAGCCGGGCGCCCATGGACTGGGAGATGACGTTCCAGATCGCCAGGTGACGTATGGTGAGCTCGGCGGCGGTGGAGATCTGCTCCTCCAGTTCCAGGACCTCGGTGTCTTCGAGCTCCGGCGCCTGCGCCCGGGCACGCGGCCGCAGGAAGACGGAATTCGGCTTGCGGTGGCTGGCTCGCAGCTTCTCCATCTGCTCGAAGAACTCGATGCAGTTGAAGAAGGCGCCGTGGTCCCCCTGCAGTGAGCGCGGGAGCCGGGCCAGGCCCAGGTTGTTGAAGCCGGAGAAAAGGACGATCTCCTCGACCGGCGGCAGCAGGTGACGATAGAGCACGAAGAGGAGCAGCTCCTGCGCCGAGTTGTGGCTGCGGGCGCCGAAGTTGAGCCAGGGCAGGGACGGGGCGTGCCGGGTCCACAGCCGCGAGGGGAGTGTGGCGGCGTCGTTCGTGGCCCCGATCCCGAAGACGGTGGAGCTGCCTGCGAGCAGCCGCACTGGACCCTCGGGCAGAGGCCCGCCCAGCGAGGCCGCGCCCGACGGACCGTGGCAGAGGCGGAAGCCGAGGCGGTCGGTGTTCACCACCTCGGAGCGGTGATCGATCGCGTGGAAGTACATCAGGTAGGGAAGCCAGCGGATGTCGCCGCGGTCGTCGAACTTCTCCGCGTACTGCAGCATCTGCGGCGTCAGCTCGGCTCGCTTCGAGGCCGTGACCTCGGCAGCCTTCGGGCTCATTGGCCGGACCCTCCAACCATCAGCAATCCTCCCTCTCGCTTGACCTGCGGAAAGACGGCACCGACCGCCGCCGCGAACCTCGAAACGATCAGCTCGATCTCCTCCTCGGTGCAGATGAAGGGCGGCGCGATCATCACGTGGTCGCCGCGGCGCCCGTCGATGGTGCCGGACATGGGGTAGACCATCAGCCCCTGCTCGATGGCGGCGGCGCGGATCCGGGCCGCGAAGCCCGAGTCCGGGTCCAGCGGCTCCTTGGTGGCGCGGTCGAGGACGAACTCGACCGCGTTGAAGAGGCCGCGGCCGCGGACGTCGCCGACGTGGGGATGGCCGGCGAAGACCTCCTCCAGGCGTGCCCGCAGCTGGCGGCCGCGCCGGCGCACGTTCTCGAGCAGGTTCTCCTCCACGATCGTCCTTTGCACCTCGAGCGCGGTGGCGCAGGCCAGCGGGTGGTTGACGAAGGTCTGCCCGTTGCGGAGGATGCCCGAGCCGCTGCTGATGGCGGCGTGGACCTGCGGCCCGACCAGCATCGCAGACAGCGGCTGGTAGCCGGCGGCCAGGCCCTTGCCCACGGCCAGGATGTCCGGCGTCACACCGTCTTCCAGGCAGGCGTAGTGGTAGCCGGTGCGTCCCATCCCGGCCATGACCTCGTCCAGGATGAGGAGGACGCCGTAGCGGTCGCAGACGGCGCGGATCTCTTTGAAGTAGCCGTCGACCGGCGGCAGAGCGCCGGCGGTCGATCCGACCACGGTCTCGGCGATGAAGGCGGCCACCCGGTCGGGCCCGATCTCAAGGATCCTGGCCTCCAGCTCCCGGGCCAGGCGCCGGCCGTACTCGCGCTCGCTCTCCCCCGGCCGCTGGTCGCGATAGGCGTAGCAGGGCGAGACGAAGTAGGCGGGGCCCAGGATGGGCTCGAAGATGCTGCGCCGCTGGACGTTGCCGGAGACGGTCAGGGTCCCGATCGTGCTGCCGTGGTAGTTCTGGCGCCTGGCGATGAAATGGCGGCGCTCCGGCCGGCCCTGCTCGACGTGGTACTGATAGGCCGTCTTGAGGCAGAGCTCGACGATCTCCGAGCCGCCCGACAGGAAGTAGGCGTGGGTCAGCCCAGGCGAGCGCTCGGTAAGGAACTGCGCCAGCTCCTCGGCCCCAGCGCCTCTGCCTGGCGCTTGATCGCCTCGATCACCCGCCGGTGGTTGTGGCCGAGACTGGAAACCACCACCCCGCAGCAGGCATCCAGGTAGCGGCGGCCCTCCTGGTCGAAGAGGTAGACGCCGTCCCCGCCAACCGCGGTGCGCGGCGCGGCCGCGAGGCTTCGATAGAGGACGCGGCTCTGGGTCATCGGTGGAGGCTCCGGTAGATCTCGGCGAAGATCGGGACCAGCGAGACCACCAGCAGGCCGGCCATGGCCAGGTTGAAGACACGCAGGTGCAGGGGCCGGTTCAGGATCCGCCGCAGCGACACGCCCAGCCAGAGCCAGGCGGTGGTGCAGGGGGTGCCGAACACCAGGAAGATCAGGGCGATCAGCGCCACCTGGACCAGATAGTTGGCCCCGCCCACGACGTAGGTGATCAGGGCCCCCACGATCATGACCCAGGCCTTGGGATTGACGAGCTGGAAGAGGGCCGCCTGGACCAGGGAGAGCGGCTGGCGCTGGACCGGCCGGTCGGTGGCGATCGGGCCGGTCGCTATCCGGTAGGCGAGGTAGAGGAGGTAAGCCGCTCCGATCGGGCGCAGCAGGTCGAGCAGGCCGGGCCAGCTGTGAAAGATGGCGCCCATGCCGATGCCGACCGCGACCACCATCAGGGGGAATCCGGTGTTGATCCCGACCACGTGCGGCACGCTGCGCCGGAAGCCGTAGTTGACTCCCGACGACATGATCATCATGTTGTTGGGGCCCGGGCTGCCGCAGGTGGAGACGGTGAACAGGACCAGGGACAGGTAAGCCATCGAGGGCAGGGCCAGGTGGATCATCTCCGTCATGAGTAGTCTTCCAGCTGTCCCTTTCGCCTGACGTCGACGGTGACGCAGTGAAACCCGCCGCTCAGGTTGCGGGCGTGGCGCATCTTGAGCGGCAGGACCTCGACCCCGTGGCCTTCCAGCTCCTTGATCAGGGGCAGCTGCAGCTCGTTGACTACCGCCAGCGTCGGGTTGACCATGATGAAATTCATCCCCTGCCAGATCGAGGCCCGCGGATAGGACCAGGAGTAGCCGGTGTCCACCATCTCCGGGCACCAGATGATCTCCCAGTTGCGGAAGACGGCGGGAACCTGGTCGGGACGGATCCGTTCCGGGTTGAGCACCACCAGGCCGGGCCGGACCAGCGTGATCGTGGTGTCCAGGTGGGTGCCGTCGTAGACGCCGGCGACGGGATGGACCCGATAGGCGTCGCCCAGCACTCTCTGCAGCCACTGGCAGCCGAGCATGTTGCCGCTGCAGGAGATCTGGCAGAGGATGTCGCGACCCATCCGGAGCACGTTGGCCGCGTCCAGCACCGGCTCCAGGTCGTTGAGGATCGAGCCGGACTCGGGTCGCACGTTGTAGGTCTCGTCGGGCAGCCGTGGTTTGGGCGCCGAGATCCAGTTGGCTCCGCTTCTGAAGTAGTCGAGCAGGATCTCGCGGTAGGCGAAGGGCTCGAAGTAGCGTGAGCGCAGTACCAGCGGCATCTCGATCATGGTCTGCCCGATGGGCAGGAGCACGTCCCGCGGACAGTAGTTGTAGTAGCCGTTGGTGGTCCATTCCGGGGTGCCGAAGGATCTCGTCTGGTCGGTCACGGCGGGTCGCCGCACCGTCACCCCCTGCTGCCGCAGAGCCGCGGCCAGGGCGTCGAGGTCCTCGGCGGCCTCTTCGATGACCTGGGCGTCGTAGGGCCCGGCCGGTATCTCCTCCGGAGAATCGAGATGGTCCGCATAATCCACCGCAAAAAGTCCACGGTCAGGGACCGGGACCTGGGCACCGTCGGCGATGCCGACGATCATCTCTTCCAGCGGGTCCCATTCGTTATGGACGCTGACCAAGCACATGAAGCAGGGCCTCCCCCCAAGAAATCAATCGGATTTCGCTTACTACGTCAAGTTCGAACGCCATCCGGCAAGCGGACGACGTCGTTCATCGGTTCATGGTTTTCCGAAGACTCCGACGCGGACCCCCGCCCCCGTTGCTACGCAAGCCCGTGCGTAACCCTTTGATTTTAGGGGCGCCGAAAAGGCATGTCAAGAAAGTTGGCCTGCCCCGCAAACATCGTTATCATGTCCCTCGTGGGGGCTGCGATCTCCACCCTTTTCATGGGGGCCGCGTATTACCTGGTGGTCACGCCCGCTGGCCTGATCGTGAAACTGGCGCGCGATCCGCTGCGCCGCCGATGGGACGCGCGCGCCGCGAGCTACTGGGACGAGCTTCATCTCGACCGCGCTGCCCATGAGCCCGCTGACCGGGACAGCGGCATACGGCCGCACTGGCTGTAGCCGATGCCACTGGTCGTCCAGAAATACGGGGGGACCGTGTTGCGCGATCCGGGCGTCCGGCGGCTGGCGGTGACCGAGATCCAGCGCGCGCGGGAGGCGGGGATCGACGTGGTGGTGGTGGTGTCCGCCATGGGACGCGCTCCGGATCCGTACGCGACCGACACCTTGCTCGACCTGGCCAGGGAAACCTGCATGGTCGACCCGCTCCTCGACGGCACGCTGGCTCGCAACCTGGACATCCTCTTGAGCGCGGGCGAGGTCGCCGCCGCGGGGTTGATCGCGCTCCACCTGTGCAGCGCGGGGATCCCCGCGGTGGCCGTCACCGCGGCCCGGGCTGGGCTGATCACGTCCAGTGAGTTCGGACGAGCGCGCATCCTTCGAATCGAGCCGGCTGAGCTGCTGGACGCCCTCCGCCAGGGCAGGACTCCTGTGGTTGCGGGGTTTCAGGGAGTGACGGAAGCCGGCGAGCTGACCACCCTCGGTCGCGGGGGGAGCGACACAACCGCGGTCGCCCTCGGCGCCGCGCTTGACGCGGACCTGGTCGAGATCGTCAAGGACGTCGAGGGGGTGATGACGGCCGACCCCGCCCTGGTCGGATCGGCGAGCCTCCTCGAGGTGCTCAGCCACGACGACCTGATCGCGCTCTCGGGAATGGGTTCACGGGTCGTCCAGCCGCGAGCGGTCGAACTGGGCCGCCTGCACGAGGTGCCGATCCGGGTGCGCAAACTCGGACACAAGGGAGGGACGNNNNGCAAGCTGGCTTTCGAGATCAACGGCGACCTATCGGCCGTAGCGCTCGCCCACCAGGACGGGATCGCCCTGCTATCTCTGTCGACCGATTCCGACGGCGTCGCGAGCCTGCGGCGCCTGCTGGGCGTCCCCGATCTCGCGGGGCGGCTGCAGTGCCTGGCCATGACAGCCGCGGGGGCAACGGCGTGCCTGCGGGAGGAGGACCTTCCCGCCGTTACCCAGCAGGTGCGAGCTCACCCTACGCTGAGGGTCGAGGTCCGCCCGCACTGCGCCATGGTGAGCATCGTCGGCCCCGCGGGCAGCGCCGCCTCCGAGCTGATGGCCGCCGCCCTGACGGACCTGGAGTCGGTGCGCGTCCCGGTGCTCCACGCCCAGGGCTCGCAGGGCGTTTCGGTGGTGGTGGACTCGGCCGACCTGAGGCGAGCCCTCAGCCAGCTCCACACCATGCTGCGCCTCGACGCCAGGCCGGCCACGGCCGACCCGCTGCCCAGCTGGGCCCACGCCGACCGCCTGGTGGGATAGAGGTCAGCCTTCGGCGGCGGCAGGGGCCGGCGTCGAGACCGGGACCGCAGCCGCTGCGGTGGCTGGGAGTGAGGGCAGCGAGACCGTGACCTGGGTGCCGCGGCCGGGCTCGCTGCGCACCTCGATCGAGCCGCGGTGGGCCTCGACGATCCCCTTCGCGATCGCCAGGCCGAGACCGGTGCCGCCGTGCTCCCGGGTGCGCGCCTTGTCAGCCCGGTAGAAGCGCTCGAAGACGTGGGGCAGGTCGCCGGCCTCGATCCCGCTGCCCGTATCCTCGACGACGATCCGGGCCCGACCGCCCACCCGGTGGGTGGCCAGGCCGACCTCGCCGCCCACGGGCGTGTGGGCCAGGGCGTTGTCGAGCAGGATCAGAAGCAGCTGGCGCAGGCGCGTGGGGTCGGCCTCGATCGTGACCGGCTCCAGCCGAGACTCCAGCCGCAGGCTGCGCTCCTCGACCAGGGGCGCGGTGTGCGCGATCAGCTCCCGCAGAGCCTGGCTGAGCTCGACCGGCTCCGGCCGCAGGCGAAGCTGGCGGGCATCCGCCAGGGCCAGCGTGGTCAGGTCGGAGACGAGGGAGCTCAGCTGGTCGACCTCCTCCAGTATGTGGCGCGCGTAGAAGCCGGCCGCGGAGTGGGGCGTGCGGCGCAGCCAGGCCTCGGCGTTGGTCTTGATCAGGGTCAGCGGGGTCCGCAGCTCGTGGGAGGCGTCGGCCACGAACTCGCGCTGGCGGACGAAGGCCCGGCGGACCGGGTGCAGCGACTTGTTCGCCATCAGCAGGGCCACGATCGCGCCCAGCAGGAGGGCGACCCCGGTGGCGAGAGCCAGCTGCCCCTCCAGGTTGGCCAGGGTGGCCGCCACCGTCCCCACCGGCTTGGCGGCCTGGATCACGCCGATGACGTTGCCCTGCTTGTCCTTGATCGGCTCGGTGAGGACCGCGAACTGGTCCTGGGAGATGGTCACCGTCGACTGGGTGCGCGTCCCCTGCTTGGCCGCCTGGATCGGAAGCTGGCTGGGCAGCTGCTCCAGGCCGTTCAGCTGGGGCGAGTTCTCGACCACCGTCGGGTCGCCGTTCTTGTTGGTCTGGATCACGAAGACGAAGGTGTCGGCCAGGGAGGGGTCGGCGGCGGGGCCGTAGGCGGTCAGGGTTCCGTTGGGGTTCGCGATCAGCTGGCTCACCGTGTCGCGCACCTTGGCCTGGAGGTCGGCGGTCACCCGGGCGTTGAGAGCCTGGGAGAGGGAGAAGTAGACGATGACGTTGAAGCAGGCCAGGATGAAGACCAGGAGCAGGAAATACCAGGCCCAGAGCCGGACGAGGGTGCCACGGAACAGCATGGGCGCCTTACCCCGAGAGCCGGTAGCCGACTCCGTACACGGTCTGGATCAGCTTCGGGGTCCGGCCCTCGTCGATCTTGTCGCGCAGGTAGGAGATGTAGACCGCCACCCGGTTGGTCGTGCCCTCGAAGTTGTAGTCCCAGACACGCTCCGCGATCTGGGCCTGGGTCAGCACCTGGTTGGGATGCCGCATGAGGAACTCGAGCAGCGCGAACTCGCGGGCGGTGAGCTCGATCACGCCGTCGCCCCGCCGGACCTGGTGTGTCTTTAGGTCCATCACCAGGTCCGCCACCTGGAGCCGGGTCGAGTCGCTGTGCCGCTCCTCGCGCCGGACCACGGCGCGCAGGCGGGCCAGCAGCTCCTCGAAGGCGAAGGGCTTGGGCAGGTAGTCGTCGGCGCCGGCGTCCAGTCCGGCGACCCGGTCGTGGACCTGGCTGCGGGCGGTGAGCATGATCACGGGCGTCCGGATCTGGTTACGGCGAAGCGACCGGCAGACCTCCATCCCGTCCTTCTTGGGAATCATCAGGTCGAGGATGATGGCGTCGTAGCGGGCGGTCTCGGCCAGCTCCTCCGCACGCTCCCCGTCACCGGCCACGTCCACGGAGTAGCGCTCGTCCTCCAGCAGCTGCTTGAGGAGGGCGGAGAGCTTCCGTTCGTCCTCGACCAGGAGGAGATTCATTCGGTGGCATCCAGTCTACCCGTCGGCGCGGACGGTGTCAGGATGGTGAAGACGCTAGCCGGAAATGTTTGGAAACCCGTTAGAGGCGAGGGCCGGGCGCGAGGTCGCGTCCGCCGGGGTGGCCGGGGCGGCCGGCGTCAGTTCAGGGAGGCGGCGGCCTGGACGGCGCCGGCGGGCATGGCCTGGGCCGGCAGCATGTGGTTGCCCGAGATCCGGCCTCCGCTCCCCACGAAGCGGCCCAGGCTGGCGCGAGCCCGCCGGACGTTCCAGCCCAGGATGTCGCAGTACTCCTCGAAGGCGGCGCTGCGGAAGAAGTCCTCCGCCTCGGCCCGGTAGGCCTCCGACCCCAGATCGGCGACCGCCTGCCAGATGACCCGGGTCAGCAGCGACTGGACGGCTTCCAGCGGCACCTCGGGCGGCTTGCGGCTCCCGGACACACGGACCCTGGCGGTCAACCCCATTCCTTCCACCTCACTTCGAACGGCCCCTCGCGGACAGCTAATTGATAGTGGTGGAGTTTAACAAGTGTTATCAGCAATGTCAATATTCCCGGATTTGGAGGCGCGGCGAATGGACGTCCGCGGCCAGGCCGGGACGGGCTTGGGGATCGAGCCGCGGATGGACGCCAGGATGGTCCAGGACGCCGGCCCGCATCGAGCGCTCGTCCACGGGCGTCAGACGGGGCCCCCGGCCGCCGGGCAGGATGGTGACGTGGGGGATCGACTCCAGGTGCTGGGCGATCGCCCACAGGTCGCCCTCCGCCATCATCCAGCCCAGGTGGTCGAAGCGGGCCAGGTTGACCGGCCGGCCGTAACCGCGGAGCGTGCGCTCTCCGTCCAGGTTGAAGTAATGCTCGAAGTAGGACATGACCAGCTCGCGCAGGCCGCGGTAGACAGGCTCGCGGTAACGCAGGCCGGTGAACTTGCTGGTCCCGACGGCGCCCCACAGGCCGCGCTCCCGGAAGGGAGCGATCACGTGGTCCTCGTCGTGGACGGCGGTCAGGTCCATGATCAGGGGCGGGCGCCCGTGCGCGCGCAGGGCGGCGGCCGCGAAGACGGCGCCCTCGATGCAATTGGCGGTCTGGTCGCGCAGCACCCGCCGCGGCGAGCGGAAGGTCTCCCCTTCCCTCTCGATGTTGTAGGGCAGCGAGTCCAGGAACGCCTGGACGGCGCCGGGAGTGCGGAAGCGGGCTAGCGCCCGGCGTTCGGCGGCCGTCCAGTCAGTCAGGCGGCCCCGCTGGTCCGCGCTCGCCGCGCTTGCGTGCGACGCGAGCGTTCGAGGCGCGGGCCCCGCCGGCCCACGCGAGCCGCGCTTGTGTGCGACGCGAGCGTTTGAGGCGTTTGTTTTGATGTGCGGCTGAGTGGACTCGAACCACCAAGCTCTTGCGAGCACTAGGCCCTGAACCTAGCGTGTTTACCATTTCACCACAGCCGCATCGACGCCGGGTCATAGATTCTAGCGCGTCGCGCCATGCCATCCCGCTCAACGTCCCGCCTCGATATACCACTGATCGATGTGGGCGAACCTCTCGTCGGGCTCCAGCGCGGGGTCGAGCTGAAGCCCGTGGATCCGGGTGGAGATGGCAACGCTGTAGGTGGGACTGTAGAGATACACTGCCGGGACCTCCTCCGCGAAGAGCTCCTGCAGATCGGCGTAGGCCTTGGCCCGAGTAGGCAGGTCGAGGCTGGCGCGGCCGTCCTCGAGGTCCTTGTCGATGAAAACGTTGCGTCGCATCGAGGTGAAGTTGAAGCCACCTGGGTGGGCCTGAGTCGAATGCCAGAAAGGGAAAACGTCCGGGTCCGGGCCGTTGTCGAAGGCGGTCAGCGCCATCTGGAAGGTGCGCGGATTGAGGGCGTCGTGGATGAGGACCGCGGTGGGCTCGGGCTGCACCGTCACGTCGACGCCGATCTGGGCCAGGTCGTCGGCCACCTTCTGGGCCGCCGCCCGGTAGGGCGGCAGGTCTCCGGAGACCACCAGCTGGAAGCCGAGCGCCGTCCCCGCGTGGACCCGGGTGCCATCCGGCTGGCGGAGCCAGCCGGCGCTCTCCAGGAGCTTGGCCGCGCCGGTCGGGTCGTAGGCCGGAGGGCTGGCCGCGGCGTCGTAGGCCCAGGTTATGGCCTGCGGGATCGGTCCTACCGCCGGGCGACCCTGGCCGTCGAGGACCTGGGCGATGAGCGCCTTCCGGTCGATCGCCATCGCTATCGCCCGGCGCACCTGCCTGTCCTGGAAGAAGACCACCTCCGGCTTCAGGTTGAAGATCAGCTCGGTGTACTGGTAGGTCGCCCTGGTCTGGACTGTGACCTGGCGGTTGCGCGATTCCCGGGCCACTCCCACGGCCGACAGGCCGCTCACCCCGTCGATCTGGCCCAGGTCGAGGGCGTGGAGGGCGGCCGCCTCGGTGGAGAAGCTCTCCAGCACGATGGTGTCGATCCAGGGCCGGCGCCAGGTGAACGGATTGCGCTGCAGCACGATGCGGTCCGCCAGGCGCTGCGAGATCTGGAAGGGACCGCTTCCGATGGGCTGGCCCGTGAGACCGGGTCCGGCGACGTCGGCGACGGTCTTTCCGGCAAGCAGATGAGCCGGAACGATGTCCAGCTGACCGAGGGTGGCCATGAAGCTTGCGTTGCGTCCGGGAAGGGTGAAACGAACGCGCCCCGGATCGAGCTCGGTGGCGACGATGTCTTTCCAGCTGGCTCCCAGCACCGTCCCCGGGAACTGCGGGTCCTGCACGGTGCGGATGGTGAAGACCACGTCGGTGGCGGTCACCGGGCTGCCGTCCGACCAGCGGGCGTTGGAGCGCAGGCTGAACACGTAGCTGCGCTGGTCCTGGCTTATCTCCCAGCGGGAGCTCAACAGCCCGACCACGTTCCCCCGCGAGCCGACCCGAACCAGCGGCTCGAAGAGGAGGGCATCGGCGTCATGGCCGTTCGCGTCGAGCCCCGGGTAGAGCGGATTGAGCGCGGTCAGGCTGCCGACCATGCCTTCGGTGTAGGTCCCTCCCTGGCGTGGGCTCTCCGGGGCGTCGAGAACGCCCCGCAGCACGATGGTGAGAAGCGCCAGGAGAGCGAGGAGGGGAACGCCTACCCCGGCGGCGAGCAGCGCCCGCCGGATCAAACCCGGATGTAGACGACCGAGACGATGACGAACAGGACGGCCAGTCCGATCGTCGTGTAGAAGAGGTTCTTCTCCAGCCCGCGCTTGGTGCGATAGCCGCCGCCCGAGTCGCCTCCGCCCCCGATCGTGCCGCCCAGCCCGCTGGCCTTGGGCGTCTGGAGGAGCACCCCCAGCATGACCAGGATGGCCAGGATCAGTTCTACGACGCCCAGGAATGTACGCATGATCTGAACTTGCCCGCGCCGGCGCGAAGCCGCAGCATTATACCAGCGCACCCCAGGCGCCATCGACCGTCCTTCTGGCCTTGACATAAACACAGGTTTGTGGTAGCATTCCTGGGTGTGAGCGGCCCGGCGCGAAACCCAGTGCGGCCCCTCCTCCTCCTGGCGCTCCTGCTGGCGTCGTGCGCGCCGGGCCCACTCACCGCCGCCGTGGTTCGACCGGAACCGGCCCTCCGGATTGCCGGCTCCGGGCCGCTGAGCGTTGGCGCCGATCGCCTCCAGCCCCTGCCCGAAGGCCCGGCGGCCTTCGCCGCCATCCACACCCTGCTCACGACCGCGGCCCGGTCGCTCGACCTGGAGCTTTACGAGTTCCAGCGCGAGGACCTGGCGGCGATGATCCTGGCGGCACGCCGCCGTGGTGTCAGGGTGACCGCCATCGTCGACCCATCCGAGCGCAGCAGCGCCGGGGTCTGGGACGAGCTGGCCCGCGGCGGAGCCGAGGTAGTCCCCTTCCCCGTCGAAGCACGATCGATCGACCACGTCAAGCTGGTCGTGGCCGACGGCGCGCGGGCGATAGTCGGCGGGATCAACTGGGGACGCTCCTCAGCCAACAACCGGGATTACGACGTCCTGGCCACCGGGCCGGTGGTGGCCAACCTCGAACGGGTCTTCGCCGAGGACCTGGCGCTGGCGGGCCGCCCGACTCCGCTCCCGGCGATGCAGCCGGATCCGGCGGTGCGGATACTCGTGACCCGGCCAGGGAGAGGGATCCGGACAGCACTGCTCCGGCTCATCGAGCAAGCGCGGCGAAGCATCGACGCCGAGCTCTTCGTCCTCTCCGACCGGCTGGTGCTGGAGGCGCTGCAGGCGGCCGCCCGGCGCGGGATCCGGGTCAGGATCCTCCTCGAGCCAGGCCAGCCGCAAAATCCAGGCTCTATGCGCGCCCTCCTGGCGGCTGGTGCCCAGGCCCACCTCTTTCCTGACAGCCCGAACCAGCTCCTCCACGCCAAGCTGGGCATCTTCGATCGCGCCACCGTCCTCTTCGGGAGCTGCAACTGGTCGCTTTCCGGGTTCACGCGCAACCACGAGCTCGATCTCCAGATCGACGATCCCCGCCTCGCCGGCGTCTTCCTCGACCGGCTCGACGTGGACTGGGCAGCCGCATAGGCGCCTGCTGCCCGAGATGGGCGGCGGCGGGCGTCATCATGATCCCGCTGGTGGCGTGCTCCGCTCCATCCATTGGCGACCGGCCGCGGCCGGCTCCCACGGGGAATTCAAGCCACCTTCAGCGACAGGCAAAACCGGCCGCCCTCACCCGCCGTCCCGGCCGGCCAAAGATGACCGTCCGTCCTTCCGCCGACCCGCCCGCGACCCTCGCCGACGACGTGCTCATCCTGACCAGCGACCTGGGCGACCTGGTGGGCGAAGGCGCGATCAGTTCGCTCGAGTATCCGGACGCCCGCTTCCAGGCCGCGGCGCAGGCCACGCTCGCCCGGATCACCGTCACCGCCACCTCAGGAGACGAACACTGGGTGCTCACCTTCGCGGCCCCTCTCGGCCAGCAGCTCGAGGTCGGGAGCTACGACGTCGCCGAACGGGTGCCCTCCAACCTCGTGGCCGGCCTGGACGTACGCGGCGACGGGCGCGGCTGCTCGCTTGGGTTCGGCAGCTTCACGATCAGCGCCATCAGCTTCGAACCGACCGGGAGCCTGGCGGCCCTCGACGCTGCTCTCCACGGCACCCTCACCTACCGCGCGCCGGGGCCGAGCGGTTAGCCTGCCGGAACAGCTCGGCTGAGGTCGTCCCCGTCCATCTCGGCGGAGGGCTCGAGCCCCAGGAGCGGTAGCAGCGTGGGCGCGACGTCGCCGAGCTTGCCGCCCTGGCGAAGGCTGGCCAGCCCGTCGACGCCGGCCAGGACGAACGGGACGGCACTGGTGGTGTGGGCCGTAAGCGGCTTGCCCGACTCCAGGTCCACCTTGAGCTCGGCGTTGCCATGATCTGCGGTGATGGCCAGGACGCCTTTCCGTTCCAGGGTCGCGCTCGCGATCCGCCCGATCATCCCGTCCACCACCTCGACCGCCTTCACGGTCGCCGCGAAGACGCCCGTGTGTCCCACCATGTCGGGATTGGCGAAGTTGGCCACGATCAACCGGTCGCCGCCGGCGCCCAGCCGGTCGCAAACCGCCTGGGTGACGCCGGCCGCGCTCATGGCCGGCTCCAGGTCGTAGGTGGCGACCCTGGGAGAGGGGACCAGCAGCCTGTCCTCCCCAGGGAAGGGTGCCTCGCGACCGCCGTTCAGGAAATAGGTGACGTGAGCGTACTTCTCCGTCTCCGCGGTATGGAACTGGCTCCAGCCGCGCAGCGAGATCACCTCCGCCAGACAGCCGGGCAGCGGCTCGTCCGTGAATGCGACCTGCACCGGCAGCCCCTTCTCGTATTCGGTGAAGGTCACGAAGCGGGCCAGATGAGGCCGGCGCCGCCGCGTGAAATGCGGCCAGGACTCATCCATGATGGCGTGCGTGAGCTGCCGGGCGCGGTCGGGACGGAAGTTGAAGAAGATGACGGCATCCCCATCCCTCATCGGCGGCGGCTGGGAGCCACCTTCTGACACGATCCTGGTCGGCGGCAGGAACTCGTCGCTCACGTCCTTCGCGTAACAGCCTTCGATGAAGGCGACGGGGTCTGTCGCGCTCGGGCCGTCAGCCTCGACCACCACTCTGTAGGCCCGCTCGGTGCGGTCCCAGCGGCGGTCGCGGTCCATCGCGTAGTAGCGCCCGCTGACCGAGGCGATCCGGCCTGTTCCGATCTCCTGCAGCCGGGCCACGAGATCGCGCATGAAGCCGGCGGCGCTGCGCGGCGGCTCGTCCCGGCCATCCGTGAAGGCGTGCACCAGGACGCTGGCCACTCCCGCGTCGCGTGCCATGCGCAGGAGCGCTTCCAGGTGCGCGGTCGAGCTGTGCACACCGCCCGGGGAGACCAGGCCCATGAGGTGCAGGGTCTCGCCGCCGCGCACGCTGCGCATGGCCTCGACCAGGGCCGGAGTCCGGGCGAAGGAACCGTCCTGGATGCTGCGGTTGATCCGGGTCAGGTCCTGGTACACGATCCGGCCGGCCCCGATGTTGAGATGACCGACCTCCGAGTTCCCCTGCTGCCCGGCCGGCAGGCCCACCGGCTCGCCCGCTGCCGCCAGGGTGGTATGGGGCCAGCGCCCCCAGAGCGCATCCCAGTGGGGCTTACGCGCGGCGGCGATGGCGTTGCCCCGAGGGTCGGGGTTGAATCCCCAGCCGTCCAGGACGACCAGGACGACGGTTTCCGTCCTGGGCGTCATCCCTGGGCGGCGGCCATCGAGTCGGCGGTCGAGGCGACGATGGCGCTGAACTGGTCGGCTTTCAGGCTTGCCCCTCCGACCAGCGCCCCGTCGATCTCTGGCTCCTCCATCAGGCTGCGTGCGTTCTCCGGCGTGACACTCCCGCCGTAGAGGATGCGCGTCTCCTGCGCCCGCCCCGCCGAGAGGACGCCGGCCAGCCAGGTGCGGATCATGCCCATCACCTCGTTGGCCAGACCCGGCGTCGCCGCCCGCCCGGTCCCGATCGCCCAGACCGGCTCGTAGGCGATGCTCAGCCGCCCAGCCGCGTCGGCGGTCACGCCGTCCAGCGCGCGGGAGAGCTGGCGGGTCATCACCTCCTCCGTGCGCCCGGCCTCGTTCTCCTCCAGTGTTTCGCCCACGGCCAGGATGACGCGCAGCCCGTGGCGCAGTGCGGCCGTCACTTTCCGCTGAATCTGCTCGTCCGATTCGCCGAAGATGTGCCGGCGCTCTGAATGGCCCACCAGTACGTACTCGCACCAGCCGGCAAGCATGGCGGGCGAGATCTCACCGGTGAAGGCGCCCCGGTCCTCCCAGGCCACGTTCTGCGCACCGACCCGGATGGGGCTGGTCCGCAGCACGCTGGCGACCTCCCAGAGCATGATCGATGGCGGCAGCAGGACGAGGTCGACGGCTCGCGCGTAGCGCTCGAGGTCCGGTCGCAGCCGGTTCACGAACTGGATGCCCTCTGGCACGGTGAAGTGCATCTTCCAGTTGCCGGCGACCAGCGGCTTACGCATGCACGACGTCGCCGGCATCCTTTAGCGCGGCGATGCCCGGGAGCGTCTTCCCCTCCAGGAATTCCAGGGTAGCCCCGCCCCCGGTGGAGACGAATGACATGCGGTCGACGATGCCCAGCTCCTGCAGCGCAGCCACCAGGTCGCCGCCGCCGATGATGGTCTGGGCGTCACTCCCCGCCAGCCCCTGGGCCAGGGCGTGGGTTCCCTGGTCGAAGGGCGGGATCTCGTAGACGCCGAGCGGACCGTTCCAGACCACCGCGGCCGCGCCATCGCAGGCGCGCAGGAACTGCTCCACGGTCATGGGGCCGACGTCGAGGACCTTACTCTCAGGGGGCACGGCCTTGATGTCCACCGTCTGCACCTCGACCCCAGGCTTCGCCTCGGCCGCCACCACCGCGTCGAGAGGCAGGAATGGCGCACGATTGCGACCCTCAGCCTCCGCCAGGAAGGACCGCGCGGTCTCGAGCTGGTCTTCCTCGACCAGGGAATGGCCCATCGCCATCCCCCGTGCGGCGAATAGGGTGCAGGCCATCGCTCCGGCGATGCAGAGCCTGTCGACCCGCCCCAGCAGGCTCCGCAGCACGCCCATCTTCGTGGAAATCTTGGAGCCGCCGATGATGGCAACCAGCGGATGGGGCGGATCGCGCATGATCCTGCCCAGGGTGACGATCTCCCGCTCCAGCAGGAGCCCGGCCACAGCCGGCAGGTGGGCGGCGACGCCGACTGTCGAGGCGTGGGCGCGGTGCGCGGTCCCGAAGGCGTCGTTGACGAAGACGTCCGCAAGGCGGGCTAGCTGGGCCGCGAATTCAGGGTCGTTGCGGGTCTCGCCCCTGTGGAAGCGGACGTTCTCCAGCATCAGCACCTCGGCGTCCCCCAGGGCCGCCACCTCGGCTTCGACCTCTGGCCCGATGCAGTCGCCGGCGTGGCCCACCGGGACTTCGAGCAGCTCGCTCAGCCGGGCCGCCAGGGGCGACGTCCGGGCGGACTCGTCGACGTTGCCGTCGGGACGTCCGAGGTGGGTCAGGAGGATTACCCGCGCCTGCCGCTCCCGGAGCGCCTTGATGGTCGGAACCGCCTGGCGGATACGGGTGTCGTCGACGATCCGGCCGTGGTCCATGGGGACATTGAAGTCCACCCGTACCAGGACGCGTTTATGGGCGACGTCGACGTCGCGGATGGTGGCTTTCGGGCTGGCGCCGCCGGCGCTCGGGGAGTGGTTCAGTTCAGGCGCTCACCCATGAAGACGGCCAGGTCGACGACGCGGCAGGAGTACCCCCACTCATTGTCGTACCAGGAGAACACCTTCCCCTGGCGGTCGCCGACGACCATGGTCAGCTCGGCGTCCACGATCGACGAGTGCGAGTCTCCCTTGAAGTCGCTGGAGACCAGCGCCTCGTCGGTGACCGCCAGAATGCCTTTCAGCTCGCTGGCCGCCGCCTCCCGAAGGGCCTCGTTGATGGCCTCCACCGAGACCGCGTCACGGAAGCGGGCCGTCAGGTCGACCAGCGAGACGTTGGGCGTGGGCACCCGCAGCGCCATGCCGTGGAAACGGCCCTCCAGCTCGGGCATGACGAGCGCCATGGCCTTGGCCGCGCCGGTGCTGGTCGGAATCAGCGACAGGGCCGCCGCGCGGGCGCGACGCAGATCCTTGTGGGGGGCGTCGAGCAGGCGCTGGTCGCTGGTGTAGGAGTGGATCGTCGTCATCAAGCCGGCCTCGATTCCGAAGCTGTCGTGCAGGACCTTGGCCACCGGCGCCAGGCAGTTGGTGGTGCAGGAGGCATTGCTCACGACATGGTGCTGCCCGGGATCGTAGCGCTCGCCATTGACACCGAGCACGATCGTGATGTCCTCGTTGCTGGCGGGCGCCGAGATGATCACCTTCCGGGCGCCGCCGCGGTCGATGTGGACCCGGGCCTTGCGGGCGTCGGTGAAGAGCCCGGTCGACTCGATCACGATGTCGGCCCCCAGGTCGCGCCAGGGCAGGGCGCCCGGATCCTTCTCGGCGAAGACCTTGACCTTCCGGCCGTCGACCTGAAGCTGATCGCCGTCCGCGCTCACCCTGCCGGCGTAATTGCCGAGGATGGAGTCGTACTTGAGCAGGTGGGCCAGCGTGGCCGGCTCGGTGATGTCGTTGACCGCCACGATCTGTAAAGCGGTGTTGCCCTGGGCGGCCCGGAATACGTTGCGACCGATCCGTCCGAATCCGTTGATGCCGACCGTGACCGCCATCGCTCCTCCTCTTACCCGCTCGACGTCAGTCTAGCAGCGGTCTCCGCGGGATCCGCCCCACGCTGCCGCCGGGAGCCCGCATCAGGCGGCGCAGCCGCCCGGCCATGGCCGACTTGCTCACGTGCGCCACTGACGCCAGCGCCTGGAGGCCCGACTGGGGGTGGGCCAGGCGCAGCTCGGCTGCTTCGCGGACCGTAGGAGGCAGAGCGCGCAGCCGCGGGTCCGACCGGTGCAGCTCCCGGATCCGCTTGACCTGGGCCCGCGCCGAGCGAAGGCGTTTCTGGAGGTTGGCGGTCTCGCTGTTGACGCGGCGGTTCGCCTGGCTGGGCGCGGCTCGCCCCCATCAGGCCGAGGACCCGCCGGATGGCGTCGGCGCCCTTCAGGTACCAGATCACGCGACCCCGGCGGGACACCGTCCGCAGCGGCAGCCCGAGGCGTGCGATGGAGCGGCGCAGGCCGTCCCAGGAGCCCGGGACGACCGCGACCTCGAAGTGGTAGCCCGCGGCCGGATCACCGACGGTGCCGCGCGCGACGAAGGCGCCGCGCAGCGCCGCCCGGGCGCAGCACAGGTCGGCTGAGGCTGCATTCGCCGGCAGCACGAGCCGGAGCCGGTAGCTGGGCCGGCGCTCCGTCGTGCCCTTGCGCAGTTCCTCCACCCGGCCCCCCGTCGCCTTGACCAGCTGGACGATCTTGCGCGCGATGGCGTTGCGTGGCACCCGGAGCGTTACCGTGGGCCTCTCCGGCTCGCCGGTCAGCGCCTCCACGATCGCGTGCAACTCGGCATGACGGCAGCAGGGCCGGCCCGGCTGGAGGCCGGCGAGCTCGCCTTTGACGTCGTCCGCAAAGGACAGCCGCGCG
>VBIC01000029.1:15450-22337 GCA_005881425.1 Chloroflexota bacterium | reverse complement strand
TGATTCACATCGGGCTGGATCCGGTCTTGATCACGATCGGCGGCCTGAAGATCCACTGGTACGGCGTGATGGTGGCGATCGGCCTCTACGCCGGCATCCAGGTGGCGCTGCGGGATGCGCCGCGGCGGGGCGTCGACCGGGACAAGCTGCTCAACGCCTCCCTGATCGCCGCGGTCCTCGGCGTGCTGGGCGGCCGCCTCTACTACGTCGTCCAGAATCATCCCGAGTATTACCTTCAGCACCCGGGCCAGATCCTGGCCGTCTGGCAGGGCGGGATGGCCTTCTACGGCGCGATCTTCGGCGGCGCCCTGGCGCTGTTGATCGGCTCCTGGCGCTACGGCATGAATCTATGGAGTGTGCTCGACCTGGGGGCCCTGGGTATGACCATCGGGCAGGCCTTCGGCCGGATCGGCAACATCATCAATGGAGACATCGTTGGTTATCCGACCGGCGGCCGCTGGGGATTCGTCTACACCAGCCAGGACACCTTCGCCCCGCGCAACGTCGCGGTCCAGCCCGCCAACCTCTACGAGCTGCTGATCGCGGTGGCGCTGTTCATCCTGCTCTGGAGCATCCGCAAACGCGTCCAGCCGGAAGGGATGCTGGCCATGGTCTACATCGTCCTCTACTCGGTCTCTCAATTCCTGATCTTCTTCGTACGCGACAACGTCGTCCTCTTCCACGGGCTCAAGCAGGCCCAGCTGACCGCGATCGTCGTCACCGTCCTGACGATTCCCTTCATCGTCTACCTGCTGCGGAGGGGACCGCGGCTCTCACGATCCAGCACGCTGGCGGCTCAGAAGTCTCCGGTGGGAGAGGCGACCGGCTGAGATCCGACGGCCCGGGCCTACCGGATCGGGCTGTAGCGCGATCAGCGGGCTGGGGCCCGGCGGCGTCCTCGAATCACGCGGATGAACCAGCTGCCGGCGACACGGCCGTGCCTCGCGCCAGGGGCCCCGGCCGGGTCGCGCGGCGGCTGATCCTGGCTGATGATCTCGGTGCAGAGCGCCACGCACTGATCGCAGATGAAGACGCCCGGCCCTGCCACCAGTGTCTTGACCTGGTCCCGCCGTTTGCCGCAGAAACTGCACCTGGCGGCCGACCGGTCAGCCACGCTGCCACGATACTCTTCAGAGCATCTCCTTGATCGCGACCGCGACCGGACGGGTGACCCCCTTGACCGTCATCAGGTCGTCGACGCTGGCGTTGCGGATGCTGTCTACGCTGCCGAATGCCCTCAGCAGGGCGCGCTTGCGCACCGGGCCCAGTCCGGTCACTCCGTCCAGCGCCGAGGCGAAGGTGTCCTTGCGTCGTACCACGCGGTGGAAGGTGATCGCGAAGCGGTGAGCCTCGTCGCGCACCCGCTGTACCAGGAAGAGGGCGGGCGAGTCCATGGGCAGCCGGATCGGGTCGGAGTGGCCCGGCCGGAACAGCTCCTCCTGCTCCTTGGCCAGGCCGAAGGTGGGAATCGCGCCCAGCCCGAGGGGCTCCAGCACCTCGCGAGCGGCTGACAGCTGCCCCTTACCTCCGTCGATCAGGAGGAGTTGGGGGATTCGGCTGAAGCTCGGCTCCTGGGGAACGCCCTCCTCGGTGCGGGCGTAGCGCCCGAACCGCCGGCGCAGGACCTCCTGCAGCATGGCGAAGTCGTTGGCGCCCATAACCGACTTGATCCGGAAATGCCGGTAGTGGGCCGGCTTCGGCCGGCCCTGCTCGAAGACCACCATCGACCCGACGGGGTGCTTTCCCTGGATGTTCGATATGTCGTAGCACTCGATCCGGTCGGGCGGCGCGGGCAGCTCCAGCTTCGACTGGAGGTCCTGGAGCAGGGAGGCGGTGCGCTCGGCGTCGTAGTCGAGCTTGATGCGCAGGCTGCGCATGGTCTCCTGCGCGTTGGCCGCTGCCTGAGCCAGCAGCTGCCGCTGCTTGCCGCGTTGCGGTATCCGGACGCTGACCCGGCTGCCACGCCGTTCCGTCAACCACTGCTCCACCACTGCGGCGTCCTGAAGCGGGGCCGGAACGAAAACCTCCCGCGGGATGTGGGTGGCGCTCGTGTAGTACTGCGGGACGAAGGCGTTCAGGACGTCGGCATCCGACTGCAGCGCGTTCAGGCCGGTGAGCTCGAAGTTCTCGGATCCGGAGAGCTGCCCCTCCCGGACGTTGAAGACCTTGACGATCGCCTGCCCGTCGGCGCGGGCCAGCCCGAACAGGTCCTGGTCGAGCTTTCCCAGCGCCTGCATCTTCTGTCGCTGGGCCATGGTCTCGATCGCTTCCAGGCATCTGCTGCCGAAGCTGTTTCACGAGCTGGTCGGACTTGCCGTCCAGGAAGAGGGCGATCTGCGCCAGCTGTCCGTGGTATTCCTCCCTGCTCTGGAAGCCGGCGCAGGGCGCGGTGCACAGCTTGAGGTGGTAGTAGAAGCAGGGCCGGTGGAGCGCGAACTCGTGGTCGGTACAGGTGCGGTAGGGCACCACCCTGCGTACGGTCTTGAGTGTGTTGCGCAGCGCCAGCGCATTGGTGTAGGGACCCCAGTAGCGGGAGCCGTCCGTTCCCGGGCGGCGCACCATGTAGATGCGCGGGAAGTCCTCCTTCAGCGGCAGCTTGATATAGAGGTAGTTCTTGTCGTCCCGAAGCCGGATGTTGAAGCGGGGCCGGTAGCGCTTGATCAGGGTGTTCTCGAGCACCAGCGCTTCCTTCTCGTTGGCCGTGGTCAAGACCTCGAAGTCGTAGATCCGCTCCACCATGGCCTGGATGTGCTCGGGCAGCAGGCTGGAGGCGTGGAAGTAGTTGGGCACGCGGTTGCGCAGGCTGAGCGCCTTGCCCACGTAGATGACGCGGGCCTGCAGGTCGCGCATGAGGTAGACCCCCGGCGACTCGGGGAGCGCCTTGAGCCGCTCCCGCAGGTAGTCCGGGCGCTCCAGGATGGGTGCGGCCCTGGTGGTGGTGGCCATCCGCCTCAGTCTGCTACGCCGTGAGCAGCTCCCGGTCGAGGACCTGCTTCAGGTACTGCCCGGTGTAGGAGCGAGGGTTGCGCACGATCTCCTCCGGCGTTCCAGCCGCCAGCACCCGCCCACCGCCGTCGCCGCCCTCCGGTCCCAGGTCGATGATATGGTCCGCCGTCTTGAGCACGTCCAGGTTGTGCTCGATGACGACAACCGTGTTGCCTGCGTCCACCAGCCGGTGCAGGACGTTGAGCAGGCGCTCGATATCGGCGAAATGCAGGCCCGTGGTCGGCTCGTCCAGGATGTAGAAGGTCCTGCCGGTGTCCCGGCGGCTCAGCTCCTCGGTCAGCTTGACCCGCTGGGCCTCGCCTCCGGAGAGCTGGGTCGCAGGCTGCCCGAGGCGGATGTAGCCGAGCCCCACGTCGCAGAGCGTGCGCAGCTTCCGCTGGATGCGGGGAATGTTCTCGAACACCGTGGTCGCCTCCTCCACACTCATGTCCAGGACGTCGGCGATGCTGTAGCCCTTGTACTTCACCTCCAGGGCTTCCTTGTTGTACCGCTTGCCTTTGCAAACCTCGCAGGGCACGTAGACGTCCGGCAGGAAGTGCATCTCGATCTTGATGATCCCGTCGCCCTCGCAGGCTTCGCAGCGGCCGCCCTTGACGTTGAAGCTGAAGCGACCCGGCAGGTAGCCGCGGACCCGCGCCTCGGGGAGCTGGGCGAACAGATCGCGGATGTAGGTGAACACGCCCGTGTAGGTGGCCGGGTTGGAGCGCGGTGTGCGCCCGATCGGCGACTGATCCACGTTGATCACCTTGTCGATCAATCCCAGGCCGGTGATCTCCCGGTGCGCGCCCGGCCGGTCCTTGGCCCGGTAGAAGTACTGCGCCATCCGCTTGTAGACGATGTCGCTGACCAGGGTGCTCTTCCCCGAGCCGGAGACGCCGCTGACGCAGATCAGCCTGCCCAGCGGGAAGTAGACGTCGATGTCCTTGAGATTGTTCTCGATCGCGCCCCGGACCACGAGCATCGAGCCGTTGCCCTTGCGCCGCTTGGCCGGCGTCGGAATGACGCGCTCGCCCCGGAGGAAGGCGGCGGTCGCCGACTCCTTGACGCTCAGGACCTCGGCCAGCGTTCCCGCGGCCACGATCCGTCCGCCGTGCTCCCCGGCTCCAGGGCCGATGTCGACCACGTAGTCGGCGGTGCGGATCGTCTCCTCGTCGTGCTCGATCACGATCAGGGTGTTCCCGATGTCGCGCAGGGCGCACAGGGTGTTGATCAGCTTGCGGTTGTCGCGCTGGTGCAGCCCGATCGAGGGCTCGTCCAGGATGTAGAGCACGCCCATCAGCTTGGATCCGATCTGGGTCGCCAGCCGGATCCGCTGCGCCTCGCCGCCGGAGAGCGAGTCGGCCGAACGCGCCAGCGTGAGGTAATCGAGGCCGACGTCCACCAGGAACTGCAGGCGCTCGCCGATCTCTTTGAGGATGCCGCGCGCGATCAGCGCGTCGCGCTCGGGCAGCTTGAGTCCCTTGAACCAGTCCTGTGCCCTGCTGATCGACAGTTCACACACGTCCATGACCGAGCGGTCACCGACTGTCACCTTCAGGTACTCCGGCTTCAGCCGCTTGCCCTTGCAGACCGGGCACGGCTTGTGGGTCATCAGCCGCTCGATCTCCGCCCGGATGAACTCCGACTCAGTCTCACGGTGGCGACGCTCCAGGTTGGGAATTATGCCCTCGTACGAGGTCTCGTACCAGCGCTTCTGCCCTTCGCTGTTGTAGTACTGGATTCGCAGGGGGTCGCCGTCGTTGCCGTAGAGGATGATCTGCCGCTCCTTGACGGTGAGCTTGCTGAAGGGCCTGTCCCTGGGAATCCGGTAGCGCCGGGCCACCGCCTCGACCAGGTCCGTGTAGAAGTAGGCTGACCGCCCCCAGGTGCGGATGGCTCCGTCCTCGATCGATCGGGACCTGTCGGGTATCACCAGGTCGGGATCGACCTCCAGCTTGCTGCCCAGCCCGGTGCACGCGGGACAGGCGCCGTGCGGGTTGTTGAACGAGAAGTTGCGCGGCGCTGGCTCCTCCATGGAAAAACCGTCGTTGACGCAGGCGAAGTTCTGGTTGAAGAGGAGCTCCTTCCCCTTGCCGTCCGCCGGGACCACGAGGACCAGTCCTGTGGACATCTTGGCCGCGGTCTCGACCGACTCGCGCAGGCGGCTGGTGGAGTCGGGATCGATCACGATCCGGTCCACGTCGATCTCGATGTCGTGCTTCTTGTTCTTGTCCAGCGGAATCTTCTCGGTCAGCTCGTAGAGATTACCGTCGACCCGGGCCCGGCTGAAGCCTGCCTTGCGCGCGTCGGCCAGGATGTCGTGATGCTCGCCCTTGCGTCCGCGGACGACCGGTGCCATGATGCGCACCCGGCTGCCCCTGGGCAGCTCGAGGACCCGGTCGGCGATCTGCTCGCTGGTCTGGCGGCTGATGACCGTGCCGTCGATCGGGCAGTGCGGGATCCCGATCCGGGCCCACAGCAGGCGCATGTAGTCGTAGATCTCGGTCACGGTACCCACGGTCGACCGGGGGTTGTGGCTCGCTCCCTTCTGGTCGATCGAGATCGCCGGCGACAGGCCGTCGATCTGGTCCACGTCCGGCTTCTCCATCTGGCCCAGGAACTGGCGGGCGTAGGAGGAAAGCGACTCGACGTAGCGGCGCTGGCCCTCGGCGTATATGGTGTCGAAGGCGAGCGACGACTTGCCCGATCCGGACAGCCCGGTGAAGACCACCAGCTTGTCCCGGGGAATGGTCAGGTCGACGTCCCGGAGGTTGTGCTCGCGGGCGCCCCTGATCACGATGTGGGTGTGCTGCGACGGCCCCGGCGGGCTGGCGCCGCCTCGTCCCTCAGGCATGGACTCTCTTTCTTCCCCTGTAGCGCGACCGGGCAAACCCGGACTCGGCCGCGGCGGCCGGCGGAAGCGACTGGCGGTACTCCATGGCGTCGCGACGCAGCCCGACCAGCCGGTCCCGCAGCTCCGCCGCGCGCTCGAACTGCAGGTCGCGGGCAGCCTTCTTCATCTCCCTCTCCAGGTCCTTGATCAGGCGCTCGATCTCGTCCGGCGGCAGCCCCGAGGCCAGCGTGGCGATAGTCTCCTCCACCACCGCCTCCCGCTGCCGCTCCAGGTTGTAGACGGCCTTGACGATGGTCGCGGGCGTGATGCCGTGCTCCTCGTTGTAGCTGACCTGGATCACCCGGCGGCGGTTCGTCTCGTCGATGGCGCGCTGCATCGAGCCGGTCATCGTGTCGCCGTAGAGGATCACGTGGCCCTCCACGTTGCGGGCCGCCCGTCCGATGGTCTGGATCAGGGAGCGGGCGTCGCGCAGATAGCTCTCCTTGTCCGCGTCCAGGATGGCGATGAAGGCGACCTCGGGCAGGTCCAGGCCTTCCCGCAGCAGGTTGATTCCCACCAGGACGTCGAAGGCGCCCAGCCGCAGGTCACGCAGGATCTCCAGCCGCTCCAGCGTGTCGATGTCGGAGTGCAGGTAGTTGACCTTCACCCCCATCTCTCGCAGGTAGTCGGTCAGGTCCTCGGCCATCTTCTTGGTCAGGACAGTGACCAGCGTGCGCTGCTTGCGCTCCACCCGCTTGTTGATCTCTGCCAGGAGATCGTCGATCTGGCCCCTGGTGGGCCGGACCTCGACCGTGGGGTCGACCAGCCCGGTGGGCCGGATGATGACCTCGACCGTCCGCTCCGACCGCTGCTCCTCGTAGGGGCCCGGGGTGGCCGACACGTAGACGACCTGCCGCACCTTCCGCTCCCATTCCGCGAACGTGAGCGGGCGGTTGTCCAGGGCGGAGGGCAGCCGGAAGCCGTAGTCGACCAGCGGGATCTTGCGCGACCGGTCGCCGCCGTACATGCCGCCGACCTGGGGCACGCCGACGTGCGACTCGTCGACCAC
>VBIC01000029.1:14900-15432 GCA_005881425.1 Chloroflexota bacterium | reverse complement strand
AGGTGCCGCGAGTAGTTCTCGATCCCGGCGCAGCTCCCGGTCTCGCGCATCATCTCCATGTCGAAGAGGGTGCGCTGCCGCAGCCGCTGTGCCTCGAGCAGCTTGCCCTGGCTCTCGAACCACTGGACGCGCTCCTCCAGCTCCTGGGCGATCGCGTCCAGCGCTCGCAGCAGCTTCTCCCGCGGCGTCACGTAGTGAGTCGCGGGGAAGACCTGGAACTGGGGGACCTCACCGATGATCTCGCCGGTGAGCGGATCGATCTGCAGGATCCGCTCCACCTCTTCACCGTTGAACTGGACCCGGGTCGCGATCTGGTCGTAGGCGGGCTGGACGTCGACGGTGTCGCCCCGGACCCTAAAGCGGGAGCGCCCGAAGTCGACGTCGTTGCGCTGGTACTGCAGGTTGGTCAGCTTGCGCAGGAAGATGTCCCGCCGGAAGGGCTCTCCCGCCCGGACCTCGACTGACTCCCCCAGGTAGTCCTCGGGCGAGCCGACCCCGTAGATGCAGGAGACGCTCGCCACCACGATGACGT
>VBIC01000029.1:5058-14862 GCA_005881425.1 Chloroflexota bacterium | reverse complement strand
GTCGTAGTAGCTGACGAAGTACTCCACCGCGTTGGTGGGGAAGAACTGGCGGAACTCGGAGCAGAGCTGGGCGGCCAGCGTCTTGTTGGGGGACATGACAAGGGTCGGGCGCTGGATCTCCTGGATCATCTGGGCGACGACGGCGGTCTTGCCCGAGCCGGTGACTCCCAGCAGCACCTGGTGCTTCTGGCCCTGCCCGACGCCCTCCGCCAGGGCGCGGATGGCTTCCGGCTGGCCGCCGGCAGGCATGAAGGGAGCCTCGAAGGCAAACCTGGGCACGACTCAATTGTAAGAAGGACCATGCGCTCCCTCCCGCGGGTATTCCGGCGGCCAGGCTAGGGCTTGACCAGGCGGCGGCGCTCGAGGAAGGCGATCGCCGCGAGCAGGATGGCCAGGCCCAGCAGCGCCCCGCCCACGGCGTCGGCGAACCAGTGCCATCCCAGGTAGAGGACGGCGTAGGCCATGAGCACGGCCAGGATGGCCAGGACGGGGCTCAGCCGCGAGGAGTCCTTGCCGAACAGCTCCCAGCGATCGGCCAGGTAGAGGACCAGCCCGTACAGGATCGTGCTCCGCATCACGTGGCCGCTGGGGAATGAGTAGACGCCCACCTGGTGGGTGAGGTGGGGCAGGAAGCTGGGCCAGCGCAGGGCCGAGGCGGGAGGCGCCAGTTGGTGCACCAGGTGCTTGCCGGCGAATTCGATCCCGCTGGCCAGGAGGAGCAGCAGCGCCGGGCCCACGGCGAGGAGCCGCAGGCCCTTGAAGAGAGCCACTCCGAGCACGACCGCCACGGCCAGGGTGACCTCGATCCCACCCAGGTAGGAGAGGAGTGCGAGGGCGACGTCCTGTCCGGTCGAACCGCGCCCCTGCAGGTAGCGCAGGACCTGCTGGTCCATGCTGTGGAAACCGCCCAGCTGGACCGCGATCGCGACCAGGACCGCCGCGGCCAGGAAGATGCCGGCGACGATCAGGAGACCGCGATTGAAAGGAGGCCAGTGCGGCCGCCGCACCGCGAGCTCATCGCGCAGGGGGCGCTCTGCCGGCCGGTCTGCCGCCGCGCTGTTCAGCGCTGGCATCGGCGACAGTATACGGTGGTGCGCCCGGCGAGTCGAGTCGACCTCAGCGGCGTACCGCAGCGCAGGCAGGGCTCACCCGCCCGCCCGTACACTGCCAGGTTCTCCTGGTTGGCGCCCCGCTCCCCGAAGCCGTCCACGTAGTTGATAACGGAGGAGCCCCGGGCGAGGATGCTCTTTTCCAGCACGTCGCGTATCGCCCCATAGAGCGCTCTCCGCTCGCGCAGGGTCAGCCGGTCGGTCCTGCGCCCGGGCCGGATGCCTGCCTCGAAGCAGGCCTCGTCGGCGTAGATGTTGCCGACCCCCGCCAGGAAGGACTGGTCGAGCAGGGCGGCCTTGATGGCGCGGCGACGGCCGCGTACCAGGCGGCTGAAGTCGTCGGCGGTCAGCTCGGCGGCGAGCGGCTCGGGGCCGAGGCGGGGCAGGACCCCGGCCAGGATCAGCTCCGTCTCAGTGCCGAGCAGCAGCCGGCCGAACTGGCGGGGGTCGTCGAAGCGAAGCTCGAGGCCGCCCTCGAGCCCGATCCGCAGATGGGTGTGCTTGACCACGGCCTCCTCCGGCTCGAAGACACGCAGGTGCCCGGTCATCCCCAGGTGGACGACCAGCCGCTCCTCGGCCCGATCCGGCAGGGGGCGGTCGAGCGGCATGACGATGTACTTTCCGCGGCGTTCCACCCGCTCCAGGCGCCGGTCCCGCAATCGACCTCCGAAGGCCGAGGGGTCCTTGGGATAGCGCAGGATGCGGCCCAGCACCGCGCGGTCGCGGGTCAGCCACACCGACCTGATGAATCGTCCGCTGAGCTGTGGGCGCAGGTCGCCCACCACGGTCTCGACTTCCGGCAGCTCGGGCAAGGGGACTGAGGACGGGCCTGGTCAGGCCTGGGCCGCGACCACCCGGACCCGCTCCATGTCCTGCCAGTTCTGGCCGATCTTCAGGTCGACCTGGAGTGGTACCCGCAGGGAATAGACGCTCGCCATCAGGTCGGGAACGACCTCGACCAGCCGGTCTCGCTCGTCGACCGGCATCTCGAAGACCAGCTCGTCGTGCACGGTCAGGATCATCTGCGTCCGCAGCTCGTGCTCACGCAGGTAGCGATCCAGCTCGATCATGGCCAGCTTCATGATGTCGGCCGCCGAGCCCTGGATCGGCATGTTGACGGCGACCCGTTCGGCCGCCCCGCGCAGCTGCCGGTTGGGCGAGCGGATGTCCTGGATGTAGCGGCGGCGTTGGAGCAGTGTCTCGACGTAACCCTGTTCGCGCGCCATCATCTTGATGCCCTCCAGGAATTCTCGAACCCGTCCGTATTTGCGGAAGTAAGTCTCGATGAAGACCCGCGCGTTCTCCGGGTTCATCCCGATGTCCCGGGCCAGGCCGAAGTCGCTGAGCCCGTAGAGGATGCCGAAGTTGACGACCTTCGCCATCCGGCGCTGGTTGGGCGTGACCTGGTCGCGGGCCACGTTGAAGACCTCGGCCGCGGTCCGGGCGTGGATGTCCTCTCCCTGGGCGAAGGACTCCAGGAGCAAGGGGTCCTCGGTCATATGGGCCATGACCCGCAGCTCGATCTGGGAGTAGTCGGCGGAGAGGAGCAGGTCGCCGGCCCGACCCGGGACGAAGGCCCGCCGCACCCGCTGGCCGTAGTCGGTACGGATGGGGATGTTCTGCAGGTTGGGGTCGGAGGAGGAGAGCCTGCCGGTCGCAGCCACGGTCTGGTTGAAGGAGGTGTGCACCCGGTGGGTCTGCAGGTCGACCAGCGCCGGTAGGGCGTCCACGTAGGTCCCCTTCAGCTTGCTCAGCTGACGGTATTCGAGGATCTTCCCCACCACCGGATGCAGGTCCCGGAGCGCTTCCAGCACGGTGGCGTCCGTGGAATAGCCGCTCTTGGTCTTGCGACCGCCCGGGAGGTTGAGGTCCTCGAAGAGGAAGCGGGCCAGCTGCACCGGGGAGTTGACGTTGATCGGCCCGTGGGCGACGTCCGCGATCTCCTGGTCCAGTCGCTGCAGTTGCTCGTACAGGTCGCGCGAGACCTGCTGCAGGTAGGGGATGTCGATCGACACCCCGGCCAGCTCCATCTCCGCCAGCACCGGCAGCAGCGGCATCTCGAGGTCGCGGAAGAGGGCCGCGTTCTGGAGGCGCTCCAGGTCCGACAGCAGCCGCGGCGCCAGCTCCATGATGATGCGCATCCGGTCGCCGTAGAAGGCAGCGACCCGGGCCACCTCGACCTGGGTGCAGCTCTGGGCCGCCTTCCCGCTGCCCAGCAGAGCCTCCTTGCCCTCGATGGCTCGATGGAGGATGTCTGAGGCGAGCGCCTCCAGGCTCGGGGTCCGGATCCCGGAGTTGAGCAGGTAGGCCGCGACCAGCAGGTCGCAGTCCAGGCCCTGGAGGCGGAGGCCGCGGGCGCGCAGCGCCAGGTAGTCGGACTTCTGGTTCAATCACATCTTCGCCGGCCTGGCCGCGGTCAGCACCGGCCGGAGGTCGTCGAGGACCGCCTCAAGCGGTAGGCAGCGCTCCTCCTCGTGCGCGGTCGGCAGGTAGAAGACCTCGTCGCCGATCGCGACCACCAGGCCGGCGATACGCCCCTTCCGCGGCAGCTCGTCCGCCAGGACCACCTGGAACCCGAACCGTTCGGCCGAGCCCAGCCGGCGGGCGAGGGCCGCCACCTCCGCCTGCTCGCGGAGGACCGCGACCGCGCCGGCCCGGACGGTCTCCAGGGCCAGCGTCGGCTGGGTCGCCCCGTTGCTCGGCGGCGGGGCCAGGATCGGAGGCGCCGACATGGTGCTGCTGTCGCGCCAGGTGGCCGGCACTCGGGCGGCCAGGCTGCGGAAGCCCAGGTCGGCGAGCAGAGTCCGGGCCGCGTCCGGCCGGTAGTCACGTGCCGAGCCGCGGCTCAGGTCGAGCTCGACGTCGACGTCGCGGACGATGGTCGCCATCCTCTTGCTGAGCAGCGCCTGCTCGCCGAACTCGTCGAGCAGCTTGCGCACCTTGGGCGCCGTCACCCGTTCCCGATTTCGAACCAGCTCCTCGACCGAGCCGAACTCCTGGATCAGCTTGATCGCGGTCTTCTCGCCGATCCCGCGGATTCCGGGGATGTTGTCGGACACGTCGCCGACCAGGCCTTTGAGGTCCACGGTCTGGACCGGCTCGAGCCCGTACCGGTCCCGCACGCGCTCCGGTGTATAGAGGATGGTCTCGGAGACTCCTCGCTTGCTGGTGAGGACGAAGGCGTCATCGTCGACCAGCTGCAGCGCATCCAGATCCCCGGTGACGATCGTGCTGTGCAGGCCGCGGGCGCGCGCCTGGGTGACCAGGGTCCCGATCACGTCGTCCGCCTCCACGCCGCGCACCTCGTAGATCGGGATCCCGAAGGCCCGCACGATGTCGCGCGTGATCGGGAACTGCGCCGTCAGCTCGCCGGGCGTGGGACGGCGGGTCGCCTTGTACTGGGCCAGCTGCTGGTGGCGGAATGTGACCCCGCCCAGGTCGAAGGACGCCAGCACGTAGTCCGGATGCTCCTGCAGGGCGAGCAAGAGCATCGACGTAAAGCCATAGGCCGCGTTGACCATCTTGCCTTCGCGATCCGTGAGCGACGGCAGCGCGAAGAAGGCGCGGTAGACCAGCGAATGGCCGTCGATCAGAACAAGCCGCTGCTTTTTCTCTGGCTCGGGCACCATCAAAGTTTAGTCACGCCGGAGTCCCAAAACACCCCCTATGGCTCCCAAGTTCGTCGAGATGCAGGTCGACAGCATACGGGTCCACATGCCCAGCGGCCAGCACGTGGTCATCCTCAAGGAAAAGGAGACCGAACGGTACCTCCCGATCTGGATCGGCATCTACGAGGCCAACGCCATCGCCCTCAAGATCACGGGAATCACGCCCGAGCGGCCGATCACTCACGACCTGGTGGCCAGCATCCTCCAGACCGCCGAGCTGCGCCTCAAGAAGATCCACGTCACAGCCCTGACCAACGAGGTCTTCTACGCGCGCCTGTTCCTGGGCGTGAACGGCAAAGAGGTCGAGGTCGACTCCCGGCCCAGCGACGCCATCGCGCTCGCGGTGCGCATGAGCTGTCCCATCCTGGTCGCCCAGGAGGTCCTGGACAAGGCTGGCGTTTTCCCCGAAAAGGAAGAGGAGGAGGAGGAAAAGCTCTCGATCTTCAAGGAGCTGGTCAACAGCATGGACCTTCCGGACCTCGAAGGGCCGCCCCCGGAGAAGTCCTGACCGGCTAGCCGTCGATCTCGATCGGCAGCTGCGCCGTCAGGATCGTCCCGGACCCGTCGGGAACCGTCCAGCTGGCGATCAGCGTGTAGGCTCCAGGACCGCTCGGCAACGGCAGACCAGCCACCGGATAGGTCCCGACGAAGGTGAGGGCGCCGCTGGAGGTGGCCAGGCGGGCCGGCGCGGGCAGCACCGTACCGGCGCCGTTCCGCTGGAGGCTGAGCTGGAGGCCGGCCTTGCCGGCGTCGGCGGTTGCGGCCGATGCCCCGGCCAGGATCGCCTCCACCCTGATCGTCCCGCCGCGGTCGTAGCGCACCGAATCGCTGGCCAGCTGCAGGCGCCGGCTGGGATTGCGCGGATCGGTCACGGGCGCGGCCTGGTGCGGGAACTGTACGCCCAGGCTGAAGTCGTAGGCGGTGCCCGGCGCGGCTTGCGAGGCGGAGCCAGATCCACTCTGGGTCTTGAGGGCGGCGCCGCCTCGCGAGAGGGTGGCTGGCGCCGCGGCCCCCCCGGGGCCGTGCAGGTTCTGGAGGCCGTTGACCGCGACGATCGCGACCAGCGCTGCCGCGGCCGCACCACCCAGCCAGCCCAGGACCGGTCCAGTCCGGCGGGGCTGCTTTCGCTGGGCGGGAATGGTGAAGGGCCGGGGCGGCGCCTCCGGCGGCAGCTCCTGGATCATGCTGACCGTGTGCCGCAGGGCCTCCAGGCGGCGCCGGCAGGTCTCGCACTCCCCCAGGTGGGCCTCCAGCTCCTGCCGGGCGGCGCCCGTCAGCTCGTGGTCCAGGTAGGCGGACAGCTCCTCGAGCTGCGGCTCAGGCATCGGAAGGCTCCTTCAGGCCCCGGTACGCCCCGAACAGCTCCGGATAGACCATGAGCCGCTCCTGCACCTGGGCCCGGGCTCGCGCGATCCGGGATTTGACCGTCCCCAGCGGGACCCGGAGGACCGAGGCGATCTCCTCGTAGGCCATGCCGTTGACGTCCCGCAGCACGAGCGCCACCCGGTGGTCGTGATCGAGCGACTCTATGCTGGCGCGGACCAGCCGGTCGCGCTCGCGCGCCAGGGCGCGCTCCTGCGGATCCGGCTGCGCGGCGCCGAGCGGGAGCACCTTGCCCCCCTGTTCCTCGTCCGGCATCAGGCCCAGCCGCCGCCCCCTGCGGAAGTGGTCGTAACAGAGGTTGACCCCGATCTGGAAGAGCCAGGGCTTGAAGGGAGCATTGCGCAGGCTGCGAATCTTCTCCCAGGCGCGCAGGAAGGCATCCTGGGCCACGTCGGCCGCATCCTCGGGCCGGCCGATCATGCGTAGCGCCATGTTGTAGAGCGGGACCTGGTAGTGCATCACCAATTGGGTGAAGGCCTCCCGGTCGCCCTGCCGGGCCCGGCCGACCAGGGCCGCCTCGTCGGGAAGCGCCTTACCGTCCATTAGACGGGCTCATCTCTCAAAAGTTCCAGACGCGGGCCGAGCTGGAAGCTGCCGGAGGAGGGACTCGAACCCACACGGACTTGCGCCCAGATGCTTTTGAGGCATCCTCGTCTACCATTCCGACACTCCGGCAGGCGGTTGGATTATAGGTGGCTACGGGGCCGCGAGCATGGCGTCGACGGCCGACTTGACCTCGTCCCTCGCCGCCGGGCCTTCGAAGCGCGCCTGGATCACGCCCCCGGGATCGATCAGGAAGATCCAGGGCTCGCTCTGCAGACGCCAGTCCAGCACCGCCTGGGCGTAGCTGCGCCTGGACGGATCGGGCTTGAAGTTGGTGTAGACCTCGACGTGGACGAAGGTCAGCCGGCCCTTGTAGTCCGGCTCAAGAGACCTGACCACGTCCACCTCCGGGCCGCAGATGCGGCTGGTGCAGAAGGCGGGCGAGGCGAAGATCACCAGCGTCGGCCGGTGCTGGGCGATCGCGTCCGCGATCGAGATCCCGTGCATGTCGTCCGGGGGAGTGCCTGAGTCGATGTAGGAGACGTCGGGGACGTCGGCGACAGTCGGGTTGTGGGTCCGCGGCGCCAGCTGGCCGGGGCCCGGCGCCAGCGGAGTCGCGCTGACGTCGAAGGCAAGCGTGGTCACTCCGTGAGCCCCGTTGGGCCGCAACGCCGTGATCTCGGCCCTCCACTGCCCGGCCACGTCGAAGGTCGGGAGGGCCACGTAGACGCCCGCGCCGTTGAGGCCGTCGCCTTTGAAGCTCGCGTCGAAGTCGCCCCGGGGTTGGGCGCCCCCGGACCCCAGGTAGAAGAGGTGAACCTTGACCGTGGCGTCGCTCACCGGGGTATTGTGGTCGAGGATCCCGAGCGGGAACCGCTCCTTCCGCCCCACCAGCACCTCGCCCGCGCTGCTGACGAGGACCGCCTGGACGCCGGGCGAAGGCTGGGCCCCCGCGGAGCCAGCGGAGGGCCCGCAGCCGGCGACCAGGGTGAGCGCGAGAGCCACGAGGGCCAGCCGCCGGCGCATCGACCCTACTTTACTGAGCGCGCGACCTCGCCCAGGAGCGCCAGTCCGTCCATGTCGTCGAGGTCGAAGTACTGGAGCATCAGCCGCTGCACGCCCGCATGCTCCCATTCCCGCACCTGCTCCACCACGGTCTCCGGCGCGCCCACCAGCCAGCCACGCTCGCGCATCTGGGCCGGGATGCCGCTGGCGGGTATCGATGCCGCGGAGGGCAGGAAGGCCTGCAGCCAGCGTCCGCGCTCGGCCACGCCTGCCGGGTCGCTCGCGATCAGGACTCCGGTCATCAGGGAACGCGTGATCCGGTCCGGATCGCGCCCGACCGCCCGGCAGTGCTCCTCCAGCCTGGAGCGCTTGGACCGGTAGGCATCGACGCCTCGGGCGTGGCTGTTCCATTCGTCCGCGTGCTGGGCCACGATCCGGAGCAGGCGCACCTCACCGTCCCCGCCGACCAGGATCGGCGGGCCGGGGGACTGCGCCGGCCGGGGCAGCAGGGTTGCCTCCCGCAGCGGGTAATAGCGACCGTCCAGGGTCACCGGGCCCTGGGCCCAGAGAGCGCGGATCACGCCGATGCCCTCCTCGAGGCGGTCCATCCGTTCGCGCAGTGGCGGCAGCGGGATGCCGAACGCCGCGTGCTCCTCCTCGTTCCAGCCGGCGCCCACCCCCAGCACCAGCCGCCCTCCGGAGAGCAGGTCGACCGCGGCCGCCATCCTGGCCAGCAAGGCGGGGTGGCGGAAGGTCATCGGGCTCACCAGGGGGCCGAACCGGATCCGGCGGGATCGCCCGGCCAGCGCCGTCAACGAGGTCCAGGCTTCCAGCGAGGGGCGCTCCGCGCGGGCCATGACGCTGAAGAAGTGATCGGAGCGCCAGAGCGAGTCGAGGCCCAGTTCCTCGACCCGGTCCGCCACGCGGAACCAGCGCTCCCAGGTGAGCCCTTCCTGGCCCTCGATCATGACCCCGATTCGCATACGGGTGACGTTACTGTAAAGGCCGGCACGAACTGACCCGGCGCCTGCCGGAACTTTTAGCCTCCCATCTACGTCTGAATACATGGAGATGCCTTCCCTCCGCCGCGCGTCCCCCCTGGCCGGGCTGGCGCCGGCGATCCTCCTCGCCGTGCTGGCCGTGCCGGCGCTGCCGGTCGCCGCCCAGGCGGCCCCACAGACGCTCGCGCTCACGGTCCACGTCGGCTACCACGACGTGGTCAAGTCGGGCCAGTGGATGCCGGTCTCGATCGACGTGCGTAACACCGGCGCCGACTTCCACGGAACGATCGAGGTCCAGCCGCAGGACAACTTCAAGGGCCTCTTCCTGGCAGGCGATCCGGTATACGTCCTTCCATTCACTCTCCCCGGCGGCACCGTCAAGCACGTCCGGACCTTCGTCGCCTCGGATGTCAGCGGGTCACCGCTCACGGTGCGCCTGGTCAGCGGCGGCCGGGTGCTGGCATCGCAGACAGCCTCCGGCGCGATCTATGCCGGCCTGCTCGTCGGCGTGCTCTCGGACGATCCCACGGCATTCGACGAGTTTGCGGCAGAGCGGTTTCCCGCCGCCGCCGTCGCCCAGGTCGTCCACCTGGCCAGGGAAGACGTTCCCACGAGTCCCGTCCTGCTCCGGGGTTTCGACCTGCTGGCCATCGACGACTTCGCGGCCGACAGCCTGACGCCCACCCAGCGGGGTGCGATCGAGGGCTACGTCGCCATGGGCGGCAACCTCCTGCTCGGTTCCGGCGGCGCCTGGCGCAAGACCCTCACGGCTCTGCCGGCGGCCCTCCTGCCGCTGGCGGCGACGGGGACGGAGACGCTCCCGCCCAGCGCGGCCCTGCAGACCGCCGCCCCCGTCGAGGTGGCTACGGGGGCCGCCGCCGGCAGGGCCTGGCTGCGCGACGGCGACCGTCCGCTGATCCTGGAGAAGGCGTTCGGCACCGGGTTGGTGACGCTCGCCACCTTCGACTGGACGCAGGGCGCGGCCGCCGCATCCGGCTCCACCCGGGGCCTGCTGCGCCAGGTTGGAATCCGCAGCGGCTTCGGCACCCGCCCGGGTGCCGCGACAGGTATCGGAGGCGGCGCGGGCGCCTCCAT
>VBIC01000029.1:0-5042 GCA_005881425.1 Chloroflexota bacterium | reverse complement strand
GCCCTCGCTGCGGCTGACGGGCCTCCTGGTACTCCTCTACGTGCTGGTGGTCGGGCCGCTCAACTACCTGGTGCTGCTGCGGGCCGGCCGGCGTGAGCTGGCCTGGATCACGGTGCCGGTGATCGCGGTGACCTTCGCCGGCATCGCCTACGGCCTGGCAACGGGCACGAAGGGCCGTTCGGTGCAGGCCAACCAGATCGCGATCGTGCACCTGGCCGGTGCAGGCGACCAGGCGGATCAGGAAACGTACACCGGGATCTTCGCGCCCACGCGCGGTGACTACTCGATCACTGTCGGAGGCCCCCAGCCGGCGATCGCGCCGATAGCCACCGCCTACGGTGGAGCGGGCGGGATCGGCGCCGGCACCAGGGTGCAACCGGACCCGGCCGCGGTCGACCTGGTCGCGGTCACGGCGTTCACCCTGCGCGGCTACGCCACGGAATCGGCCGTCCCCGCCCCGTCGCTGACCGCCTCCCTCAGCCTGCGGAACCGCCGGCTCTCCGGCGACTTCACGGACGAGATCGTCGCTTTCGGCAACGTCTACCAGCGGCTTGGGCGGCTGGCTCCCGGCGCTGACCTCCAGGTCGACCTACCGGTGCAGGCGGCCACGGTCTATGGCGTGGCGCCGACGAATCCGCTCGTCTATGCCAACATAGCGGTCGACCAGGTCGCCAGCTCGGGCGTGCAGTCCGCCCGTGAGGCGCAGGAGCGGACGGCGATACTGCAGAGCCTGCTGAGTTCCTCTTCGGGACCGGTGACGTCCCTGATGACACCGATCCTGATCGCCTGGACGCATGACCCGCTCCAGGGCCTCCAGCTCAACGGCGCCACGCCACGGCCGCAGTCGGAGTCGGCCGTAGTCCTGCCGCTCACCCTGGCCGGCCCGGTTTCGGGCGCCGTGCCCGCGGGCCTGTTCACCGCCCGGCTGGTCGACGTCGAGGGCGAGGTCCAGTTCGGGCCGAGCAGCATCGTCCTCAACGGCAGCTCGGCGACCTACGAGCTGACCATCCCCCTCGCCTCGGGCGCCCGGCTGGTCAACCCGACGATCAGCAGCGCCAACCCCTACGGAATGAAGATCAACGTGCCCCTCGGTCCACCCCCGGCGGCCGGCAACGGCAGCCCCGGGGCTGCCGGCACTGCGGGGACGGACGCCGCCACCCTGACCGCCGAGGCCTGGGATTGGAGGGGGGGCCGTTGGGTCGCGTTACCGCTCAAGGACAATGCGACCAGCCCGCTGCCGGAGGGGAGCGTCGACGCCGCGGGCACCGTCCGCATCCGGCTCACGGCGAGCCAGGCGAGCACAGCGGCCCAGATGGGCGTCCTGAGCCTGGCCGGGAGCGCCCAGTGATCGCGGTCGAGCGGCTGACGAAGCGCTACGGCACGATGGTCGCCCTGGACCGGGTCACCTTCGAGGTGCCCCGGGGCGAGGTCTTCGGGTTCGTGGGCCCCAACGGCGCCGGAAAAACCACCACCATGCGAATCCTGGCGGCGCTCCTCGAGCCGACCGACGGACGTGCCTTCGTCGACGGGGTCGACGTGGACGCCCACCCGGACCTGGTCCACCAGCGGCTCGGCTACATGCCGGACTTCTTCGGCGTCTACGATCAGCTGACGGCCTCGGAGTACCTCGACTTCTACGCGGCCTGCTACAGGCTGCCGCGAGCCCGTCGGCAGACGACGGTGGGCGAGCTGCTGGAGCTGGTCGGGCTCTCGGACCGGCGAAACCAGCCCGTCGACACGCTGTCTCGCGGCCTCAAGCAGCGGCTCTGCCTGGCCAGGGCGCTGGTCCACGATCCGGCGGTGCTGCTCCTGGACGAGCCGGCCTCGGGCCTCGATCCCAGAGCCCGGGTCGAGATGCGGGAGATCCTGCGCGAGCTGCAGCGGATGGGCAAGACGATCGTCATCTCCAGCCACATCCTTCCCGAGCTGACCGAGCTCTGCAGCATGATCGGGATCATCGACCAGGGCCGGATGCGCGCCACGGGTCCGGTCAAGGAGGTCGTGGCCCGGTTGAGCAGCGCCCGCCGGGTGCGGATCCACGTCCTCGGCAAGCGCGACGAGGCGCTGCAGGCGCTGCGGGCCATGCCCGAGGTCCAGCACGCCGACGAGGTCGACGGCGAGCTGTCGGTCGCCTACGACGGCGACGAGCGCGCGGCTGCGAGCGTCCTGCAGCGGCTGGTGACCGCCGGCGTCAGCGTATCCTCGTTCACCATCTCGGACGGTGGCCTGGAGGGCGCCTTCCTCCACGCGACCTCGGAGGATCCGGCATGAGCCTCCGCGCCTGGCTCTGGAACCCGATCGTGGCCAAGGAATACCGATCGCGGATGCGCACCATGCGGTCGCCCGTGGCGCTGACCGCTTACATCCTCGCCATCGGAGGCCTGGGCTGGGCGGTCTTCTCCACCATGGCCGCGGACGCCAGCCTCGGTGGCGGAGCCGGGAACTACGGGCGCAACCTCTTCGTCGTCCTGATCCTCTTCCAGATGATCCTCCTGACCTTCATCACTCCCGCCCTGACCTCGACGGCCATCAGCGGCGAGCGTGAGCGGCAGACAATCGACCTCCTCTTCTGCACCCGGGTGCCGCCCTTCGCCATCATGTGGGGCAAGCTGCTGGCATCGATGTCCTTCGTCATCCTGCTCCTGGTCGTCTCCATCCCCATCTTCAGCCTGGTCTTCCTCTTCGGCGGCATCGAGGCCGACCAGCTGGCGACCGCCTTCCTGGTCACGGCGGTGAGCGCTCTGGCCCTGGGCTCGGTCGGCATCTGCTGCTCGACGCTGGTGCGGCGGACCACGATGGCGACGATGACGGCGTACGGCGCCTCCTTTCTCCTGGTCTTCGCCACCCTGGCCTGGGGCCTGATCTTCCCCACCCGGGTCGATCCGGCGACCCTGTCGCAGACCCCGGCGCCGCCCGCGATCGTCTACGCGGGCCCGCTGCTCGGGCTGAGCTGGATCGCCGGCCAGGGCGCGCCGGTCAGCTGGCTCGACGCGGTCTCGGGCGGTCAGTTCGGCGTCCGCTACGGCGGGGGGTCCGACCAGCCGATTCCCATGGCCAAGGCCGCGCTGGCGGCGCCCCGGGGCCTTCCCGCCCCGGCAATCTCAACCTTATTCGCCCGGTCCGGGATCGCCCAGCCTGCGGGGCCGAAGATCCCGAGCGGTGCCTTCGCCGGATGGCAGTACTGGCAGGCCACCGTAGCCCTGGAGGCGGCGCTGGCCCTCCTCGCCCTGGCGCTGAGCGCCGCGGTCCTGCCCCCGGTCCGGCGGTATCCCTGGAGAAGGAGAGGCGCGCCGGCAGGCGTTGCAGTCGACGATGCCCACGCTTGAGGAGCTGATCCGGGACCTGAGCCGGGCGGCCGCGCGAGCGCGCGGCGCCCGCTACCTGCTTCGCGCCCTGGCCGTGGCCGCGGCCTGGGCCGCGCTGGTGATGGCGGCCGCCCACCTCACCCCCATGGAGTCCGCGCCGACCGCGGCGCTTGCCGGCCTTGCGGTCGCCCTGGCGGGCGCCGGCTTCCTCTGGGCCGTCCGCCGCCCCGCCCCGATGCTCCTGGCCCGGGTCGCCGATGCGCGCCTCGGCCTGCGCCAGCGCCTGTCGACCGCCTGGGAACGCCGCACCTCGACCGTCCCGATCGACCTCCGCCAGCGCCGCGACGCCCTCGAGCGCGCCGCACCGCTGCCGATAGCAGACGCCTTCCCGGTCCGCGTCGAGCGGGGCGAGGTCTCGGTGCTGGCGGCGATCGTCGTCTGCGCCCTGGCGGTCAGCCTCCTCCCCAACCCCATGGACCGGGTGATCGCCCAGCGGCACGCCGACCAGCGCAGCCAGGCCCGGGCGGCCTCG
This sequence comes from Chloroflexota bacterium, assembly GCA_005881425.1. Lineage (GTDB taxonomy): Bacteria > Chloroflexota > Dormibacteria > CF-121 > CF-121 > CF-120. The sequence continues at coordinate 1,205 of VBIC01000029.1, read as the reverse complement.
GCGCTGCAGCGCTCAGCCGACCAGCTGCACGCACAGAAGCCGGCGGCGGCCGTCGATCCACAGGTCCAACAGGTCCTCCGCGACACGCAGGCGCGCATTCGCGGCACACAGGATCCACGCCGGGCGCTGGAGGCGATCACACCGGCCGAGCAGAAGCTGGCCCGGCTCTCGGATCCAGCGACGGGCGCCCAGGCCGCCGACGCCCAGAGCCTGGCGGACGCCCTGAGCGCCACCGCGGCCGGTCGGGCTGCGGGCCAGGCGCTGTCGTCCAGCCCGGCGAAAGGCGGCCCGGCGCTCCGCGACCTAGCGGGCCGGCTCCAGAACCTGTCCCCCGCCGACCGCGCCGAGCTGGCGCGAGCGCTCGCCCGGGCAGCCCAGCAGACCAGAGACCCGGCCAGCCGGCAGTCGCTGCAGCAGGCCTCCAGCTCGCTGGCGGCCGGCGACACCGCGGGCGCGGCGTCGGCGCTGGAAGGCGAGGCCTCGCGCCTGGATTCCCTCGACCGGGCCGTCGCCAATGACAACGAGATCGCCTCCGCCATCAACGGCCTGGAGTCCGCCCGCAACGAGCTGGCACGCCAGGCCGACCAGGATGCCGCCGGACAGAGCGGACAGGCCGCCGCCGGCGGCGCGCCGGGCGCCTCCCCTTCGGCGTCGGGCTCGAGCTCCGGCCCGGGGAACGGGACAGGAAGCCCGAGCGGCAGCGGGACGGGGACCGGCAGCGCTCCGGGCTCGGGCTCGGGCACGGGAACCGGAATCGGGACCGGGACCGGCGCCGGCAACGGGAGCGGCGGGACGGGCGGGCAGGGGGCGGGCGGATCGGGTTCGGGCCGCGGCAACGGCGGCCAGAGCACCGAGCGCATCTACGTCCCCGGCCAGCCGGTGCCCGGACAGTCGGAGGACACGCCGACGCCGCTCGGACCGGGCCAGGACGTCCCCATGAGCCCCTACACCCAGGTCATCCCGGCCTACGAGAAGGCTGCCCTGGACGTCATCGACCACAGCGCCGTCCCGGGCAGCGAGCGGGACCTGGTGCGCAGCTACTTCTCGTCCCTGGGCGAGGGCGGATCGTGATCGCGGACCAGCCCCGGCCCGGTTCGCCGCCGGTCGACCCGGCGCAGGTCGGCGAGCTCGCACGCACGCTGGAGGCCGAGCTGCGCAAGCTGATCGTGGGCCAGGCCGACCTTCTGCGGGGCACGATCATCGCC
>VBIC01000187.1 GCA_005881425.1 Chloroflexota bacterium | reverse complement strand
CGACCGTAACCGCACCAAGGGCAAGCGTGACCGCCGGAGTAGCGGGGGCCTGATGTGCAGACACTGGAGGCCTCCGCCGAAGAGCTGAGGCGCGCCGAGGACTTGATCCTCCAGGCCTTCCGCAAGAGCCTCGACGAGTACCTGCGCGGGCGCCCCGATCCCCGGCCCCAACCGTCAGATGACCGGGCCATCTTCGGCCTGGCCGACAAGGCCGTCCGCGACTATCACGCGGCCACTGCCCGCGACAGCTCGCTGGCGCGGCTGTCCCAGGTCCAGTACTGGGAGATCCGCCAGCGTCTCTACGTCACCCACGGAGCGCTCGGGCCGCTCGGCGAACTGCTGGCGATCGACGGTGTCGAGGACATCCACATCGACGGTCCGGAGGGTGGCTATCTCGAATTCGGTGACCACCGCGAGCCGCTGCCGGTCCAGTACGGATCGGAGGACGAGCTGGTCACGCTGGTCCGCTTCTACGCCGAACAGGCGGGGAAGCACTTCGACCCCTCGAACCCGATCGTCACCGTGACCATGCGCGACGGCAGCCGGCTCAACGCCATCCTGCCGCCGGTCGCCAAGCCGCTCGCGATCACGATCCGGAAGCAGCAGCTGCGCCGCTTCCTGTACCTGGAGGACCTCGCCAAGGCCGGAACCATCCCCCACGGCGCCCTCCGGCTCCTTGAGGCCTCGGTCAGGGCGCGTCTGAACATCATCCTGAGCGGACCCACGGGTACCGGTAAGACGACGCTGGCGCGTGTGCTTGCGCTGCTGATCCCAGAGGGTGAGCGGACCTGCGTCCTGGAGACCGAGACCGAGCTCTGGCTGCACGAGCTGCGGCGAGGCTTCATCAGCCTCGAGGAGCGCGATGCCAACGTCGAGGGCGCTGGGCGGGTCACGCTCCAGGACCTCTTCCAGCGGGGAGTGAGGTCCGGGGCAAAGAGGCCCTCGACATGCTGCACGCCATGACCAGCGGCCACGACGGCAGCCTGACCACGCTGCACGCCAGCGGTCCGCGGATGGCCCTCAACCGCCTCGAGATCCTGGCCATGTCGGCGGACGCCAACCTCGTCCCGCAGGTGGTCCGCCAGATGGTCGGCAGCGGAGTCGACCTGGTCTCGCACCTCAGCACCTACCAGCGAGGTGAAGACCAGGTCCGGCGGCTCGCCAGCCTTTCCTTCGTCGCCGAGAATCCCGAGGACCCGCTCGGCAGCCCCGCGGTCGTCGACCTCTGCGCCTACCGGGTGAATAGCGACAGCTGGGAGTGGCGGCCGGAGTCGCTCAAGTACATGCCGGAGAAGATCCGGCTCAAGTTCGAGGTAGCCGGCATCGACCCCGATCAGCTGGTTCGGGACGTGATCGAAGATGGCTGGACCTAGGCTGCTGCTGGCCGGGCTGGCGCTGGCCGGGGCTGCGGTCTGCCTCCTGGCGCTTGCAGCTTCGGACCTGCAGAAAGCCGCTGTTCCGGTTCGTAACGCGGTCCGCCGGCTGACGGCAGCGGAGCGTACGGCGACCGCCCTGGCCCAGGCCGAGCTGGGTTGGATTCCGCCTCAGCTCTGGATGGCTGGCCGGCTGGGTGTGGCCCTGGTCCTGGCTCTGATTGGCTGGGTCTGGTTCGGCCTTGTGGTCCTCGGGTTGCTGACCGGGCTCGTCGCCTACCACCTGCTCGGGGTCGGGTTGGAGATGCGCCGAAGGCGTGCTGAAGCGCGCCGGCAGGCGGCTCTTTTGGAGGGCCTTCGCTACGGCGCCGCAGTCATGGCCAGGTCTGGCAACGCGAGCCAGATGATCGAGGCCCTGGCGGCGAGCGGACCCTTCGAGGCCAGGCGGGTGTTCTCCGCGGTGCGGTCCGATAACGACCAGCCGGCCGCGACACTCCTGGACGGCGTCGAGCGCACGCGCGGGCAGATCGCCGATCCACTCTTCGACGACTTCGCTCTGGCGCTAAGCCTGCACTGGCGGCAGGGTGGGCGCCTCGTGCCCGCCTTGGAGGCGCTGGTCGGCGACTGGGAGCAGACTTTGCGGCTCCAGCGCGA
>VBIC01000181.1:2250-2724 GCA_005881425.1 Chloroflexota bacterium | reverse complement strand
CCGGCGGCGCGGGTCACGCTGCGAGGGGTTGGGACCAATCCCTCGCGGTCCGCCGTGCTCGGTGTCTTGGCGCGCGCCGGGATCGAGGTCAAGGTGCGCAACCAGCGCCTGGAGGGCCTGGAACCGGTGGCCGACCTGGAGGTAGGCACCTCGAGAGCCGACCGGCCGTTCAGCATCGGGACCGCCGAGGCCGCTCTGCTGATCGACGAGCTGCCGGTGCTGGCGGTGGCGGCCACCCTGCTGCCCGGGGTGAGCCGGATCACCGGCGCCGGCGAGCTGCGGGTCAAGGAATCGGACCGGATCGCGGCGATGAGCGCGGGGTTGAACGCCATGGGCGCGGATGTGCGCGAGCTGGAGGATGGCTGGGAGATCCACGGCCCGCATCACCTGGAGGGCGCCCGCGTGCGCTCCGAAGGCGACCACCGCGTGGCCATGGCGCTGGCGGTGGCGGGCCTGCTGGCGCACGGCGAAACC
>VBIC01000181.1:0-2189 GCA_005881425.1 Chloroflexota bacterium | reverse complement strand
TCGCCATCGAGGCCGACGTCGAGATCGTGGCGCTGGACCTCCGGGAGCTGGAGATCTCGGAGCCGCGCGAAGACTTCACGCCGGTGGTGGAGGAGGCGGTGAAGGCCGCCGAGGCGGGCAAGGTCTGGGGCGACCCCAAAGCCGCTCGCGCGCTCTACCGGCGGTTTGGAATCGACCCCACCAAGACCCGCCCTTCGAGCGAGGCGCTGCTGCGGCGGGCCGTCCGGGGCCACCCCTTCCCGCGCATAAACTCGCTGGTCGACGTGGCCAACGTGATGTCGCTGCTGGCCCAGGCGCCGGTGGGCTTGTACGACCTGGACCGCGTGGAGGGGCCGCTCACGCTGCGCATCGGGACCGAGGGCGAGGGCTACGAGGGGATCCGCAAGGACCGCATCAACGTGGCCGGGCGGCTGTGCGTGGCCGACGCCTTCGGACCCTGCGGCAATCCAAGCTCCGATTCGGCGCGAACCATGATCACGACCGCCACCGAGCACGCGGCCTGGATCTGGTTCCTGCCGGTGGGGAAGCAGGTGCTGGGGCGGACCGCGGAGCTGGTGTCCCAGTACGGCCGCGGCCTGATGATCGTGAGCTAGTGCCGGGGGTCTTCTCCGAGCACGTGCTGTGCGTGAGCCGGGAGGACATCTTTCCGGACGGCGCCTGGCACGGCTTCGTCGACGCCGGCCTGGACCGCTACCAGAAGGTCATCCGGGAGCAGAGCTTCTTCATGCCGCGCTCGGAGGTCGAGGAGGACCCGACCTACCAGCAGGTGATCCCCTACATCGTCTTCCGCCACGGCGACCGCTACCTGCTCACCCGGCGGCTCAAGGCATCCTCCGAGAAGCGGCTCCGCCAGCAGTACTCGCTGGGCGTGGGCGGGCACATCAACCCGGGTGACCTCGAGCAGGGAGACCCGGTGATGGACGGCCTGCGCCGGGAGTTCGAGGAGGAGGTCGTCTACTCGGGTGACGTGAACGCCACCCTGCTGGGCCTCATCAACGACGATTCCTCGCCGGTCTCCAAGGTGCACCTGGCGCTTGCCTTCCTGGTCGACGGCTCCTCGCCGGAGATCCAGATCCGGGAGACCGAGAAGCTGGCCGGCGAGCTGCTCACCCTGGAGGAGATGCGGATGTTCTACCTGGAGATGGAGAGCTGGTCGCAGATCGTCTACGACCGCCTGACCGGCGTCAGCCGTGCGCCCGTGCCTGGAGGGCGAGGGTGAACTCGTCTTGCTCTTCCGGCGTCACGCCGTAGGTGGCGTTCGCGGTCCTGATCAGGACGATCCGCTTGGAGGCACGCGTCGCGCACATGCGCACGATGCCGACGTTGCTGTAGTAGATGGAGAAGAGCGCGATGCCAGGCAACCGGGTCGCTGCCCAGATCGAGAGCGTGAGGTCCTTCACCTCCACCTCCTTGATCTCGCGGAGCGGAATCCGCCAGCGCAGGATGGGGCCGAAGATCAGCGTCAGCGCCTGCTGGCCGAGCTCGTAGCGCATGGTCGGGAACCAGTAGGCGAGCAGCAAAAGCCAGACGGCGATCGCCCCCGAGAGCAGCGAGACGGCGGCCAGGCCGAAGCCGGTCCGTCCCTGCAGGTACTGGGCGACGGGGATGGCGACCAGGGCGGAGGCAAGCCCGACCAGCCACAGCGTGCCGCTAGAGCGGGCGGGCTTGTAGACCCGGACCGGCTCCGGCCTAACCTCCTGCGAAGAACTCCTCGGTGAGCTCGTCGGCCACCTCCTCCTCGACCTCGGCCCGGGTCTGGCCTCGGGCGCGCTCCAGCACCCGCATCCGGCGCTGGTACTGCGTCATCGCGAACGCCGTCATCTCCTCAGGGTCGTAGGTGGAGCCCTCCGGGATCGGACCTTCTTCGGGTGGAGGCGGGCCCACGATCCCCAGCACGGAAGGCAGCAGCTCCTCCATCCGCGCCTGGACGACCTCCCACATGGCGGGGTCCTCCTGGATCAGGAGCTGCAATTTGTAGACGCCGAAGCGGATGTGGCGGGTCTCGTCACGGGAGATCAGCCTCAGGGCCGCCGCCAGGCCCGGGAAGAGGCGGCCCTGCTCGAGCTGCCGCGAGTAGCTGTGGTAGCCGGTCTCGGCGAGCACGCCCTCGATCATCATGTTGTAGGTCGTCAGCGCCCGCGCCAGCGCTTCGTTGGAGTCGTCGTCGAGGAGCCGCTGCATCGCGGTCG
>VBIC01000028.1:4135-11789 GCA_005881425.1 Chloroflexota bacterium | reverse complement strand
GCGCTCGGGCGGCTCGGCGACGGTGACGGTGGTATCGGGCGCGGAGGATGCGGGCGCGTCGAGGGGAACCGCGGCTGCCGCGGGCGCCGCCTCCACTCGCGGGCCCGACTCCACCGCTACATGGCGAAGGTTGAGTGGCAGGGGCGTCTCCACCACCGGCGGTTCGATCGCGGGCTCCGGCGCCGCCGCGGTATCAGGCTCGTCGTCGGGTGAGCTGGTAACAGGTTCCGGCTCTTCCCGCATCGGAGCTCCCGTAAGCCCGGCCGGGTGTCCGCCCCAGGGATCGGCTTTGAAGATCTCCTGCTCCAGCTCGCTGAGGAGGTCGGGGACGCTGGCCACGTCCAGCGGGGGCGGCAGGGGCATCGGCACCGGCGACCGTAGCTGCTCATCCAGGGCCACAGGCGGCGGCGTCGGAGTCCCGACCAGGCGCGCCTGGGAGGGCAGCGGGCGCAGCGCCTGCGGCACCACCACCACGAAGGCATCCTCGATCGCGGAGTTGCTCACCGGGGCGTGAGCGAGGCGCTCCAGCCGGAGTCGCATCTCCTGGAAGTCCTCGACGCGGTCGCGGCACGTGTCGCAGCGGCGAAGATGGTCGCGGGCCCAATCGAGGTCGCGGCCGGTGAGACGATCGTCCAGGACCGCGCTCGGCGAGATCCTGCTGCAGCGCGGCCCGCGGGGGGCCTCAGAACTTGATGTAGTCATAGATCTCCGCGAACTCGGCGCGGCTGCGATCGAGGACGTGAACCAGCTTGCGCGGTGGGATGGCCAGGACCTCTCCCAGCTCGTCGTAGGACAGCCTGAGGTATTCGCGGAGCAGCAGGGCGGCACGGCCGTCGAACGACATCGCGCTGAGGGCTCGCTGTACGGTGTCCCGGCGCAGCGCGCGGCGGGCATCGGGCTCAGGAAAGCCGCTCAGGGCCAGCCCGGCCTGGGCACGGCGGCGGAACCACCGGCGTGGTCGCAGCCACTGACGGCTCAGCTCGGTGGCCTGGCGCAGGATCTCGGCCCGCGCCCCCGGCTGCGTCAGGTCGCCGGTTCGCTGCAGACCCTGACGAAACGCCTCGCAGGCGATGGTGGGCGCCGCCTCCAGATCGTCGACCAGGCGCACGACGTAATTGAGGAGTGGGGGGAACTGGGCTGAGAATTCGCGCTCGAGCGGCGTCGTCCAGACGCCGGCCGTCGGGGTCGCTACGGGAGCCTGGTCCATTACTGAAACGTTTGCTGGAGCCTGAGCGAGATGGTTGCAGTCTAGTCGGGCCGACGCTTCCCGTCAACTCGGGATGATTTCGACGATGGTGTCGTCTTCGAAGAGCCGGCTGGCGGCTTCCGCCTGATCGCCGAAGAGCTCGGGCGGCAGGCCGATGTCCGCGACGTACAGGCGCCCGGTCGCTTGAGCCGAACGCAGCGCCGGCTTGGGCAGGCCCAGGGTGAGAGTGGCTGCCGCCCGCACGCAGTGGTCGGCCCCTTCACCGGTGTCCGCCTCCAGCCCGGAGGGCACGTCGACTGCCAGCACCGGCGCGGGCTGGGCGTTGAGTGCGCGGATCGTCTCGGCGGCCGGCCCCTGGAGTGGCAGGCGGATTCCCGTGCCCAGGATCCCGTCGATGACCACGGCATCCGGCCGGCCGCTTGAAGGCAGCTGAAGAGGACGCGCCGGGATGCCCAGCGCCTGGGCCGTGCGAAGGTGGTCGGCGCCGAGTCCTCTCGCGGCTCCCGAGGCGAGATTGATGCTGACCGCTGAGCCCCGGCCGTGCAGGTGGCGGGCGGCCACCAGCGCGTCGCCCCCGTTGTTGCCGCCACCCACTACGATCAGGACCTCTTGCCCGCGCACTCCTCCCAGGAATGCCTCAACGAATCGCGCCAGCTGGAAGCCGGCAATCTCCATCAGCTGGGCCGAGGTGATGTGATACCGAGCCGAGGCCTGCTGGTCGGCGGCTCGCATCGCTGGGCTGCTGACGACCGGGACGCGCTCCCAGGGGACGCCCGGCCAGCTCACGTCATGAGCATGGTGTCCATGGCGCGCACCTGCAAGCGGTCCTGAGCCGATGCCTGCCGGACCGCCAGCTCGACCCTGCCACTGCTCCCCAGCAGGGCGACGATCTCGCCGTCCGCGCCGTCCTCGTAGGTGCGCACCGGGCGCAGGGGGCGGCCGTTGACCGACCGCAGGCGCGGCAGGGCGCGGGGCGGGAGGTTGGTCACCACGTTGCCGAACCGGTCGCAGTGCAGCACGGTCGCCCGGTAGGACTCGCCCACCTTCTCCGCGGCCACCGCCAGCCGGTTGAGCCCGGTGCAGGGCCGGCCCAGCGAGGCGAGCGAGGCGCCGCCGGCGAGGTGGGCGGCCGCCGGAGCAAAGACGTCGCGACCGTGGAAAGTCGCCGAGGCCTCGGCCGGGACGTCGAGCGCCACCTGCTCCGTTATCTCCTCGGGAAGGAAGGTGAAGACGCCGTTGTCCGGGCCCACGAAGTAGTGCTCGCCCGCGCTGAGCGCCAGGGCCTTACGCTGGCCGCCCACTCCCGGGTCGACCACGGCGACGTGAACCGTCCCCGATGGGAACTCGCGCCAGGCACCCTCGAGGAGGAAGGCAGCCTGCAAGATGGCGTAGGGCTGGAGCCCGTGCGCCAGGTCGATGATGGTCGCCCTGGCGAAGAGGCGCAGGATGACGCCCTTCATAGCGCCGACGTAGGAATCGGCGCTGCCGAAATCCGTGAGGAGCGTGACGATGCCGCTGGCTTCGAGCACGGCCCCATGCTAGTCCGCCGCCGGGCAGCGAAGAAGCCGCCTCGCCGGGCAAACGAAAGAGCCGCCCTCGCTGGGCGGCTCCTCGCTCGTTCTCTGGGAACGATCGGTCTAGTAGTCGGGCATCGCCGGCGCCGGGGCCTCCCTCTTCTTCTCCGGGATGTCGGAGATGAGCGCCTCGGTGGTCAGCAGCATGGCCGCGATGCTGGCCGCGTTCTGCAGCGCGGACCGCGTCACTTTGGTGGGATCGACGATGCCGGCCTTGAACATGTCGGCGTACTCGCCCTTGGCCGCGTCGTAGCCGTGTCCCCTGGGCAGGCTCTTGACCTTCTCCAGGATGACCGAACCCTCCATGCCCGAGTTGTTCACGATCTGCCGGATGGGCTCCTCCAGGGCGCGCCGGACGATATGGACGCCGGTCGCCTCGTCGCCCGTCAGCTTGAGCGAGTCGAGCGCCTTCTGGGCGGCCACCAGCACCACGCCGCCGCCGGGCACGACACCCTCTTCCACCGCAGCCCGGGTGGCGGAGACGGCGTCCTCCATGCGGTGCTTCTTCTCCTTGAGCTCGGTCTCCGTGGCGGCGCCGACCTTGATCACGGCGACGCCTCCGGCCAGCTTGGCCAGCCGCTCCTGGAGCTTCTCCTTGTCCCAGTCGGAGGTGCTCTTGTCGATCTCGGCCTTGATCTGTGAGATCCGGCCCTTGATGTCGTCCTGCTTGCCGGCGCCCTCGACGACGGTGGTGTCGTCCTTGGTCACGGTCACCCGGCGAGCCTTGCCCAACTGGTCCAGCCGCACCGAGTCGAGCTTCAGCCCGAGCTCTTCGGAGATCACCTGGCCGCCGGTCAGGATCGCGATGTCCTGGAGCATGGCCTTGCGGCGATCGCCGAAGCCCGGCGCCTTCACGGCTACGGCGGTGAAGGTCCCGCGCAGCTTGTTGACGATCACGGTGGCGAGCGCCTCGCCCTCCACGTCCTCGGCGATGATCAGCAGCGGCTTGCCGCCCTGGACCACCTTCTCCAGCACCGGAAGCAGGTCGGCCACAGCCGAGATCTTCTTCTCGGTGATCAGGATGTAGGGATCCTCCAGGACCGCCTCCATCCGCCCGGTGTCGGTCACCATGTAGGCCGAGATGTAGCCCTTGTCGAACTGCATGCCGTCGACGAGCTTGAGCTCGTCCTCGATGCCCTTCGACTCCTCGACGGTGATGACTCCGTCCTTGCCTACCTTCTCCATGGCATTGGCCACGGTCTCACCGATGGCCGGGTCCCCGGACGAGATCGACGCCACCTGCGCGATCTTCTCCTTGTCCGAGATCTGGACCGAATGCTCCTTGATGGCCTCGACCGCCTTGTCGACAGCCTTCTGGATGCCGATCTTGAGGGCCATGGGATTGGCCCCGGCGGCCACGTTGCGCAGGCCCTCATTGATGATGGCGGCGGCCAGCACGACCGAGGTGGTGGTGCCGTCGCCGGCGATGTCGTTGGTCTTGCTGGCGACTTCCTTGACCAGCTGGGCGCCCATGTTCTCGAAGGGATCTTCGAGCTCGATCTCCTTGGCGATCGTGACGCCGTCGTTGGTGATGGTCGGGGAGCCGAACTTCTTGTCGAGCACGACGTTCCGGCCGCGGGGGCCGATCGTAATGCGGACGGCGTCGGCCACCTTGTCGACGCCCCGCTTCAACGCGGCACGCGCCTCCGCGTCGTATGCGAGCTGCTTCGCCATAACGGTTCCTCCTTGCTTGCTTCGAACTGAGCCTGCCCGGCGCTCCTGCTTGCGGCGGTTAGGTACCCGAATTTTAGCACTCTCAAACGCCGAGTGCTAGCAGTCGCCGGGTGCGAGCGCCAGGTCTCTAGAATGAGCCAGGCGCCTGCGCCGATCTCCATGCCCCACCCCTCGCCTTCCCGCCGCCTGGCCCGCGCGCTCGCCTGGAGCGCCGCCCTCACCGTCGGCACCGTGGTCCTGCGGGAGCTGGTCCGGCCGCGTCCGGGCGAGGAGGCGAGGTTCATCGATTGGGACGCAGTCGAAGCCGTGGCGCTCCGCCGCTGCGGCGAGGAGGGCGACGTCGCCCTGCCGGCGGCCGTCCAGGCCGCCTACCAGGAGATGGCCGCCGAGCTGGTCCCGAACCTTACTGCTGAGCTTGGGCCGTCGACCGTCACCCGCTGGGCGCCGTCTGCGATCCAGCCGGTCGGCCGCCGGGATTGGGTGCGCTTCAACGTGCGCCTCTTCCGCCAGATGCTGGAGCCGCTGCGGGCTCTCGAGGCTATGCTGCCGGGCTCGGTCCTGCTGCGGCTGGGGCGTGGCGGCATGACCCGTTACCTCGGGCTGATGCTCGGCTTGCTGGCGCGGCGGGTGCTCGGGCAGTACGATCCCGCGCTCCTGGCCGCCGAGCCGCTGGAGACCGGCGACTTGATCCTGGTGGAACCCAATGTCCAGGCCTGGGCTAAAAAGGACGGGCTTCCGATCGACGAGCTTCGCCGCTGGCTGGGGATGCACGAGCTAACCCACGCCTGGGAGTTTCGGGCTCATCCCTGGCTCCAGCCCTACCTGGAGGGCCTGCTCAAGGAGGTCTTGATCGGCCGCCTTACGGAAGGCAGGCGGCCGAGCCCGCTGGAGCTGCTCCGCACCCTGACCATCGGGGTGGGCCGGCAGTGGAAGGCGATCGCCCGGCTGCAGGCGGCCATGACCGTGCTCGAGGGCTACTGCAACCTGGTCATGGACGAGGTCGGCCGGCGGCAGCTGCCCCACTTCGCCCTCCTGGAGCGCGCCTACCGCCGGCGCCAGGAGCAGCGCCCACCGCTGGAGCGCGCCTTCCTGCGCGTCACCGGCCTGGAGATGAAGATGAGGCAGTACGTGCAGGGAGAGCGCTTCTGCCGGGCGGCGCTGGAGGCCGGCGGCCGCGAGCTCCTGGCCAGGCTGTGGGAGGGACCTGACTCGCTGCCCACGGCGGCGGAGATCGCTGCGCCCGCGCTGTGGGTCGACAGGATCGGCGCGGGCGGCTGAACCGGCCGCTGCCTGGCCTTGACCGGGCCGTCACGCGGCCGTCACCGAAACCTGACCGTGGGCGCTCCGGGCGCATGCTACGGTCGGGTCATTCCGCGCGGGAGGTCCGGGGAATGGGTGACATGGTGTTCGACCTGGTCTGCCAGCACTGCGGCGGTCGTGACGTCCGCCGCTGGAGTCGCGGCGAGAGCGTGACCGTGACCTACTGCCGCAGCTGCCAGCGCGGCATGTCAGTGATCGGGATCGCCTTCTTCAGCCGGCCCGCCGCGGAGGTCGCCCGGGCCGCCTGAGCCTGGCCGGCGGGCGCTACTCGATCTCGGCCAGCGGGTCTCCTTCCTGCACGGACTGACCTTCCCGCACCAGGATCCGTTTCACCGTGCCCGCCTGGGGCGCGGTGACCGGGATCTCCATCTTCATCGACTCCAGGATCATGAGCGTCTCCTCGCGCGCGACCTCCTGGCCCTCCTTGACCAGCACCTTCCACATGTTCCCCGCCAGCTCAGCCCGCACCTCCACGGGGGTGATGATACGAGCCCGCAGGGGAGCGAGACGCCGCGTCAGCGGTGGCGAGCCAGGGCGCGCGGCGAGCAGGCCAGGTGCAAGGCAACTCGGCCGCATTGGAATTTGGCGGCCAGGCCGCGCGCGGGCCGTGGCGAGCCGCACATGCGCCCGGTTATTAGTATCATGCAGGCGATTTGCCGCAGCGAAAGAAACGCTATCCCAAGAAGCGAGGCGGTCCCTCGACACCTCGCCCCGGCATCGACACTCTGATCGAGCACGAAACCCCGGCGGGCAAGGAAGAGACGATCGAGATGGATGCCGAGGTGGTCGAGCCTCTGCCGAACGCGATGTTCAAGGTCAAGCTTCAGACAGGCCAGACCATCCTGGCCTACACCTCGGGCAAGATGCGAAAGTTCTACATCCGCATCTTGATCGGCGACCGCGTCCGGGTCGAGCTGTCTCCCTACGACCTGACCCGGGGCCGGATCATCTTCCGCTACAAGTAGGACGCGGCCACGCGCCATGTCACCGGTCCTTATCCTGTACGCGGTCCTGCTGGCGATCGCGGTGCTCGGGCTGTGGGCCGCCTACAGGGTGCTGGGCACGCCCTCACGCCTGACGCCGGGCGATTACACGCTGGTCCTCGAAGACCTGCTCCAGGCGGTGACCCGGGCCTCGGCCCGGCTCCGCGCCGCGCTCCAGGCGCCGGACTCCGAATCCGCCCTGGAGGACGTCGCGCAGGAGAGCCGCAAGATCTTCCAGACCGGCTACTACCAGACGCTTCGCCTGCGGCCGGCCAGCGGGCCGGACTCGGGCCAGGCGCCCCGGACCGCCCTGGGCCAGGCCTGCGAGGCCTACGACTGGGCGACCCGGATGCTGTCCAGCGAAAGCCGTTCCAACCCCGCCATCCGGAGGGCGGTGCTGGAGCTCATGGACGCGGGCGATCGCGAGCTGGATCGAGCCCGGCAGGGGCTGGCGACACCGCCGCCTTCTCCCGGAAGAAGCGCACCGTAGCCTCGAGGCCCTCCCTGAGCCCGGTCCGCGGCTGCCATCCCAACGCCTGGCGGATCCGCCGAGGGTCGACCGCCGAACGCCGCTGCTCGCCCGGACGGGCAGGACCGTGCTGCGGCGCCTGGCCGCTGCCGGTGAGCGTCCTCAGGATCTCGAAGATGGTGGCGACGTCCGTCTCCACGCCGGTGCCCACGTTGAAGGCGCCGCATTCGCCGCTGCCGAGCGCCGTGGCGTTGGCCTCGGCGACGTCCTCGACGTAGACGAAGTCGCGCGTCTGGCGGCCGTCCCCGGTGATCGTCGCCGGCTCACCGGCCAGCAGCTGCCCGCAGAAGATGGCCACCACTCCCGCCTCCCCGTGCGGATCCTGGCGCGGCCCGTAGACGTTGGCATACCGGAGGGCGGCGTAGGA
>VBIC01000028.1:0-4101 GCA_005881425.1 Chloroflexota bacterium | reverse complement strand
TGGAAGCCCCGTAGGGCGAGACCGGCCGGGTGGGCGCATCCTCCGGTGTGGGTACCGACTCGGCCTCGCCGTAGAGGGCGCCGCCGGTCGAGGCGAAGAGGAAGCGCTGCACCTCGAACCTGGCGCAGGCGCGCAGCAGGGCCAGGGTCCCCAGCACGTTCACCCGCGCGTCGAAAAGCGGATCCTCCACCGACCGCCGCACGCTGGCCTGGGCGGCCTGGTGCACGACCGCGTCCGGCCGCTCGATTCGAAACAGCTCCTCGAGCCAGGGTGAATCCAGCTCCAGCTGATAGAAGCGGGCCTGCGGGTGGATCTGCTCGGCGTGTCCGGTCGACAGGTCGTCCAGGATCACGAGCTCGTGACCTGCCCGGGCGAGGCGGTCACAGACGTGCGAGCCGATGAAGCCCGCGCCGCCGGTAACCAGCACCTTCATCGATCGTGTGTGGTGAGGAAGACGACCAGTCCGACCAGGATCAGGCTCCAGTAGCTGATCAGCCGGTCCAGGATGGCGACCGAGAGCCCTTCGCTGGAGGTCAGCCCGAAGGAGATCAGGACTGCGATGATGCCGCCCTCCACGATGACCAGCCCGCCGGGTAGCGCCGGGATGGTGGTCAGCAGCGAGGCCACCAGCGCGATGAACATGACCTGGGGCGGGGTGAGCGCGAGGTGCAGCGGAAGGGCCTGGATCACCAGGTAGAGGCGGGCCGACTCGGCCACCCAGACGGCGACGGTCAGCGCCACCAGGAGCGGAAGGTTGGCCCGAAAGGCGTTGAGGAGGCCGCCCTTGAAGCGGCCGGCGTGGCCCTGGAAGCGGGAGGGCAGCAGCCGCGAGATGCGACCGCCGGTGAAGCGGAGGCCGATCAGCCCGACCAGGAGCGCGGCCGCGATCCCGATGCCGGCCGCGAACGCGGCCTCGTAGCGATGGGGAAGGCTGAGCCGGAAACTGATCAGTCCGGTGACGATCAGCAGCGTGACCAGGATCAGGAAGTCGATGATGCGCTCGCTCACGATCGTGCCCAGCCCGTGGGAGCCGGAGATGGTGGTCCGCCGGCGCAGCAGGTAGGCGCGATAGAAGTCGCCCATCTTGGCGGGCAGGATGCAGTTCGCGAACCAGGCCAGGATGATGATGTGGAACAGGCCGCCGAACCGGCTCTCTTCACCGGAGTTGCGGAGCAGGACCTCCCAGCGCACCGCCCTCACCACGAAGGAGAAATAGAAGACGAGGATGGCCAGGGCGTAGAAGCCGAGGTTGGTCTGGCTCATCGCGCGCAGGCTCTGCTGGTAGTCGAAGCGAACGTGGGTCAGGACCACGACCAGCAGGACGGCCAGGACGGCGAATGAGAGCAGGGTCTTGGGGTCCCGGAAGCGGCCGGCCAGTTCGGAGCGGGGCGGCGGCGGCGCCGGCGCTTCGACGGGCTGCAGGTTATGCATCGCGTTCGTTTCCAGGCATCCTCACCAGCATGGTGCGGCAGTCATAGGACGCCGGGCTACTCGGCGATCTTGCGCCGCCGCAGGATCCGCTCCAGTAGAGGCATACGATGCCTGGTCCGCCCGCTGCCGCCGTACTGCCGCCGGACCTGCTCCCGCTCCCGCTGCTCCAGCACCCGCGGCACCCAGTCCGACTCCAGCATGGGCGACTCCCCACCCTCCCAGGTCTTGAGGTAGAAGATGCCCTTGAGCGCGGTGAACGGGATCGCCATCTCCTTGACCTCGCTCCGGTCGGGCGAGATCAGCGACAGGGTCACGCCGTAGCGCGAGGAGCGCAGCTGGCGGTCGCTGTAGCCGCGCAGCACCTCGTGGTCGACGAAGTGGATCGCCACCCGTTGATAGCGCTCCACATTGACCTCCGCCGAGGGCGCGCGAGAGTCGAGGAGGACGTACTTGAGGCTGCTGAGCGGTAGGAAGGCGGCGCGGTTGTTGGTGCCCACGTTGTGGATCCTGGTCTCCACCACGGGCATGTCGAGCTCCCGCCTGGGCGGGTCGCCGTGCAGCGTCTCGCCGTCCAGGAAGTAGTAGAGGGCGTGGGCCACGTCGAACGCATTGTAGGTCGGCGACCGGGCTCGACGCGGCTACTTGACCAGGAAGGCCAGGCCCCTGAAGTGCGGGACGTAGTGGGTGTTGAACTGGTCCAGGCGGCCGGCCAGGTTCTGGTAGTAGCCGGGCGGCGGGCCGGCGCTGCAGGGTGTGCCCGGGGTGCTCGTCGTGAAGCTCCCGTTCGCCAGGTTGCCGCCGTCCAGGTCCACCTGCGGCGAGACGATCTCACCGGTGACCGCGTAGGTCGAGGTGCTGACCGCCTGTAGGACCACGACGGTGCCGTGCGTACCGTTCTGGT
This sequence comes from Chloroflexota bacterium, assembly GCA_005881425.1. GTDB lineage: Bacteria > Chloroflexota > Dormibacteria > CF-121 > CF-121 > CF-120. The sequence goes on along the minus strand of VBIC01000028.1, from coordinate 1,769 downwards.
CGGCGTTGAAGATCGAGCCCCAGATCTGGAAGGGATAGCCGCCGGGGGTTGACAGCGTGCCGTCGATCTGCTCCACCCAGGGCGTGCCGTTGGGCCCGCTCACGGTATCAGTCGGCTGGATATAGAAGACGATGCTGTCGGTGCCTCGAGAGACGAACGAGGGTCCCACCAGGAACACGCTCGGCGAGGCCGTCCGGGAGCTGGTGAAGTTGACGGTGCCGTTACCGTCGATGACGAAGGTGACCCCGTTGGTGCCGTCTGACGCCGGGTTGAGGTCGGTGACCCCGCCGTAGGGCCCGGTGTGCGGGCGGCCGTCCGAGGTGTTGGCCACTACGACGCCGCCGGTGACGTTGAGGCTGGCGCCGTTCATGTAGTAGATGCCGTTTCGGAAGAGGTAGTATCCGCCGCCGCTGATGTTGACGTTGGACGTGTACTGGCCGGGTGAGTAGATCGTCCAGTTGACCGAGGTCGTATTCATGAACGTGTCTCCGTTCGTGTAGCTCCGGCTGCCGCCCGGAAGGATCGTGTCCGGGCTGGGCTGGGCGCCGCCGGGGTTGGGGGCGGCCTCGTAGTTCGGCGCTCCCTCGACCGGGATCGCGGTGGCCGCGGTGCCGTACCAGTAGATGGTCAAGGCATGGGTGTCGGCCGCCTGCGCGTAGAAGAACTGGCCGTTCAGGTCCAAGTAGCCGCCGCCCGGGTTGGGCGCGTGCCACTTCGAGTTGGAGACCAGTTTGCCGTTGACCGAGCTGGGGGTGCACATGTCCATGCCGTTGGCCCCGTCGTCGATCTGGGCGTTGCCGTTCTGGTCGAAGTTGACGCTGTTGCCGCTGCCACCAGCGTCGAAGCCGAAGACGGTGTAGGTCTTGTTGTAGAAGCCGCCGTGGGCATAGGCGTCGGCCACGACCGCCGAGCTGGTGAAGCCGATGACTGCGGCGAAGGTGAGCGGAACTCGGTAGCTGACCTGGACGTGAATCTCGTTGGACACTCCCCGGCTTGGCGTCCACACGGTCACGGTCGCGGTGCCGTCGTTGGATGACTCCCGGATGAAGCCGCTGCCGTTCGGCTGGTAGCTGCTGTCGCAGGTGGGGTTCGACGGCGTCAGGGCCAGGTTGTTCAGCGCATAGAGCGAGGCCTGGCAGTTCGCCTGCGTCCGCATCCCGGTCGTCTGCCCGGCGATGGCGCCGCTCGAGATCAGCTCTTCAGCGCCGGCCAGCGCGCCCGCGTCTGCCGCGTTCTGGACGTCGCGCCGCTGGAAGTAGAGACGGCCGGCGTCCATGCCCAGGGCGATGATCCCGAGCAGAGCGGTCGCTGACAGCGCGATGATCACCAGGCTCTGGCCGCGCCGGCGAGACCGGTGATGCTGGTGGAGCCAGGCGTTCATCTCAGTACTCCGTCTCCATCGTGGATTCCGCGGAAATCGTGACCCCGTTGCCCGAGGCGTCCCGGATCACAGGGATCCAGGGCTGGAAGAGGAACGTGATCCGGATGTGCACCGGGTGATGGCCGGTAGGCTGTCCGATGCCGTCGCTGTAATAGATCAGGCCGGTGTTGGGCGTGGTCGGCGTCTTGGGGCACCCGGTGGTGGTTTCGGGGAGATCCTTGCAGGCATTGTCGACGGTCAGGAAGAATCCGCCACCGAGCTTGCTCTGGATCGCGGTCACCACCTGGCTCTGCAGGGGAAGCGGATTGTCGTAGGGAATTGCCGCGCGAGCCCCTTCCCGGGCCGCGTCCGAGATCGAGTTGTAGATGTAGATCGCCCGCCCCAGGTC
>VBIC01000112.1:33625-42894 GCA_005881425.1 Chloroflexota bacterium | reverse complement strand
AGCGCCGGCCTCCTCCCATCCGAGCGGCTCGGGACTGCCGGGATAGGTGATCCAGGGGCCGCGGATACCCTCGTGGTGATGGCCGAGGAGCGCGTGACCGAAGCCGCAGTCCTGCACCTGGCTGGCGACGATGGGAGCTGATGGCGTCACCCCGGCCGGCAGCGCGTTCATGTCCGAGGCGTGGAGGAGCAGCAGGTTGACACCGCCCTCGATCCGCTGGAAGTCGCGCAGGGGAGAAGCCGACGGTTCGAGCCGGTTCGCTCCCGCGCTCCAGACCGCGACCGGGCCGAACCGGTAGGGCTGCAATGTTTCCTGAGTGGCGATGGTCACGTTCGCTGGCCAGCGCAGATAGCGGTAGGGCGAGCTGGGCAGGGCCGGATCGCTGTGGCCCGGGGCGATCAGCACCGGTCGCCCTGCCGAAGCGAACGCCTCGATGACGAACATGGCGGTCTCGCGCGTGATGTGGTCCTGCTCGAAAAGGTCACCCGCGCAGGTGATCAGGTCGCACTCCGACTCACGGGCGCGATCGAGGATCCGGAGCAGGGCGGCGCGGAGGTCGTCTCGCCGACGTTGCGCGCCGATTCCGTGCAGACGCTCGCCGGCGAATGAGCGATCGAGGTGCAGGTCGGCGAAGTGGAGCAGGCGGAAGGCCAATCAACCCCCGTTGAGGAACAAGCGGGACCTGGGGCTGGACGCAAAAGCAGCGCCATTATAGAGGTAAACCCTGCCTCACCTACCGCGCCGTGGCGCCTGCGGGGCTCCGCGGCGCCCTCGCCACCACACTGTAGTGGCAGGCTCGGAAGCTCGCTCCTCGCCCCTCCGGCGCCGGCGCTTTGCGCGCGAAAGCGCGACTCGCCCTGCGGGCTCGTAGACTGTGGCCCGATGGGCAGCTTCGAGAAGGGGGATAGGGGAGCGCGCATCCTGAAAGTACAGGCTCTCCTCCAGGGCAACCCGCATGGTCTCAAGACCGAGGAGATCGCCAGGCGCACGGGGGTCACCCCTCGCACCACCTACCGGGACCTGCGGGCGCTGGAGGCCATGAACGTCCCCATCTACGAGGACGGTGGCCGGGTGGTGATCGACCCCAACTACTTCGTCGCGCCGGTGAAGTTCACGCTGCGGGAGGCCATGTCCCTCCTGATGGGGGTCCGCCTCATGAGCCGGCATGCCGACGAGGCCGATCCCGACGTGGCCGATGCCCTGACCAAGCTGGCCAATGTCCTGCCGGCGCCGGTGGCCGAGTTCGTCCACGCCACCGTCCGCCAGATGCAGGAGCGCCCGCCGAACCCCGTCTACTCACGCGTCTTCCAGACCATCGCGCTCGGTTGGGCGGGCCGCAAGGTCGTGCGCATCTGGTACCCGAGACCTGACGGCGAGGTGCACCCTCGCTCCATCGAGCCCTACTTTCTGGAACCCCTGCTGATCGGACACGGCGCTTACGTCGTGGCCAAGGACCGCGGGCTGGGCCAGATGAGGACCTTCAAGCTGGAGCGTATCGCCCGGGCCGACCTCACGGGCGAGGCCTACGCCATCCCCGCGGAGTTCGACATCGGCTCCTATCTCGCAAAGGCCTGGGGCATCTTCCATTCCGGCGAGCCGGTCGAGGTCCACCTGCGCTTTCTTCCCGGCGCCGCCAGCCGGGTGCGGGAGTCGATATGGCACCCCTCGCAACGTCTCGATGACCTGCCGGACGGCGGCGTCGAGATGAGCGTGACCGTGGCCGGGACGGTGGAGATCACGCCCTGGATCCTGGGCTGGGGCGACGCGGTGGAGGTCCTGTCACCGGTCGAGCTGCGCCGGCGGGTGGCTCAGATCGGCCAGACCATGGCCGAGCGCAACACCGCAGCCCTGGTCAACCGCTAGCGGTTCAGCCCGGCGCTCCCTCGAGCTCGGCGCAACCGCCGCTCCGCTGCTCAGGCCGCGGCGCGTGGGTCCCTGCCGCACTTCGGGCAGGGCGAGGCGGCGCGGATCTCCTGGCGCCGGAAGGCGTGGCCGCCGCAGTGTGGGCACAGGGCTCCGGGGCGCAGGGCGTGCCCCCGCTCCGCCCGCTGCATCCGCTCCCGAACGTGGCTCTCCTCCGGGAGGTCGAGGAAGCGCGGATCGCCGGAGGCGGCTTGCGGCATCAGGCCGCCCTGGGCAGCGAGGCCTCGAGATCCTCCGGCTGCAGGATCTGCGTCAGCGCCCGCGCCACGACCTCGGGGTGAAGGGCGAGATCGCGCTGGAACGGGTGCACGCTCAGGATCACCGGGATCGAGCGGCCCTCGACCTCGTGCCGGATGGTGGTGCCGTGAAGGATCTCGATCGAACGCCATCGGGTGAAGTCGCGAACGTTGCGCTCCCAGAAGTAGCGCGCGGTGCTCCCGCCCAGGGCGACGATGGCGCGGGCCGAAAGCGCCCGCAGGATGCCGTCGAGGTGGCGGGCGCTGCACTGATCGACCGCCTGCTCGGTCACCCTGTCCGGGTTGTCGGTCGGGCAGCGGCTGACCCAGCTGTGGAACGCCAGCTCCAGGGCGTCGTGCTTGTGAGATTTCTGGTCCCAGCGCTCCCGCGTCGCCTTGAGCACGGCCGCTCGGAGATGAAGTGATGGTGAAGGTTGGCCTCCCGCTCCAGCCACTCGGCGAAGGCCTGGCCGGTGGCGCTGCTCGGATCCAGGGGGCTCGGGCTCAGGAAGAGGATGGGTCCGGCGGGATTGCCGAAGCCGATCTGGGGCCGGCGTTCGCCCCGGGCCAGCCCGTGGCATGGGCTGTCGGCGCCGCGATCGACCTCGGCGACGGCGCAGCCGTGCAGCCGCTTGAGCGCATCCGAGCTGAAGACCTGGAGGTAGGCCGGTCCACTGCTCATGCCTGAGCGTTCGACGCCGCGGCCCGCCCAGAACTTGCGCTGCGCCTCCGTGACAGACAGCTGTCAGGAGCCGCTGCTTGACTTTCACCATGCGCCGCACCACCATGGACCCAATCCAGCCACCGGCGCCCTGCAAGGAGTCCTGATGAACGTTCCAGCACCGGTCTTGCTCCTCGTCCTGCTGGCCGTCGCCGGCGCGGCCGCCGGCCTGACCTCGGCAGCCTCCGGGGCCAGGTCGACGCGGTCACCTCGCAGCAATCCGCCATCGCCCAGACGCTCGCTTCCCTTCAGGCTGCCGTGCAGGGCGTGGAGACGCGCGTGGTGGAAAGCTCCGCCGGGGTCCGCGACGTGATCGGCCGTGAGCTGCAGGAAGCGCGGGTCCTCGTGGAGCGGATCAAGGCCGACGGTGAGGCGCGCCGCCGGATGGAGGAGGAGGTCCAGGCCTCGGCCCGCAGGATCGAGAGCGTGCTCCTGGGCAGCCGCAGCCGGGGCGCCGCGGGGGAGAACATCCTCCAGGACGCCTTTCGGGAGTTCCCCCCGGACATGATCGAGACCAACTACCGGGTCAACGGGAAGGTGGTCGAGTATGCGCTGGTCCTGGCCAACGCCAGGCGGCTGCCGATCGACAGCAAATGGCCGTCCCCCGAGCTCCTCGACCGGCTCGGCCAGGATTCGGGCGAGCCTTCGCAGGGAGCCGCCCTGGCGGCGGAGGTCGAGCGCGTCCTTCGCCGTGGCCGCGGTTCCCGACCCGGTCTTCAACGCCTGCCGCCGGGGGCACCTGGAAGCCTACCGCGAGGGCGTCATCCTGATGCCGTACAGCATGACGGTGCCCTATGTCCTGGCTCTCTTCCGCCTCCACCTGCAATACGCCCGTTCGATCGACCTGGAGAACCTGGAGGGCTATCTGCTTCAGATGGAAGACGGCCTGACCGGGCTCGACCGCTCCCTGGAGAACAGCATCTCGCGGGGCAGCATCATGATCCAGAACGCCTTCGCCGACTGCAAGCGCACGGTCGGTCAGATGCGCGGAGCCCTGGCGGCGCTGCGCGCCCTACCCGGCGCCTCGGCCTCCGGCCAGGAGCGCCTCCAGGCGTCCGGCCCGGAGGGCGATCCGGCCGCTGGCGACCGGCCGCGGGACGGCGAAGCCAGCCTCAACCTGCCCTTGCTGGCCGCCGCCGCCAACGCCAACGGCCGCCCTGGCCGCTGAGGCGAACTAGCGGCTCCAAGCGTAGCGTCGGGGCCGGGCCAACCTCAGGACCAGCAGAAAGAGGGCCCCTAAGCCGCCCCCCGCCAGCATCGTGCTGCGGCTCGGCGCCGGCGAGGCCTGATCGATGACGACCGGGTCTGCTGCCAGGGAGCTGGCCCCATTGGCGACCACCTGCAGTGGGTAACTGCCGCTCGCCAGTCCTTCGGGGAGGCGGGCCAGGAGCGTCGACCCGGTGGCCTCGACGGTGACGGCAGGCCGGCCGCCCACCAGGACCTGGGTGGTGGTGGTGAGGTTCTGGCCGACCAGCATGATGTTGGGCTCGGTGACGGGGTCGATGCGAGCCGGCGTGATCTGGAAGACGCGGGGCACCCCGGCTGGCGGGAGGGCGGTGGCCGCAGGGGCACCGGCGGCCGAGACCGGGTGGGCCATGGCGCCGAGGCACAGGGCGGCTGCAAATGCGCCGATCAGCCTGGAGATGGTCCGCATCGATCTGCCTCTACCCAAGTCAACGCAGGCGTCGACCGCTTCAAGAGCCGATATTCGGCCCATACCCGCTGCGCAAACGGCCGTAATCGTAACCGCGTTCGCAACCCAGCGTGCCGTCCAGCGGCTTGGGGCTCCCCACAAAGGAAAACGCCCCCGACGGCCGGGGGCGCCTGCTGGTGATCGCGGGGTTAGTGGCCCGATCCGCCCCCCGGCCAGGTCTGCTCGGGCGGGCGCTCTCCGATCTTGATCCGCTCCCCGGAGCCGGCTCCCGAGCCCGAGCTCGATCCGCCCTCGCCGCCCATCCCGCTCGAGCTCCCGAGGCCGCCTGAGCTCCAGCTGCTGGACGGTTCCGCCGGGCGCGCCACCGGGCGGGCCGGGCTCACCGCCGGAGCGGCGGTCTTGCGCGCCGCGCCCAGGCCGGACGGTGCCTCGGAGGCCTTCTCCGGGCGGACCGGGCTCAGGGCGGCCGGGGCGGCGACGGCCGCTTGCTTGGGCCTGGGGGTGGTCGAACGGGCTGCGGCCTTCCGCTTGGGAGCGGCCTTGCGTTTGGGAGCCGCCTTTCGCTTGGGAGCGGCCTTCTTGGCCTTCGAACCCCGGGCTGTCGAGCGGACGGCGCGGCGCCGGGTGGTCGTCTTCCGGGTGGTCGTCTTCCGGGTGGTCGAGCGGCGTGCCGCGGTCTTGCGAGTCGATTTCCGCCCGGCCGGCTTCCTTGCGGTCGACTTCTTGGTCGACCTTCTAGTCGAGGATTTCTTCTTTGCCGCCATGTAGGGTCCTCCTGATAGCGCGATCATCGCCACCATCTCGGGGCGCATGAAGGCTGAGTTTCCCTGCGTGTTATAGCATCGTGCCTCGCCAAAGACAAGCGCCGGATCAGTGCGCCTCGAGCCAGCCCAGCACGAGGGCGTTGAGGTCCGCTCGCTCGAGGTCGACGCTCACCGCGTGCCCGGATCGCTCGAGCCAGACCAGGGTGCGATCAGGAGAGCCGAGGTGGTCGACGATGAAGGGCGCGTTCTCGACCGGCACCGTGCGATCGCGCCGGCCGTGGACGACGAGGGCCGGCGTCCGGATCGCGGGGAGCTCGCGCTCCACCATCCCGAGAAACCGCATCAGGCTTTCCAGGGCCACCGTGGGCCTGCGCACGTAGCTGTGCAGGGCCAGCAGCCGATCCGGGTCTCCCAGGTCGCAGCTCCCGTCCGGGACCTGCCAGCGGACGATGTACTTCAGCGCGGGCAACAAGCGCAGCCGCGGGTCTCGAAAGAATCGCCGGCTGCCCATTGCCGCCAGGCTGACGACGCCCGCAACCTCGGGGTGGGTGGCTGCGAGGTGGAGGGCAATGCTGCCGCCCAGCGACTGTCCTCCGACAAACACCCGCGGGCAGTCCTGGCGCAGGGTCTGAAGGGCCGATTCGGCGGAGGCCACCCAATCCCGCCAGCGCGTGGCCCGCATCGCCTCGGGAGTGCAGCCATGCCCCGCAAGGAGGGGGACCATGACGTCGTAGCCATGGCCCGCCAGGTGCTCGGCCAGCTCCCGCATCTCGGGCGGAGTGCCGGCGAACCCGTGGACCAGCAGGCAGCCACGGGGACCGCCACGCAGCCGGAACGCCTTCAGGTCCTCGGGCCCGGTGGGCGAGCTCCAGATCGGGTCGACCATGCTGGCGAGTCTATCTGGCGCCGCTCGAGGGTCCCCATGGCCCGCAAGTTCGGGCCGCCGGGCGCGGTTATAGAGGCGGAGGGTGAACGGATGGCCTTTTTCGGCTGGCTGATCGCGTTGGGGTTCGGCATCGTCCTGGCGCTGTTTGCCGTCACCAACCAGCAGGCGGCGTCGATCAACGTGTTCGGAGCCGATTACCGGGACATCCCGACCTGGGTGGTCATCGTCGGCTCCTCGGCCTTCGGCGCCCTGATCGTGGTCGTGATCAGCCTGGCCGACCGCCTCCGCTGGTTCCTGGCCAGCCGCCACCAACACCGGACACTGACCGAGCACAAGCGGATGCTGGTCCAGCGGGACAACCGCATCCACGAGCTCGAACAGGAGCTCCTCCGCCTCCGCGGGGCGGCCTGAGGTGGCATGACGCTGCGCGCCTGCCCGCTCTGCGGGTATCGCTACAACGCGCCGGAAAACCAGACCTGCGGCAAGTGCAAGGGCTGGTTGGGCGGGGTCGAAGCCACCGCCGTCGCGCTGCCGCGGAACGCCGCCGGTGGACCGGCCCTCCTGCCGCGCTCGCCCAAGGAGGCCCTCTGCTTCCTGCCGGTGGCCGTCGGCGCCCTCTTCGGCTTTCCCAACCCCATCGGCGCCGCCTTCGGACTGCTGATGGCCGCCCTCATGCTCCGGGTCGTCCGGCTCGAGATGGAGCGGTTCTCGAAGGGTCTCCTGCTGGGGATAGTCGCAGCCGGGATCTTCTTCGCCTACCTGATCTTCCTGCTCATGTTCGGCACGCTCTACGTCCTGCTCGAGCCGGTGATCCAGCCGACGCTGGGACGCCTCATCCACCACTGAGCCGGCCCGCCTCGTCGGCCCTGAGCCGAGGTCAGGACGCCGGCTTCCGCCGGGGGCGCCCGGACCAGCCAGTCGATGACCTTGAGCCCGCCAGCCATCGTAGACTTTTGCCATGCCCCTGACCAAGGCCGGCCTGGAGGACGTCGTGGCCGCCAACTCGGCCATCTGCGACATCATCGGCGGCGAGGGCAAACTCACCTATCGGGGCATCGACATCCACGAGCTGGCCCTGCATTCCTCCTTCGAGGAGACCACGTATCTGCTCTGGTTCGGCAGCCTGCCAGCGGAGGCCTCGCTGCGCCAGTTCACCGCGGACCTGGCGGCGCGGCGGCGTCTTCCGGACGAGATCATCGCCCTGGTCAGGCGCCTGCCCTCGCACGCCAGGCCGATGGACCTGCTGCGCACGGCGGTCTCTGCGTTGCCCCTGTACGCGCCCCCGGTTCCCCAGGGGACCGATCCGACCGTGGAGCGGGCGACGCGCGTGACCGCCCAGATGGCGACCATCGTCGCCGCGTGCGAACAGATCCGCCGGGGACACGAGCCAGTGGAGCCGCCGCGCGAGGGCAGTCACGCGGAGAGCTTTCTCCGCATGCTCTTCGGCGGTGAGCCGGACCGTCTGGCGGTTCGCGCCATGGACCTGGCGCTGATCCTCCACGCCGACCACGAGCTGAACGCCTCGACCTTCGCCGCCCGGGTCACTGCCGCGACTCTGGCGGACATCGACGCCGCCGTGGTGGCCGCGATCGGGGCGCTCTCCGGTCCCCTGCATGGCGGAGCCAACGAGCAGGTGATGCGGATGCTGCAGGAGATCGGCGAGCCGTCCGAAGCCGAGGCTCACGTCGCCGAGCTGCTCGCCGCCCACAAGAAGGTATACGGTTTCGGCCACCGCGTCTATCGCACGGAAGATCCGCGCGTGACGCATCTGCGCGAGATGTCCCGGCGGCTGGGCCAGCAAGGGGGCGACCTGCGCTGGTACGAGATCTCCCGGCGGGTCGAGGAGGTGGTGCAGGAACGCAAGCACCTCTATCCCAACGTGGACTTCTACTCGGCCTCCTGCTACTTCAGCATGGGAATCCCGGTCGACATGTTCACCCCGGTGTTCGCGGTCAGCCGGATCAGCGGCTGGGCGGCCCATGTCCTGGAGCAGTACGCGGACAACCGGCTGATCCGTCCCCGGGCCGAGTACGTGGGCGAGCGCGACGTCCCCTACAGGCCGATGGCCGAGCGGGTCCGCGCCGCCGGCTGAGCGCCGCCGGAGTCACGGTCGAGCTTGCGTTATAGTATTGGGGCTCGCTCGCGGCTCGCTAGAGGTCGCGCGTCAAAAGGAGGTCGTTCGAACTCGTCCTGCTGCTAAACGCCTCACTCCAGCCGCTGAACGTAATCAGTAAGCGGCGACTGGTGGTCCTGCTCACCAAGCAGCGCATCACCTTCATCGACGATGCCGCACGGCAGGCGGTGGAAGACGCCCTCCTGCACCGGAGGTTCGGAGAGGACCTGGTCATCGTCCGGCTCCTGAGCAATATCCAGATCCCCCGGCGCATGCTGCGGGCCAACCGGCGCAACCTCCTGCTCCGGGACGACGGGACCTGCCAGTACTGCGGTAAGTCGCTGCCCTCCTCTCAGCTCTCGGTCGACCACGTCGTGCCCACCTCGCGAGGCGGCTCCGGCGGCAGCTGGCAAAACCAGGTGATCGCCTGCCGGCGCTGCAACGGGCGCAAGGGCAACCGGCTGCTCAGCGAGGCCGGGATGCGCCTGATCCGTCCTCCCCGGGCGCTGACCCAGGAATACGCCCACCTGATCTTCCTCCGCTATCCGCAGCTCAAGCACGCTTACGACCGCCTCCTGTCGAGCACCCGCGTCCTGGTCTGAGAAAGATTGATCCCTCCCGGGCGATTGCTCCTGTGTGCCCGTCCGGTTGCTGGGCCTCTTCGCCCATCCGCTCGATGGGAGCCTCCTCTGCGGCGGCACCTTCGCGCGCTATGCCTGCGCCGGGGTCGAGACGGCGATCGCCTGCGCCGCTGACAGCGAGCCGCCCCACGCCCTGGAGGCTGCCCGGGCACTGGGCGTGCGCCACCTCTTCCTGCTGGGCTTCGATGGTGGCGAGCTGGCCCGCCTTCCGGCCGCGGCCCTGAGCGCGATCCTCGCTGACGTCATCCGCGGTGTCGCGCCGCAGGTGGTCGTCACCGCCTCCGCGGAGCTGGGTGGGCCGGGCGGCGCGGCCCTCAGCCAGGCGGCCTCG
>VBIC01000112.1:28111-33533 GCA_005881425.1 Chloroflexota bacterium | reverse complement strand
CTCAGCCTCGACCCGCCGGCCGTCCTGGACTCGGCGGTGACGGCGATCCTCGACGTCCGGGCGCAGACCGAGGCCAAGCTGGCTGCGGTCCGGGCGCTCACCGGCCGCCCGGTCCGGTCCATCGACCCTGCCGATCTCGACGCCATCGGCCACGAGTTCTTCCGGCGAGCCTACCCGCAGCCCTGGGTGAGCGGCGTGCTGGAGCGCGAGCTCCTGGGCGGCCTCGCCGATCGCCGCGACCCTTCCGCTCCCGGCCTCCGGCTGGCGGGCTGAACCGGCCCCTTTTCCCGCCGCCTCGTTTCGGGGTAAGATGATAGCGGAGTTGACATATATTTAGTCCCGGGTTCGGCGCGGCAGCGGGACCAGGAAAACAGGAGGAGAGCATGCAGGGAGTCGGCTGGTTGTGGTGGATCATCATCGGAGGCATCGCGGGGGCCCTGGCCGGCCGGGTCGTGAGCGGCCATGGCTACGGCATCATCGTGGACATAATCGTCGGGATCATCGGCGGTTTCATCGGCGGCTGGATCGTCGGTGGGCTACTGGGAATCGGCGGGAGTGGCATCATCTTCAGCCTGATCGTGGCCTTCATCGGCGCGGTCATCCTGCTCTTCCTGCTCCGCCTGGTCACCGGGACCCGCGCCCGGGTCTGAGACCGCTACCTCCTTCGCTGAGAGGACGGGCGCGCGCCGCGCCCGTCCTTTCTTTTGGCTGTAGCGGGGGTGCGACCGGTTTGTAACGTTTGCCGTCACACCGCTCCTCGATAATCGGGAAACGATGCTCGCCGCCCGCAACGGGTCCCGTAAGGCCCGGCCTTCCAGGCCAGATCCCCAGGAGACCGTGATCACGCTCGGCAACGAGCGTCTCACGGGACTGTTTCGCTGGACCCTGCTGATCTTCGCGGTGATCCTGAACAACCTGGCCCCCCAGCCGGCCTATGACCAGAGCCGGGTCAACACCATCCTCATCCTGTGGGGCGTCGTCTGCTTCAGCTCGGTGCTTCTGTTGTTCCTGCACCACAACCCGGGCCGGGCCTTCAGCTACACGACGACCGCGGTCGACATGCTGGTCGCGACCATGATCACCTACGTGACGGGCGGCTACACGAGCCCCTTCTCGGTCCTCTTCTTCCTGGTCATCACCGTATCCGCCCTGCGCTTCGGTGTGGTGGGGTCCGTGCTCTGCGCGGTGGTGGTGGCACTCCTCTACATCACGGCGGGTGCGGTCGCTCCCCTGCAGGAAGGGACATACCTGGCCACCGTGTCGTTCGACAGGGTGGTGATCCTGCAACGCCTCTTCCTGTTCGTGGTGGTGGCGGTCCTGGGATCGGTCATGGCGCGGGCACTCTCCTCGCACCGCGAGCTCGTCACCCGTCGGGACGTGGAGGCCAAGCTCATGACCGAGGTCAACATGGCCCTGGCCAACGCGATCGAGGCCAAGGACAGCTACACGCGCGGCCATTCCGAGCGGCTGGCCAAGCTGGCGGGCGCCTGCGCCGAGCGGATGAGTCTATCCCGCGACGAGGTTGGCGCGGTCCGTCTCGGCGCCATCCTCCACGACGTGGGCAAGATCGGCATCCCGGACCGCATCCTCCGCCAGTCCATGTCCTTGACCGAGGATGAGATGGCCTGGATGCGACGGCACCCGCAGATCGGTGCCGACATCATCGGTCCGGTCGAAGGCCTGCACCACGTATCGCCACTGATCCGCCATCACCACGAGAAATGGGATGGGACCGGTTACCCCAACGGTCTCAAGGGAGGTGCGATTCCCCTGGGCTCGCGCATCATCGCCGTCGCCGATGCCTTCGAGGCCATGGTCGCCGACCGCATCTACCGGCCCTCGCTCGGGCTGGAGAAGGCGCTCGACGAGCTGCGGACCGGCCGCGGGAGCCACTTCGATCCCCAGGTGGTCGACACCTTCCTGGACATGATCGCCAACGACACCGTCCACCTGCCGCTCCCAACCAAGGAGCAGGGACAGCGCCCGCTGCCTTCACGACCCGACGAGGCGCCCGCCCAGACCGCAGCCTGATAGCGTACGCGCCATGGAAGTGGCGCCCGGCGTCCTTCGCATCGTGCTGCCCATGCCTTTCGAGCTGAAGCACGTCAACGTCTATCTACTCCGCGACGGCGACGGTTACACCCTCGTCGACACCGGGCTCAAGACCGACGAGTCGAGGCAGGAGCTCGACGCCGCCTTCGATCGGCTGGGCGTGCGCATCGATCAGATCCGCCGCATCCTGATCACCCACATCCATCCCGACCACTTCGGTCTCGCCGGCGAGCTGCGCGAGCGTTCGGGCGCCGAGCTGGTCATCCACCGGCTCGAGGTTGCGCTCATGGAGCCCCGCTACGCGCGGGCTGAGGACCTGGTCCAGGACGTCGCCCACTGGCTCGCCGTCAACGGCGTGCCCGAGGAGGAGGCCGAGTTCCTCAAGACCGCCTCCATGGGAGCGCGCGAGCTCGTCACTCTGGTCGAGCCCGACTCGCTGCTGGAAGGATCGGAGCGCTTGCGGCTTGCAGCCGGCGAGCTGCTGGCGGTCTGGACGCCAGGACACTCTCCCGGCCACAGCTGTTTCTACTGGCGGGACCGGCATCTGCTCTTCTCGGGCGACCACCTGCTGCCCAAGATCAGCCCCAACATCGGCCTCCATCCCCAGTCGAGCGCGGACCCGCTGGGCGATTATCTGGAGTCGCTGCGCCGGATCGGCCGGCTCGCGATCGAAACCGTGCTGCCGGCGCACGGTGAGCCGTTCACCGACCCCGCCGGCCGCATCGACGAGATCAGCCGGCACCATGGGGAGCGGAAGGAGGCGCTGCTGCGCGCAGCCCAGGGCGCTCCCTGCAGCGGGTGGGAGCTTGCCGACCGGCTCTTCCACGGCGCCATGGAGCGCAACGTCTTCCAGAAACGCCTGGCCCTCCAGGAGACCCTGGCTCACTGCCAGTCGCTGGCCCAGGAAGGGCGCCTCTCCAAGCTCGTCGAGCGCGACTCGGTGCGCTGGGTGGCGGCCTAGCCCACGGGCTGGGCTCGGGCGCGCTCCACCCGGCCGACGAAATCGACCACTGCCTCGAGCACCGCCGCAAAGCTCTCGGAATGGAACTGATGGCCGCCGGGAAGGATCCGCAGCTGGGAGCCGGGTATGAGCGCGTGCAGCTGGCGGGCGCGGTCGACGGGGATCATCCGGTCGCCGGCCCCGTGCAGGATCAGCACCGGGCAGGCCAGGTCCCGCAGCCGCTCGCAAGCTTGATGGCGGGCGGCGGCCTGGTCCTGCCGGGCGAGGGCGTGGAGCGGCATCTTGCCGAAGCGCAGCGCGTCCTCGGCCACCCAATCGGGGTGCTGGAGCAGGAAGGCTGGAGCGTAGAGGTTGGCCAGACGGCGATGCGGGCTGCCCGCCAGGGCGGACTCTTCCTCAGCCGAGAGCGGCTGCGTCGCTTGTCGCCCTCCGCAGTGGGTGGCGCCCAGGATCAGGCTGCGGACCGCCTCGGGATGGGCCAGCGCCAGCTCCTGCAGCACCATCCCGCCCAGGGAGAGGCCGAACCAGTGGGCGGAGGTTTCGCCCGCCGCCCGCAGGATCGTGAGCGCGTCATCCGCCAGGAGCCGGATGGTGTAAGGCCGGTCGGGTTTGTCGGACTGGCCGGCGCCCCGGTTGTCGAAGGCGATCACGCGATGCCGGCGCGCCAGCGCCGGCAGGTAGCGCCACCACGCTCCCTCGATGCTGGAGCTCTTGCCGCCCACCAGGGCGATGGGCGGACCGGCGCCCTCCACCAGGTAGCGCAGGCGGGTCCCGTCGGGGGCACTGGCGATCACGAAGCCACTACGATAACCCTGGGATGAACACAGGGCGGCCTGGCAGCCTGCTTCCCGAGTCGACCTGGCGTGTCCTGATCCGGCTCGATCCCGAGACCGAGGAGGCGGTCGCCAACCTCTCGGCCTGCCTGGCCGTCAGCGAGCAGCGGTTCCAGGCCCTCTTTCAGGAGGTGCTGCCCCGGTTCGCCGAGCGCGATGACGCCGACCTGGGCGCCGAGGCCGACGTCCTGGCGGACGCCCACCATTCGCTCACCCTCCTCCAGGACAGCCTCCACGCCGCGTCGCGGCGGATGCTCGACGTGCTCGACCGGGTCAGCCGCGAGTTGGGAGAGTAAACCGGTCGGCTAGAGGCCCTGCCGGTCCAGCCGGTCCCAGGGCGGATGCTCGCTGCCCAGGTCCCGCTTGATGTCGGTCGCCCGGTCGACGTTCTCCAGGCTGTCCTCGTCCGAGGCTGGGGGTTCGATCTGCCAGGGAGCCGGGTCGTAATGGGAGTGCCGGACGGGGGGAACGAATCCCCAGGCCTTCTTCGGCATGACACCCTCCAGCTGGCGCAGGCGGATCCGGTCCTCCTCGGTGGGCGGATAGAACGCCGCCTCGCCCACCCCCGGCCGGATCGCCATGAACAGACCCGCCAGGACGATGGCGACCACGTAGCCGCCCATGAAGAGGACGGCCAGGTTGACGAGGGTCACCACACAATCTTACCGGGCGCATTTGCGGCTCGCGTACGGCCCGGGCGCGGCCTGGCCGCAGAATTCCAATGTGGCCGAATTGCCTTGCACCGGGCCTGCGAATGCCTCAAACGCTCGCATGGCACGCCTCGCGCCGCTCGCGTGGGCCGGCGGGCCCGGCGCGCCCTGGCTCGCCACCGCTGGCGCGGCGGCTCGCTCGCTGCCGCTGCGGGCTAAACTGGGTCCCATGGCCACAGCGACCGCTACCTCCATCGGCAAGCTGGAGGAGATCCTGGGCAAGGACGCCGCCAGCCTGCTCGAGCACACCTGCCAGACCGTCGCCAGCGCCCAGCTTCACCTGCCCGGCCCGGATTTCGTGGAGCGGGTATTCACGCTCAGCGACCGCCCTACCCGGGTCCTGCGCAGCCTCCAGTCCCTCTTCGACCACGGGCGCCTTGGGGGAACCGGATACCTCTCGATCCTCCCGGTCGATCAGGGCATAGAGCATTCCGCGGGCGCGTCATTCAGCGTCAATCCCGCCTACTTCGACGGCGAGAAGATCGTCGAGCTGGCCATCGAGGGCGGCTGCAATGCCGTGGCCTCGACCTTCGGGGTGCTCGGCTCGGTGGCCCGCAAATACGCGCACCGCATCCCCTTCATCTGCAAGCTCAACCACAACGAGCTGCTCACCTATCCCAACAAGTACGATCAGGTCCGATTCGGTACGGTGCGGCAGGCGTGGGAGCTAGGTGCGCTCGCCCTCGGCGCCACCATCTACTTCGGCTCCCCCGAGTCGGACCGCCAGATCCGCGAGATCGCGGCCGCCTTCCACGAGGCGCACGAGCTGGGCATGGCGACCGTGCTCTGGTGCTACGTGCGCAACCCGGCCTTCTCCAAGGACGGCGTCAACTACGAGCTGGCCGCGGACCTGACCGGACAGGCTA
>VBIC01000112.1:0-28088 GCA_005881425.1 Chloroflexota bacterium | reverse complement strand
CAACGGCGGCTTCACCGCGCTCAACTTCGGCAAGACCGCCGACGCCGTGTACAGCAAGCTGAGCAGCGACCATCCCATCGACCTCACGCGCTACCAGGTGATCAACTGCTATCTCGGCCGCAGCGGGCTGATCAACTCGGGAGGCGCCTCGTCTGGTGAGAGCGATCTGAAGGAGGCGGTGAAGACGGCGGTGATCAACAAGCGAGCAGGCGGGATGGGCCTGATCACCGGTCGTAAAGCCTTCATGCGTCCGATGCGCGATGGGGTCGCCCTGCTCAACGCGGTACAGGACGTCTATCTGATGGACGAGGTGACGATCGCGTAGCATGCCCCGGCTTCGCGCCACCGAGTCCGGGCAGGTATACAACATCGACCTCCCGGAGTTGAAGGTGACCCGCGACACGGACGGCATCTACGTTCTCCACGGTCGCGGCCACTTCCTGACCTTCGACACCCGCGAAGCGGCATTCGAGCGGAAGAAAGAAATCGAGTACACGACCTTCCGTTGACTCCCTCCGAGCCGCGCGGGCGGCGCTCAGAGGACCCGCTCCTCCCTCCTGCCACCCTGTCGCCATCCCGGGTCGTGATCGAGAACGTCACGCCGGAGGTTGACGCCGGCCGCTACGCGGTCAAGCGTGTGGTGGGGGAGACGGTGCTGGTCGAGGCGGACGTGTTCACCGACGGGCACGATGCCATCAGCGGCGTGCTCCAGCACGGCCTCCTGGGAGAGGCCGCGTGGACCGAGACGCCGCTCCGCCCCCTGGGCAATGATCGCTGGCAGGCCGGCTTCGCCGTGACCGAGCTGACCCGCTACGGCTACCGCCTCTGCGCCTGGGTCGACCGGTTCAAGACCTGGGCCCGGGACCTGGCCAAGAGGCTCGAAGCGGGCCAGCCGGTGGAGGTCGAGCTGCTCGGTGGCGTGGCGCTGGTGGAGGCGACGGCCAGTCGGGCGCGGGGACCCGACGCCGTGCGGCTGCGGCGCTTCGCCCGCTCGCTTGCCATCCGGCCGCGCCGGCCTCGCGCGGTGCTGGGCCTGGACCCGGAGCTGGCTGAGCTGATGAGCCGCTACACGGATCGCGAGGGGGCGGTCGTCTACGACCGCGGCCAGATCGTTCAGGTCGATCCGCTGAAGGCGCGCTACTCGACCTGGTACGAGTGCTTCCCCCGCTCGTGCTCGCCGCAGCCCGGACGCCACGGCACCTTCAAGGACCTGGAAGCGCGCCTGCCCTACATCGCGGGCATGGGCTTCGACGTCCTCTACCTGCCGCCCATCCACCCCATCGGCACTTCCTATCGCAAAGGCAAGAACAACACTCTGAAGGCCGGCCCCCAGGACCCCGGCAGTCCCTGGGCGATCGGGTCGGAGAAGGGTGGTCACCTTCAGGTCCATCCCCAGCTCGGCACCCTGGCCGGCTTCCGCCGGCTGGTCGAGCGGGCCGGGCAGCACGGCCTCCAGATAGCGCTCGACCTGGCCTTTCAATGCACCCCCGACCATCCCTACGTCAGGGAGCATCCCGAGTGGTTCCGCCATCGTGCCGATGGCAGCATCCAGTATGCGGAGAACCCGCCCAAGAAGTACCAGGACATCTATCCCTTCGACTTCTCCTCGCCGGCCTGGCGAGAGCTCTGGGCCGAGCTGCTCAAGGTCACCCTCTTCTGGGCCGAGCAGGGCGTACGGATCTTCCGGGTGGACAACCCGCACACCAAGCCGTTCCCCTTCTGGGAGTGGCTGATCGGCCAGGCGAAGGCCCGCTACCCGGAAACGATCTTCCTCAGCGAAGCCTTCACCCGCCCCCGCGTCATGTACGAGCTGGCCAAGCTCGGGTTCTCCCAGTCCTACACCTACTTCGCCTGGCGCACCACCAGCTGGGAGCTGCGTGAATACTTCACCGAGCTGACCACGGCCCCGGTCCGCGAGTTCTTCCGGCCCCACCTGTGGCCCAACACGCCGGACATCCTGACCGAATACCTGCAGACCGGTGGCCGCCCGGCCTTCATGGCGCGTCTGGTGCTGGCCGCAACCCTGGGGGCCAGCTACGGCATCTACGGTCCGCCCTTCGAGCTCTGCGAGAGCCGGCCGCTCCAACCCGGGAGTGAGGAGTACCTGGACTCGGAGAAATACGAGATCCGCAGCTGGGACCTGGAGCAGCCGCACAGCCTGCGCGACCTGATCACCCGGGTCAACCGCATCCGCCGCGAGCACGCCGCCCTGCAGGGCGACTGGAGTCTGCGCTTCCACCCTCTGGACAACAGCCAACTGCTGGCCTACAGCAAGCGGGCCCAGCCGCAGGACGACGTCATCCTGACCGTCGTCAACGTCGATCCCCATGCGGTCCAACGGGGCTGGATCTTCTTCCCGCCCGATGCCGCCGGTGTCGACCCCGAGGAGTCTTACCAGGTACACGACCTGCTCAGCGACGCGCGCTACATCTGGTCCGGGACCCATCATTACATCGAGCTCGACCCGCAGGTTTCTCCGGCCCATGTCTTCCGCATCCGCCGCCGCCTGCGGCGCGAGTCCGATTTCGAGTACTTCGCCTGAGGTGCCCGTGGGACAGAGGACGACAGCCTTCACCGTCGATGACGATCCGCAGTGGTACAAGGACGCCATCGTCTACGAGCTTCACGTTCGCTCCTTCTTCGACTCCAACGATGACGGTATCGGCGACTTCCCGGGGCTGATCCAGAAGCTCGACCATCTCGAGGAGCTGGGGGTGACGGCGATCTGGCTGCTGCCCTTCTACCCCTCGCCGCTTCGCGACGACGGTTATGACATCGCCGACTACCGGGGGGTCAACCACATGTACGGCCGGCTCAACGACCTCCGGGAGCTGGTACGGGAGGCCCACAGGCGCGGCATGCGGGTCATCACCGAACTGGTCTGCAACCACACCTCCGACCAGCATCCCTGGTTCCAGCGGGCCCGGCGCTCACCGGCCGAGAGCGCGTTTCGCAATTACTACGTCTGGAGCACCACCAACCAGAAGTATCAGGACGCTCGCATCATCTTCAAGGACTTCGAGATCTCCAACTGGACCTGGGACCACCTCGCCAACGCCTATTACTGGCATCGCTTCTACAGCCATCAGCCGGACCTCAACTTCGACAACCCGCAGGTGGTCAAGGAGATCCAACGGGTGGTCGACTTCTGGCTCGACCTGGAGATCGATGGCCTGCGGCTCGACGCGGTCCCCTACCTCTACGAGCGCGAGGGCACCAACTGCGAGAACCTGCCCGAGACGCACGCCTTCCTGCGCCAGCTGCGCCGCCACGTCGACAGCCGCTACCGCAACCGCCTGCTCCTGGCCGAAGCCAACCAGTGGCCCGAGGACGCCGTTGCCTACCTGGGCCAGGGCGACGAGTGCCACATGGCCTTTCATTTCCCCCTCATGCCGCGCCTGTTCATGGCGATCCGGATGGAGGACCGCTTTCCGATCGTGGACATCCTGGCCCAGACACCGCCCATCCCTGAGCCGGCCCAGTGGGCGCTCTTCCTGCGCAACCATGACGAGCTGACCCTGGAGATGGTGACCCACGAAGAGCGCGGCTACATGTACCAGGTCTACAGCCAGGATCCCGAGGCGCGCATCAACCTCGGCATCCGCCGCCGGCTGGCGCCGTTGCTCGGCAACAACCGGCGCCGGATCGAGCTGATGAACGCGCTCCTCTTCTCCCTTCCCGGAACGCCGGTCGTCTATTACGGCGACGAGATCGGAATGGGGGACAACATCTATCTTGGGGACCGCAACGGCGTCAGGACCCCGATGCAGTGGAGTCCCGACCGCAACGCCGGCTTCTCGCGGGCCAACCGGCAGCGGCTCTTCCTTCCCGTCATCGTCGACCCCGAGTATCACTACGAAGCGGTCAACGTCGAGGCGCAGCGGGCCAATCCCTACTCCCTTCTCAACTGGACCCGCCGGCTGATCGCGCTGCGCAAGCAATACCGCGCCTTCGGCCGGGGCAGCTTCGAGCTGGTGCGCTCGGAGAACCGCAAGCTGCTGGCCTTCATCCGCTCCCTCGGGAACGAGCGGATCCTGGTGGTCGCCAACCTATCGCGCTTCACCCAGGGGGCCGAGCTGGATCTCTCGGCCTTCAGCGGCCAGACACCGGTCGAGCTCTGGGGCCGCACCGAGTTTCCGGCGGTCCGCGACCAGCCCTATTTCGTGACCCTGGGCCCGCACGCCTTCTACTGGTTTGCGCTCGAGGCCAAGGGCGCGGTCCAGGTGGCGCCCGACGGCGCCCGGCCGGAGCTGCGCCTGCCCACAGTGGGGGTGCAGGAATCCTGGGAGGAGCTGATCGCGGCGCGCCACCGCGGCCGGCAGGAGCGGATGCTCCCCGCCTTCCTCCGCGAGCGCCGCTGGTTCGGGGGCAAGGCCCGGCGGATGAAATCCGCCCACGTCAGCGAGGCCGTGCCCATTCCCTGGCAGGCGGCGCAGGCGCTGCTCTGCCTGGTCGAGGTCGAGTACGTCGAGGGCGAGCAGGAGACCTACGCCCTACCGTTGGCCTACAGCGCCGACCAGGATGGCTCGCTGGAGACCCGCAGCCCGGACTCGCTGCTGGCCCGGGTCGAGGGTCCGGACGGGCTGGGCCTGGTCTACGATGCCCTGGCTGATCCGGGCTTCTGCCAGCTGCTGCTTCAGATCATCGCCCGCAGGCGCAAGCTCAAGGGCGAGCAGGGCCTGCTCCTGGGAGCGCAGACGCGTGAGTTCCGGACCCTCTACAGCCTGGGCGACCACCTGGACGTGACGGCCTCGCGGGTCGAGCAGTCCAACTCGTCGGTGATCTTCGGGGAGCGCCTTATCCTCAAGGTCTTCCGCCGGGTGGAGGCGGGGACCAACCCCGAGCTGGAGATCGGACGGTTCCTCACCGAGCGCACCACGTTCCGCCAGATCGCGCCGGTAGCCGGAAGTCTCGAGTACCGTCCGCTGCGTGGGGAGGCGAGCACGCTCGCGGTCCTGACCGCCTACGTGCCGAACCAGGGCGACGCCTGGAGCTTCACCCAGAACGAGCTGGCGGAGTACTACTCCCGGGCCTCGGGTACCCCCCGACCGGAGATCGTGGGTGACTACGTACAGGCCGCCGGCCTGCTCGGCCGGCGCACCGGAGAGCTTCACCTGGCCCTGGCTTCGGATGCGCACGTGCCCGATTTCGCCCCCGAGCCGACCACCATGCTCGACCAGCGGTCCTTCTACCAGTCGGCCCGCCAGCTCTGCAACGACGTCTTCCAGCTGCTTCGCCGCCACCTCGACCGCCTGCCGGGCGGTGTCGGTGATCGGGCCCGGTCCGTCCTCGGCCTGGAGGGCCAGGTCGGCTCGGTACTGCGGACGGTCGTGCAGCGGCCGGTCTCCTCCCGCCGGATCCGCGGCCATGGCGATTACCACCTGGGCCAGGTCCTGCGGGTCACGGACGACTTCGTCGTCATCGACTTCGAAGGCGAGCCGGATCGCGTCCTCAGCGAGCGGCGCCTGAAGCGATGGGCTCTGCGCGACGTGGCCGGCATGCTGCGCTCCTTCGAGTACGCGGCCTACGCCGCCCTTGTGGAGCGAGAGCGCCCCGACGAGCTCCTCCCCTGGGCCCGCGTCTGGTCGACCACCGTCTCGCAGGCCTTCCTCGACGCCTATCGCCAGGCGGTCAGCGGAGCCTCCTTCCTGGCTCGCACGGAGGAGGAGAACGGCTGGCTGCTCACCGTGCTGCTGCTGGAGAAGGCTCTCTACGAGCTGCGCTACGAGCTCAACAACCGGCCCGACTGGATCGATCTGCCTCTGCGCGGGCTCGTGGATCTGATGGCCGGTGCTAGCCTGAGCGGGAAGCGATGATCTCCTCGAGCGTCTCGCTCCTCACCGACCAGGACCTCTTCCTCTTCAACGAAGGGACCCATTACCGCTTGTACGAGAAGCTGGGGGCGCACTCAGTTGCAGCGGAAGGCCGCCGCGGGACCTACTTCGCGGTATGGGCGCCCAACGCGAGGGACGTGTCGGTGGCCGGGCCTTTCAACGGATGGCGGAAGGGCGCCACGCCATTGAGGGCGCGTGGGTCCTCAGGCATCTGGGAAGCCTACGTGCCCGGCGTCGAATCGGGAACCCTCTACAAGTACCTGGTGACGAGCCGCAGTGGCGAGGCCCTGGAGAAGTCCGATCCCTTCGCCTTCCACGGCGAGATCCCGCCCAAGACAGCTTCCGTGGTCTGGGATCTGGACTACGACTGGCGGGACCAGGAGTGGATGTCCGCGCGTGGGCGCCGCAACGCGCTGGATGCTCCCTTTCTGGTCTACGAGCTGCACGTCGGCTCCTGGATGCGGCTGGCTCGGGAAGGCAACCGGTCGCTCGGCTACCGGGAGCTGGCGGAGCGGCTGGCCGACTACGTCCAGAAGATGGGTTTCACCCACGTGGAATTCCTGCCCGTCATGGAGCATCCGTTCTTCGGCTCCTGGGGATACCAGACGACGGGATACTTCCAGCCCTCGAGCCGCTACGGCACGCCCCAGGACTTCATGTACTGCGTCGACCATCTCCACCAGCGGGGCATAGGCGTCATCCTGGACTGGGTGCCGTCGCATTTCCCGACCGATGCCCATAGCCTCGCTCTCTTCGACGGTACCCATCTCTTCGAGCACGAGGACCCGCGAGAGGGTTTTCATCCGGATTGGCGCAGCTACATCTTCAACTACGGCCGGCACGAGGTCCGCAGCTTCCTGCTGAGCAGTGCTCTCTTCTGGCTCGACCGCTACCACGCCGACGGCCTCCGTGTCGATGCGGTGGCTTCCATGCTCTACCGCGACTACTCGCGTAAGGCTGGTGAGTGGGTTCCCAACAAGTACGGCGGCCGAGAGAACCTGGAGGTGATCGATTTCCTGCGCCAGTTCAACACGGCCGTCTACCAGAACTACCCGGACGTCCAGACGGTGGCCGAGGAGTCCACTGCCTGGCCCATGGTCTCCCGTCCCACCTACGTCGGCGGGTTGGGATTCGGCATGAAGTGGGATATGGGCTGGATGCACGACACCCTCGACTACATGGGCCGCGAGCCGATCCACCGCAAGTATCACCACGACCGCCTGACCTTCCGCATGCTTTACGCCTTCACCGAGAACTACATGCTCCCTCTCTCCCACGACGAGGTGGTGTATGGGAAGGGCTCGCTCTGGTCACGGATGCCGGGAGACGACTGGCAGAAGGCGGCCAACCTCCGGCTGCTCTTCAGCTACATGTACGCCCAGCCGGGCAAGAAGCTGCTCTTCATGGGAGGAGAGTTCGGCCAGCCAGGCGAGTGGAACCACGACGGCAACCTGGACTGGGACGCACTCCTCTCGCCCCTGCATCAGGGCCTGCAGCGCTGGCTCCAGGATCTCAACCGCCTGCTCCGCGCCGAGCCGGCGCTCTACGAGGCCGACTTCGAGGCCTCCGGTTTCAGCTGGATCGACTGCAACGACTCGGAGCAGAGCATCATCACCCTGCTGCGCCGGGGACGGTCGGACAACAGCCCCTTGGTCGCAGCCTTCAACTTCACCCCCGTGCCGCGCCACAACTACCGCATCGGGGTGCCGGACGGCGGCTTCTGGCGCGAGCTGCTCAACAGCGACGCCCGGGACTACGGCGGCAGCGGCCAGGGAAACATGGGCGGCCTCCAGTCCGCGCCGCTGCCCTGGCACGGGCATCCGCACTCACTGATGGCGACCCTGCCGCCGCTGGGCGCCGTCTTCTTCAAGCGATGAGTTCGCCCGCGGCATCTCGCTCTACCGGCGTTTGAGGACTTCCAGCAGGCGCACGACCCGGGGGTCGCGCACGATCTGCTCCAGGGTGGAGGGGAGGGCGAGTGACCAGTTCGGCCATTGCCCCCGCGTCGCCGGCATGTTGGGCCGTTCCTCGACCGCCAGCGCATCCTCGAGGGTGGCCGCCACCAGGTTGCAGGGCGAGGCGGCGAGGGCTCGATAGGCGGCGGGGATGACCTCCTCGAGGGGGGCCTGGCGGTCCAGCCCCGTGGCCTCCTGCAGCCGGCGCACCATCCGCTCCTGCTCCGCCTGGTTGGCCTCGATGCCGGCAGCGCGCTGAGCCCGCAGGTCCGCGCCGGTCCAGGCGCCCGCGATGGTGGGCAGGTCGTGGGTGGTCACGGCGGCGAGCGCCTGCCGTGGATAGGCCGACGGGGGCCGGTCCTCGAACCAGAGCAGGCGGTAGGAGAGGACCTGCTGTCGCGCCAGCTCCTCGCGGGTCTCGTCCTCTACCGTGCCCAGGTCTTCGCCCACCACGAAGGCCCGCGCGCGATGGCTTTCCAGGGCCAGGATCTCGAGCAGCTCGCGCGCCGGGTAGCGCACGTAGGCGCCTTCCGACGCCGCCATCCCCTGCGGTATCCAGTAGAGGCGGAAGAGGCCCATGACGTGGTCCAGGCGGATGCCGCCGCCGTGCCGGAAGGCGGCCCGCAGCACCTGGATGAAGGGCTCGTAGCCGGCCGCGCGGAGCTTCCAGGGATCGAAAGGCGACAGGCCCCAATCCTGCCCGCCGGGAGCGAACGCGTCCGGCGGGGCGCCGATCCGGACGCCGCTCGCCAGGAGTTCCTGCCAGGCCCATGCGTCGGCGCCGTCCGGGTCGACCCCGACCGCCAGGTCGGCGATCAGGCTGGCCGCGGTCCCGGCCCGCCCCAGCTGCTCCTCGAGGAGCCATTGCAGCCAGCGGTGGAAGTCCACGCGGGCGCTCTGCTCGCGGACGAAGGCGGCCACGGCGGGCCCGCCCGGTTGGCCTACCACCCGGGGCCAGCTGCGCCAGGACGGACCATGGCGCTCGGCCAGCGCGCAGAAGCTCGCGTAGCGGTCCAGGGAGGCTCCCTCGCGGGCGCAGTAACGCCTGAAGCGGGGATCGCCGCGGAACCCGCTCCAGAGCAGCTCGAGGCCCTCCAGCTTCACCCGCCAGACGGCGTCCCGGTCGATCGACCGCCGCCCGTTGAGAGCACGCCCTTTGTGGCTGAGTGGAGCCAGGCGGTCCGCCAGCCGCCGAGCGCCCGGGACCTCCTCCAGGCGGAGGTAGATCGGATTGCGATACCGCCGGCTGGAGGGGAAGTAGGGGCTGGGCTGCTGCGGGAGCCCGGGGCTGGCGGCGTGGAGTGGATTGAGCAGCAGCATGCTTATCCCCGCCGTCCGGGCCCAGCCGGCGAAGCGGCGAAGGTCGCCGAGGTCGCCGATCCCCCAGCTGCGTGCCGACCGGAGGGCGTAGAGCTGCAGCGCCAGTCCGCTTGCCCGCAGGCCCTCGGGGAGGTGGCATGCTCCTGGGCTGACGATCAGGCGTATCGCCCGCCCCGAGCCCTGCGGGCGCAGCTCGTGATATCCGGGCGGAAGGTCGGGCGGCAGCTCGCCTTCCACCCGCCGGATACTCCCGTCCTCGGCCATCAGCTCGGCCGGTCCCGGGATGGGGCGGCGCTCGCCGGCGCGGGTCACGATCACTGCTTGCGTATCGGGCGGGTGTTCGCCGGCCGCGCCCATCGCGAAGAGGATGGCGTCGGCGGTCTGTGGCGAGGTGGGGTGAAAACCACCGGCGCTGTCCCAGAACTGGGGCAGGATTCCCCACGCCTGTGGCTGCGGAGTCCCGCCCATGCGACCTGCGATATCATACGCGGCATTCCCGCTGTCAGATAACCCGCACCCCGACCGGGTGCTTTTCGAGGAGGGAGTGGCGTGCGCGTGTGGCTGGGCCAACCCTATCCGCTCGGAGCGAGCTTCGACGGCCAGGGCACCAACTTCTCGATCTTCTCGGAGGCCGCGCAGCGGGTCGAGCTCTGCCTCTTCGACGACGGCGGCGAGGAGGTGCGCGTCGACCTGGCGGAGCACACGGCCCTCTGCTGGCATGGCTACCTGCCCGGCGTCTCACCCGGCCAGCGCTATGGCTTCCGGGTCCATGGCCCGTACGATCCCGAGCGCGGCCTGCGCTGCAACCCGGCCAAGCTGCTCCTCGACCCCTATGCCCGGGCCATCGAGGGTGACATCCGCTGGGACGAGGCCGTCTTCCCCTATCGCATGGGGAGCGAGCGCGAGGACCTGGAGCCCGACGACCGCGACAGCGCGCCCTTCACGCCGCGCTCGGTCGTGACCCATCCGCACTTCGACTGGGGCGGCGATCGGCCCCCGCGCCGGCCCTGGCACGAGACCGTCATCTACGAGGCCCACGTCAGGGGCTTCAGCTATGCGCACCCGGGCATCCCGGCTCCGCTGCGCGGCACCTACGCCGGGCTTGCCCATCCCAGCGCCATCGAGCACCTGACCCGGCTCGGCATCACCGCCGTCGAGCTTCTGCCCGTGCACCAGTTCGTGCACGACGATCGGCTGGTCCGGCGAGGCCTGCGCAATTACTGGGGCTACAACTCGATCGGCTACCTGGCGCCGCACAACGGCTACAGCTGCGGCGGCCAGCGCGGCGAGCAGGTGATCGAGTTCAAGCAGATGGTCAAGGCGCTGCACGCGGCCGGGATCGAGGTCATCCTGGACGTCGTCTACAACCACACCGCGGAGGGCAATCATCTCGGCCCCACGCTCTGCTTTCGCGGCATCGACAACTCGGCCTACTACCGGCTGGTGGGCGAGAGTCCGCGTCATTACATGGACTACACCGGGACCGGCAACAGCCTCAACATGCGCCATCCACACGTCCTGCAGCTGATCATGGACAGCCTTCGCTACTGGGTCCAGGAGATGCACGTGGACGGCTTCCGCTTCGACCTGGCCGCCGCGCTGGCGCGCGAGCTCCACGACGTCGACCGGCTTTCGGCATTCTTCGACCTGATCCAGCAGGATCCGCTGGTGAGCCAGGCGAAGCTGATCGCCGAGCCCTGGGACATCGGAGAGGGCGGCTACCAGGTAGGCAACTTCCCTCCGCTGTGGTCCGAGTGGAACGGCAAGTTCCGGGATTGCGTCCGGGACTACTGGCGTGGGGAGCCGGGCACGCTGGCCGAGTTCGCCTACCGCTTCACAGGTTCCTCCGACCTCTACGAGACCAGCGGACGCCGTCCTTACGCCAGCATCAACTTCGTGACCGCGCACGACGGCTTCACGCTCATGGACCTGGTCTCCTACAACGCCAAGCACAACGAGGCCAACGGCGAGGACAACCAGGACGGCGAGAACTACAACCGATCCTGGAACTGCGGCCGCGAAGGTCCGACCCGCAACGCGGAGATCCGCTCGCTGCGCGACCGCCAGCGGCGCAACTTCCTGGCCACCCTGATGCTCTCGCAGGGGGTGCCGATGCTGCTCGGAGGAGACGAGATCGGACGCACCCAGCGGGGCAACAACAACGCCTACTGCCAGGACAATGAGATCTCCTGGTACGACTGGCGCCGGCTGGACCGGGTCCTGCTGGAGTTCACGCGACGGCTCATGGCTCTGCGCCGCGCCCATCCCGTGTTCCGCCGCCGCCGCTGGTTCATGGGACAGCCTATCCACGGCTCGGGCGCCAAGGACATCGTCTGGTTCACGCCGCAGGGCCGGGAGATGTCCGAGGAGGACTGGGCCGCGGGCTTTGCCCGGTCGATGATGGTCTTCCTCAACGGAGAGGCGATCCCCAGCAACGAGGTCCAGGGGGAGCGTGTCGTCGACGACAGCTTTCTGGTGCTCTTCAACGCCCACCACGGGAGGCTGCCCTTCACGCTGGCGGGTGGAGATTGGGGGCGGCTGTGGGCCAAGGTCCTCGACACCGCGACGCCCCTGCTCGGCCTGACCGACGAACGGCTCGAGGCTGGCCAGCAGGTCGAGCTGACCGCCCGATCGCTGATGGTCCTGCGGCGGATTGAGTGAGACCGTCGAGGTCCTATCGACCTACCGGCTGCAGCTGAATCGCGATTTCGGCTTCGAGGCCGCGGCCGGCGTCGTCGATTACCTCGACCGGCTCGGGGTCACGCATCTCTACAGCTCTCCCTACCTCCAGGCCGCGCCCGGCAGCCTGCACGGCTACGACGTGGTCGATCCGACCCGGGTCAACGACGAGCTGGGCGGACCCGCCGGCTTCGACCGGCTGGTCCGGCGCCTGCGGGCCTCCGGCCTGGGCCAGGTGCTCGACGTCGTTCCCAACCACATGGCGACGGGGCCCCAGAACGCCTGGTGGTGGGACCTGCTGGAGCACGGGCCCTCGAGCCGGTATGCGCTCTACTTCGACGTCGCCTGGGATCCGCCTGAACCCAAGCTCAGAGGGCGCATCCTGCTGCCCGTCCTGGCCGACCATTACGGCCGCGTGCTGGAGAACGGAGAGCTTCGCCTGGAGCGCCAGGGGCCCGAGTTGCGTGTTCGCTACT
Organism: Chloroflexota bacterium; assembly: GCA_005881425.1. Taxonomy (GTDB): domain Bacteria; phylum Chloroflexota; class Dormibacteria; order CF-121; family CF-121; genus CF-120. The sequence goes on along the minus strand of VBIC01000112.1, from coordinate 15,824 downwards.
TCGAGCAGCGTTTCCCGGTCGCCGCCAGGGCTCTGGCGCAGGTGCTGCGGGCGATCCCGCGGGGCGCAGCCTCGGCCGACCTGGAAGCGGTCGCCGCGGGCTTACACGCGCTGCCCGAGCTGGAGCCCGACGACCTCGATGGTGCCGAGGACCGGCTCAAGGCCCTGGCCGCGTTGCGCCGGCGGCTGGCGGCTCTCCTCCGGCGCCGCCGCGACGTCGCCCAGGCGCTCGACGAGACGGTCGCCGCCGTCAACGCCGACCCCGAGCGCCTCGATGCCATCCTCGAGCTGCAGCGATACCGCCTGGCCCGCTGGCAGACCGCGGCCTGGGATATGGACTATCGCCGCTTCTTCGACATCACCTCCCTGGCCGGTCTCCGCGTCAGCGATCCTCGGGTGTTCGAGCACACTCATCGCCTGATCCTGGCCTGGCTCCAGAGCCGGGTCCTGGACGGCGTGCGGGTGGATCATCCGGACGGGCTCAGGGATCCGCACGGATACTTCGAGCGCCTTCGCCAGACGGCGCCCCGCGCCTGGATCGTGGCCGAGAAGATCCTCCAGCCCGATGAGCGCCTCCCCGAAGACTGGCCGGTCGACGGCACCACCGGCTACGACGCCATGTTCCGGACCACCGGGCTCTTCATCGACCCCCAGGGCGAGCGCCCGCTCACGGAGCTCTACCAGGAGCTGACCGGCGAGCGGGAGGCGTTTGCCGAGGTCGCCTACCGCTGCCGGCACGCGGTCATGCGCGACCTCCTCGGTAGTGACGTCCGCCGGCTGGTGGCGCTGCTGAGCTCGGTCTGCGAGCGGCACCGCCGCTACCGCGACTTCACCCGTCGCGAGCTGGAGCAGGCGTTAAGAGAGGTGATCGCCTGCTTCCCCGTCTACCGCAGCTACGTACGTGCATCGACCGCACCCACGGAGGCCGACAGGGCGGCGATCGACGCCGCCCTCGGGACGGCGGCAAGGCGCGTGCCACACCTCGATCCGGACCTGCTCGCCTTCCTGCGGCGTCTCCTGCTCCTGGAGCTGCGCGGCGGTGAGGAGGAGGAGTTCACGGCGCGCTTCCAGCAGCTGACCGGGCCTGTGACCGCCAAGGCGATCGAGGACACGGCCTTCTACCGCTTCAATCGCCTGCTCGCCCTCAACGAGGTGGGCGGCGATCCGGGGCGCTTCGGAGTCTCGGTCGACGAGTACCACAGGACGAACGCGCAGACCCAGCAGGGGTGGCCGGCCACGATGGTCGCCAGCTCGACGCACGATACCAAGCGCAGCGAGGACGTGAGGGCGCGTCTGGCCCTCCTCTCCGAGATCCCGTCCCTGTGGGCTGAGGCGGTGAGGCGCTGGATGAAGGGCAACGCCCGCCACCGCCGAGGCCCGTTTCCCGACCGCAACATCGAGTACCTCCTCTATCAGACCCTGGTGGGCGCCCATCCCATCGGGGAGGAACGCCTGCGGGCCTACATGGAGAAGGCGGCCAGAGAAGCGAAATGCCATACCTCCTGGATCGAGCCCGACCGGGAGTACGAGCAGGCCTTGCGCACCTTCGTCGAAGCCCTCTGCCGCGACCGAGACTTCCAGGAGCAGCTGGCCGCGTTCGTGGAACCCCTGGTCGAGCCGGGCTGGCGTAACTCGCTCGGCATCAAGCTACTTACCCTGACGGCCCCGGGGGTGCCCGACGTCTACCAGGGGACCGAGCTGTGGTCCCTGGCGCTGGTCGATCCTGACAACCGCCGTCCGGTCGACTTCGAGGAGCGCCGTCGCCTGCTCGCCGTCCTGGAAACGCTTTCCCCGGAGGCGATCATGGCGCGTGCCGGCGAAGGGCTGCCCAAGCTGCTCGTGGTGGCGCGGGCGCTCGGCTTGCGGCGGCAGCGGCCGGCGAGCTTCGGGCGAGCAGGCGGCTACGAGCCGCTGTGGGCGGACGGGGACGATGCCGGGTCGGTCGTGGCCTTTGCCCGCGGCGATGACGTGATCACGGTCGTTCCCCGCCTCAACCTGGGCCTGCGAGGTGGGTTCCGGGGGACGGCGCTCACGCTGCCGCCGGGGGAGTGGCGGAACGTGCTCAGCGGCGAAGCGGGATGGGCGGGCAGGGTCCGGCTCCAGGACCTGCTGGCCCGCTTCCCGGTCGCGCTGTTGGCTCGCGATGGCTGATCCGCTGCGGGTCTGGGCGCCCCGCGCGCGGCAGGTCGACCTGCAGCTCGCGGACGAGCGTCTGTCGATGCGCCCGGCCGGCGGAGGCTGGTTCGAGGCCCCTGGGCCGCTCGCCGCCGGCACCGACTATCGCTTTCGCCTGGACCGGGCTGAGCCGCTGCCCGATCCCCGCTCTCCCTGGCAGCCCGAGGGCCCGCAAGGCCCCTCGCGGACGCTGGACCATGCGGCGTTTCCGTGGAGCGATGGCCGCTGGCCCGGGCTCAGGCTGGCGGACGCGGTGATCTACGAGCTACACGTCGGCACGTTCAGCCCGACCGGCACCTTTGCCGGGGTCGTGGGGGGCATCGACCACCTGCTGCAGCTGGGTGTCACCGCGGTGGAGCTGATGCCGGTCAACGAGTTCTCGGGCCGGCGCAACTGGGGCTACGACGGAGTCGACCTGTACGCTCCGCATCATGCCTATGGCGGGCCGGACGGGCTCAAGGCCCTGGTCGACGCGCTCCACGGCCGTGGTCTGGCGGCGATCCTCGACGTCGTCTACAACCACCTGGGACCGATAGGCAACTACCTGGACCGCTACGGGCCTTACTTCACCGACCGCTATCGCACGCCCTGGGGCTCCGCCGTCAACCTCGACGGCCCCGACAGCGACGAGGTCCGAGCCTTCTTCATCGACAACGCGCTCATGTGGCTGCGTGACTATCACCTCGACGGCGTCCGGCTGGATGCGGTGCACGCCATCGTCGACACCTCGGCGACCCACTTCCTGGAGGAACTGCGAGCGCGCGTCGCCGCGCTGGAGCGCGAGGATGGGCGCCGCCGGGTGGTCATCGCCGAATCCGATCTCAACGATCCCCGGCTGGTCCGCGAGGCCTCGATCGGCGGCTTCGGCCTCGACGCCCAGTGGAGCGACGACTTCCACCACGCCCTGCACGCCCTGCTCACTGGTGAGCGCACCGGCTATTACCAGGATTTCGGGCGCCTCGAGGACCTGGCCAGGGCATTCCGCCAGGGCTACGTCTTCGACGGCCGTTACTCCGCCTTTCGACGGCGCCGCCACGGACGGTCGCCGGCCGGCCTGCCGGCCTCCTGCTTTTGCGGCTACCTCCAGAACCACGACCAGGTCGGCAATCGGGCTGATGGCAGTCGCATCTCTTCGCTGATCGGGGCCGATCGAGTCAAGATCGGTGCCGCGCTCGTGCTGACCGCGCCCTTCATCCCCGTGCTCTTCATGGGCGAGGAGTGGGGCGCGAGCACACCGTTCCCGTTCTTCACCGACCACCAGGATCCCGAGGTCGCGAAGGCGGCGCGCCGTGGGCGTCTGGCCGAGCTCGCCTCCGGCGGCTGGGACCCGGCTGCGGCACCCGATCCGCAGGACCCCGCGACCTTTGCCCGCGCCAGGCTTCGCTGGGAGGAGCTCGACCTCCCTCCTCATAGCGAGGTCCTGCGCTGGTACCGGGCGCTGATCCACCTCCGGCACCGCATTCCCGCCCTGCGCGACGGCCGCTTCGACCAGGTCGAGGTGCGCTATGACGAGGATGCCGGCTGGCTGACCCTGCGCCGCGGGCCCGTCTTTCTGGCCTGCAACCTCGGCGATCGCGAGCACCGGCTGCAGGCGCCGTCCGGGACCATGGTCCTGGCCTGTGGAGGCGCTGAGGTCGAAAGCGGCCGGCTGGTCCTGCCGCCTGATGCCCTGGCGCTGTTTGCCTGACGGGTGCTGTGCCTGCCCGGGCTCAGGGATCGCCGATCCAGTCGGCGGCCCTGGGGAGTCCGGCCTGTCGGCCGCTGGGGCGCAGATTCAGGATGCGGCGCAGCTCGCCCTCCCGGTAGAGGCGGCGGCGCTTGATCCCCTGGCGGTAGCTGCGCAGCACGCCCCGGCTGACGTAGGCGTAAAGGGTGGCCGGCTTGATTCCCAGCAGGCCAGCCGCCTCGACCGATGTCAGGTAGGCCTCCGAATCAATGTAATGCAAGGAAAATCAATACAAGTATAGAATAGCCTCGTGGCCGGCGCCGACGACGCCCCCAACCTGCTTCGCGAAGACTTTCCCTACTCCCGCGTCCCTCCGATGCGCTTCGCTGCCGACAGCGTGTCGATGGCGCTTCCCAAGGACATCTGGATCACCGATACCACCTTCCGGGACGGGCAGCAGGCACGGGCTCCCTACACCGTCGACCAGGTCGTCGACCTCTACGGCCTGCTCGCCGCCCTGGGCGGCCCCCTGATCCGGCAGACGGAGCTCTTCGCCTACACGCCCCAGGATCGCGAGGCCATCGAGCGCTGCCGGGCGCTCGGCGGCCCCGAGGTCACCACCTGGATGCGGGCGTCGCTGGCCGACCTGGACGCCGTCCGCGGCACCGGTGTGCGGGAGACTGGCATCCTGGTCTCCGCCTCCGACTACCACCTCTACCTCAAGATGAAGCGGAGCCGGTCGCAGGCGCTGGAGGATTATGCGGCCGTGGTGGCGGCGGTGATCGAAGCCGGGCTGCGGCCGCGCTGCCACCTGGAGGACCTGACCCGAGCCGACCTCGGCGGCTTCGTCGCCCCCCTCGTCGAGCGCCTGCAGGAGCTGGGGCGGGAGGCGGGCGTGCCTGTCAAGTACCGGCTCTGCGACACGATGGGCTTCGGCCTGCCCTGGCCCCAGGCCGCCCTGCCCCGCGGCGTGCCCCGGCTGGTGCAGTTCTTCACCCGTTCTCTGGGCGTTCCCTCCGAGCAGCTGGAGTGGCACGGCCACAATGACTTCCACCGGGGAGAGGTGAACACCGTAGCCGCGTGGCTCTACGGTTGCGCGGCGGCCAACGGCTCCCTCTTCGGCTTCGGCGAGCGGACCGGCAACCCTCCGCTGGAGGCTCTGGTGATCGACTATTTGGGGATCACCGGCCGCGACGATGGCATCGACACCCGGGTGATCACCCGGGCGGCCGCCTACTTCCGCGACGTCCTGGAGACGCCGCTGCCCTCCAACTATCCGTTCGCTGGAGCCGGCTTCAACGTCACCAGCGCCGGAGTCCACGCCGACGGCCTGCTCAAGAACGAGGAGATCTACAACATCTTCGACACCGCCCGGCTCCTCGACCGGCCGCTGGGGATCACGGTCAACGACCGCTCAGGCCTGGCGGGAGTCGCCTACTGGGTCAATACCAACCTTCGCCGGGACGGCCAGCCGTCCTTGCCCAAAGACGATCCCCGCATAGTCGCCATCCATGACGAGGTGCGAGGACAGTACGCCGCCGGGCGCACCACCGGCTTCTCCCCCGACGAGATGCTGGCGTTAGCCGGCAAGCACTCGTTCTAAGCTCGTCGGCTTCGCCGCGGGCGTCCGAGGTTTACCAGCCAGTTCCTATGTACTTGGTCTCCAGGAACTCGAGCAGGCCCTCGTGCGAACCCTCGCGTCCCAGCCCGCTTTCCTTGACGCCGCCGAAGGGAGCCGCGGGATCCGAGATCAGGCCCCGGTTGAGCCCGATCATCCCGGCCTCGAGCGCCTCGGCGATTCGCAGTCCACGCGCCAGGTCCCGCGTGTAGACGTATGAGACCAGGCCGCGTTCGGTGCGGTTGGCCATGGCGATGGCCTCGTCGATGCCGTCGAATCGGACCACCGGGGCCACCGGCCCGAAGATCTCCTCCTTGAGGATTGCCTCGTCCGGCGACACCTCGGCCAGCACCGTGGGCTGATAGAAGCAGCCTGGACGGTCCGGCGCCTTGCCTCCGGTCAGGACCTTCGCGCCGTTGTGTACGGCCCGCTCCACCAGGCCCGCGATCTTGTCTCGCGCCGGCCGGTTGATGACGGGTCCGACCTTCACCTCGGGCTCCAGCCCGCCACCGACCGGCATCTTTGCCATCGCGTCGGCGAGCGTCCCGGTGAAGCGCTCCAGGACCGGCGCCTCCACGTAGAACCGGTTGGCGGCGACGCAAGACTGCCCGGTGTTCCGCATCTTGGCCACCAGCGCGCCCTCCACCGCGGCGTCCAGGTCGGCGTCGGCCAGGACCAGGAAGGGCGCGTTGCCGCCCAGCTCCATGGAACAGCTGACGATGCCCTCTGCGGCCTTGGCCAGCAGGATGCGCCCTACCTCGGTCGAGCCGGTAAAGGACAGCTTGCGCACCCGGCCGTCCTCCAGCAGGGCCGCCACCACCTTCGAGGACTGGCGCGAGGGGATGACGTTGACGACACCCCTGGGGACTCCCGCCTCCTCGAGGAGACCGGCCACGGCCAGTGCGGTCAGCGGCGTCTCCGAGGCGGGCTTGAGGATGACGGTACAGCCGGCCGCGAGCGCCGGGCCGATCTTGCGCGTGGCCATGGCCGCCGGAAAGTTCCAGGGGGTGACGAGGAGCGAGACCCCGATCGGCTGGTGGATCACCAGGATGCGGTTCTGCCCGCTTGGCGCGATCGAGAGCGACCCGATGTTGCGCACCGCCTCCTCGGAGAACCAGCGGAAGAATTCGGCCGCGTACACCGCCTCGGCGCGGGCCTCCGCCATGGGCTTGCCGTTCTCCCGCACCATCAGCTCCGCCAGCTTCTCCTTGTCGCGGATCATCAGCTCGAACGCGCGCCGCAGGATCTCGGCCCGCTCGCGGGGCGGGCGGCTGGCCCAGGCTGGGGCGGCGACGGCGGCGGCGTCCGCGGCCGCCCGCGCGTCGTCGAGGGTGGCGCTGGCGACGCTTGCGATCACCTCGCCGCTGGCTGGGTCCTGGACGTCGATGCGCTCCGAGTCCGAGCCTCTCGACCAGGCGCCCCCGATGTAGAGATCGGTGTGTTCGACCGCGATCAGCTCGCTGACTGGCGTCATCCTTCGCTCCTTGACCGTGAGTGTCATTCATTGTCGGCCTCCAGCGGCCGGGGCTGTTCCTGCTAAGCTGACTGACGTGTCAGTCATTTCGAGGGCAGAGGCGCCGCCGCCGGCCACCGCCCGCCAGCTGGTTCGGCGCGGCGAGCTGCTCGACGCCGGGCGTCGGATCTTCGAGCGCGACGGCTATCACGGGGCCACGGTGAGCGCCATCGTCGCTCTGGCCGGCCTCTCCCAGGGAGCCTTCTATCTCTACTTCGGCGACAAGAAGGCGATCTTCAGCGCGCTCCAGGAGGAGATGGCGACCCTGCTCCGACGCCGCATCTACTGGGCCACCCGGGACGAGCCGGATCCCGGCCGGCGGCTGCGCGCCGGGCTGCGCTCCTTCTTCGAGTTCTATGAAGAGTACCGCGACTACAACCGCCGGTTGTCGATCGAAGGTCTCGGCATCGACGAGAGCTTCGAGGCGCGCCAGCGGGAGCTCCACGAAACGCTGGCCGCCGCCTTTGGCCCGACCTTCCAGCAGCTCGGGATCGCGACCCCGGCCCTGGCAGCCTTCGGGCTCATCGGCATGGCCAGCCAGCTCGCCTACTGGCAGCACTTCCACCTGCCGGCAAAGGAGCGACGGACACCTGACCGGCTCGCCCAGGCCTGCGCCGGCCTGTTCCTCGAAGGCGCCCAATCGCATTTCGCAGAAGGAGGCTCAAATGCCGCAGGCCAGTGAAGTCTTTCAGGAGATCGAGAACCGCATCAAGCAGAAGCCGGAAAAGGTGGCCGGACTCAGCGCCACCTACCAGTTCGATCTGACCGGCGAAAGCTGGACCCTCCGCATCCACGACGGCGCCGCCAGCGCCAGCCCCGGGCCCGCGGAGGCGCCCAACACCACGTTCGTGGCCTCGACCGACGACTGGATGAGCATCGCGACCGGCAAGCTGAACCCGGTCACCGCCTTCATGCAGCAGAAGCTGAAGGTCAAGGGCGACATGGGCCTGGCGATGCGGCTGCAGGGCCTGCTGCAGTGACCGATCGCCGCTTCCGCGGGCGGACCTATGAGACCGGTCCCTTCGAGGTGACCGAGGAATCGATTCGCGCCTACATGCGGGCAACCGGGGACGAGCGCGAGGAGCCGGACCTCGTGGCGCCCCCTACGTACGCCATGGTCTACGGCTTCGACGCCTACTGGCAGCTCTGGACCGACCCGGAGGTGGCGCTCGACACCGCCCATCTGGTCCACGGAGAGCAGCGCTTCACCTTTCACCGTCCGGTGAGGCCGGGCGACCAGCTTCGGACCACCGGCCGGATCGCCGATATCAGCGCCCGTGCCTCGATGGAGTTCGTCGACTTCGATCTCTCGTCGACGGACGTCCAGGGCCACCTGGTTTCTGAGGCCACCGCGCTCTTCGTCATCCGGAGCCCGCAATGATGACCGGACGGGCGACCCGCTTCGAGGAGGTCCAGGTGGGAGAGAGCCTGCCCCCGCTGCACAAGACGGTGAGCGTCGAGCAGATCCGCCGCTACGCCCAGGCTTCGGGCGACCATAATCCAATCCATCTGGACCAGGCCTTCGCCCGTTCGGCCGGCCTGCCGGGGGTGATCGCCCACGGCATGCTGACCATGGCTTTCGTCAACCAGATGGTGACCGACTGGCTCGGCGATCGCCGCACCGTGAGGTCTCTGCGCGGCCGCTTCGCGGGGATGGTTCTTCCCGGCGACCGGGTGACCTGCCGGGGCAGCGTCAAAGCCAAGGATCAATCCGCCGGTCGCCTCACGTTGGAGCTCAGCGCCGAAAACCAGCGTGGCGAGGCCGTCTTCACCAAGGGAATCGCGGACGTCGAATTCCATCGCGCTGAATAAGGAGTCAGACATGCCCCTCGATTTCACGCTCACACGCGAACAGGAGGAGATCCGCCATCTCGCCCACGAGTTCGCCGAAAAGGAGATCCGGCCGGTTGCGGCTCGCTACGACGAGACCGAGGAATTCCCCTGGCCGGTGCTCAAGAAGGCGCATGAGGTGGGCCTGACGCCGGTTGCCGTCATGCCCGAGGCCTACGGCGGCGGCGGCCTCGACGTCATCAGCAACATGCTCGTGGCCGAGGAACTGCACTGGGGTTGCGCCGGGATCGCCGTCGCGATCACGGGCACGGGCCTGGCCGCCACCGCCATCCTGGCGATGGGCAGCGAAAAGCAGAAGGAGCGCTGGATCGGCGAGTTCTGCAGCGCCAGCGCGCCCGTGGTGGGAGCGATGGGGCTGACCGAGCCCTCGACGGGATCGGATGCCATGGCGATCCAGACCACCGCCAGGCGGGTGGAGGGCGGCTACCTGCTCAACGGGGTCAAGCAGTTCATCACCAACGGCGGGATCGCCGACCTCCACGTGATCTTCGCCAATACCGATCGGGCCCTTGGCCCCGCCGGCATCGCCGCCTTCCTGGTGGAGAAGGGCAACCCGGGACTGAGCATGGGCCGCAAGGAGAAAAAGCTCGGGGTGCGCGCCTCGCACACCGCCCAGGTCATCCTGCAGGACTGTTTCGTGCCGGCCGAGAACCGTCTCGGTGGCGAGCCGGGTGATCCCGATGCCGGGCCCGGCGCGCTTGGCGCTCTGCTGATGCTCGAGCACTCACGGCCCGCGGTGGCGGCCGGCTCCCTGGGCATCGCCCGGGCGGCCTATGAGTTCGCCCTCGACTACGCCATGCAGCGCACCGCCTTCGGCAAGCCGATCATCAAGCACGAGGGAATCGGCTTCAAGCTCGCCGAGATGGCAATGAACATCGACGCCGCGCGACTCCTCACCTGGCGCGCCGGATGGATGGCTCAGAACGGAATGCTCTTCGATCGCGCTGAGGGCAGCATGGCCAAGGCCTTCGCGGCGGACATGGCGATGCAGGTCACCCTGGAGGCCGTCCAGGTCCTGGGCGGCTACGGCTACATCCGCGAGTACCCGGTCGAGAAGTGGATGCGGGACGCCAAGATCTACCAGATCTGGGAGGGCACCTCCGAGATCCAGCGGCTGGTCATCTCGAGGGCCATCTCCGGCGATCGCAAGCCGCTGGCTCGGGCCCAGGAGGCGTCCGCGCCTCCCATCCGGAAGGTGTCCTGATGCAGACGGCCTCCTCCTCGACCGAAACCCCCTCCCGCCTGTTCGACCTCAGCGGCCGGGTCGCGCTCGTCACCGGCGGGTCGCGAGGGCTCGGCCGCGCCGACTGTCTCGCGCTGGCCCGGGCGGGCGCCGACGTGGTCGTCACCGACATCCTGATCGAGAGCGATCCCGAGCTGGAGCAGGCAGCCGCCTCTTCGGGCAGCGCCCTCTCCCAGGCCATGGCCTCTCAGAAGGCGGTCTACGCCGAGCGCACCTCGAGCGAGATCCGTGCCCTCGGCCGCCGGTCCGTGGCAATCAAGATGGACGTGACCAACCGGCAGCAGGTCCAGTCGGTGGTGGACCAGGTGGTCAAGGAGTTCGGCAGCCTCGACATGCTGGTCAACAATGCGGGGACGCTGGATCACATGGGTACGCTCGAGAACCAGGACGACGCCCTCTGGGAGCGCGACCTGAAGGTGAACCTGACCGGCGCCTACGTCTGCTCCAAGGCGGTATGGCCGCACATGAAGGAGAGGCAGTGGGGCCGGATCGTCATGATGTCGTCGATCGCGGGCGCGCTCGGCGGCTTCGGCCAGGCAAGCTATGCCACCACCAAGGCGGGACTGGTGGGGCTGGCCCGCACCCTGGCCCTGGAGGGAGCGCGCTACAACATCACCTGCAATGCGATCGTTCCCGGCATCATCGGCACCGAAGCCTTCAAGATGGGCCGAGCGGATATGAACGAACGCATGATCAAGCGGGTTGCCCTGCGCCGGCCGGGGCAGCCGGAGGAGATCGCCGCCGCCGTCACCTTCCTCTGCTCGCAAGAAGCCGGCTACATCACCGGCATCGCCCTCCCGGTGACGGGCGGCCTGGACCTCTTCACCTTCTGATGGCCGGCCTGATCGAGGTATCGACCGCCGATCAGGTCTCCGTGGTGCGCATGAACCGGCCGCCGGTGAACGCGCTCGCGCCCGAGCTGCAGGAGGATCTGGTCGAAGCCTTCAAGCGGTTGGCCGACGACGAGGCTACCCGGGTGGTCGTTCTGACCAGCGCCATCGACCGCTATTTCATGGCCGGCGCGGACATCAAGACCATGGGAGGCGAAGGCCTGAACCGAGACGATCCCTCAGCCCTGGAACGGATCGCCCAGATGTCGCGCCGCAGCCAGGCTGCCTTCGCCGAGATCGAGCGCTTCCCCAAGCCCCTGATCGCCGCCATCAACGGCCACGCGCTGGGGGGCGGCTGCGAGCTGGCGCTCACCTGCGACTACCGCTTCATGGTCGACGACGGGAGGAGCACCATCGGTCTCACCGAGCTCAGCCTGGGCCTGATCCCGGGGGCGGGCGGAACCCAGCGGCTGCCCCGGCTGGTCGGCCGCTCGCGGGCCACGGAGATGATCTTCGAGGCGGTCCGGCTCAAGGCTGGCGAGGCCGCGGCGATCGGACTGGTCAACGCCGCGCTGCCGCCGGAGGGCTTCCAGGAGGCGGTGCGGGAGCGCGCCGGGCGGCTGGCGCGCGTCGCTCCGATCGCGCTCCGGCTGGCCAAGGAGGCGATCTCCGCCGGATGGGACCGCGCCGCCGCCAAGGGCTACGAGGTGGAGGCCGAGAACTTCGGCCGGGTGGCGATGACCGAGGACGCGATGGTTGGCGTCATGTCCTTCCTGGCGAAGCAGACCCCCGAATTCAAAGGCAAGTAAGCCCAGTACTTACCGGGCGAATTGCGGCTCGCGGACGGCCCGCGCACGGCCTGGCCGCAAACCAATGCGGCCGAATTGCCTTGCGCGTGCCTGCTCGCCGCGCGCCCTGGCTCGCCACCGCTGACGCGGCGTCTCGCTTCCCTATCCGGGCTGGTAGGCGGTGACGCCAGCCCGTACGGCTTCGATCGCGCGCTCGACGCGGTCGGCGTCGATGCCGGTGGCGCGGATCGTGAGGCGGCCCAGCTGCGCCTGCGGGTAGGAGCCGAGCGAGACGTCGGGGTACTCGGCCTCGAGCCGGCGCATGACGTCGTGGAAGGCGCTCTCCGGGGCCAGCCGGTAGTGCAGCTCGCGGACTGTCGGGCTGGTCCCGCCGCCCAGGTAACGAGGCAAAACCAGCTGCTCGACGATCGATTGCAGCTCGTGCGGCGGTCCGGGAAGGGCGAAGAGGATGCGGTCACCGCCCAAGTCGAAGGCCAGGCCCGGCGCCATCCCCGGACCGTTGCGGAGCACGGCAGCCCCTTCCGGTATCGTCGCCATGCGCCGGTTGCCGGCGTTCAGCTCCGCGGTCCCGCGCCGGGCGGCCACGCCCCGGCTGAACATCAGCCCCTGCATCAGGGCGCCGGTCGGCCGATCGTAGTGGAGTCGCCGCTCGAGCGCCAGGGCGAGCGCACCGTAGGTGCGGTCGTCGGGCGTCGGCCCCAGCCCGCCACAGACGAAGATGCGCGCCAGTTCGCGCCGGGCCAGGTCTTCCCGCACGGCGGTCACGATCTCGGAGTCGACGTCGCCGACGATGGTGATCCTGCGCACCGGATAGCCGCGGGCGAAGAGGCGGGCCGCCAGCCAGCTCGAGTTGGCGTCCTGGGTGAACCCGGAAAGCAGCTCGTTGCCGACGGTGATGATGCTGGAGTCCGGCACGGGACGGATAATAGTGTCGTCCAGTGCCCAGGTCCAGCTACGAACGCAGCAAGGGCGTCGAAACCATCACCTGGCGTGAGTTCCCCCTGGGAAGGGCGGAGGCGCTGGCGATCCTCGAGGAGACCGCCGCCTCCGCTCGTCAGTCGCGCGGCCAGGCGCTGCTGGACACGCTCGACCGGGCGGCCGGCTTGCCGGACTGCCGGCTGACCGTGGCCGATCGACCGCAGCAGCACCGCACCCGAGCCGGCCGGCTCGAGCTGAAGACCTACGGCTACTACCGGATCGCGCTCGATCAAGGGCGCCCGAACCGGGGCACGATCCGCATCTACAACCTGACCGCGATCCGGCGTCAGGTGCTCTCCCCCAAGGTCTTCCTGGAGACGCTGCTCCACGAGTGGGTTCACCACTACGACTTCACCGGCCTGGAGCTCGATCGCTCGCCCCACACGTCGGGATTCTTCGCCCGCATCCGGGCGGTCGCGGAAACCCTCGGCGTCGGCTTCGTGACGCCGCCGAAACGGGACCTGGCAGGGGCCATCCCGATCGCGGCCGAGGACGTGCTGCCTCCCTCGAACGACCGGCTGCGGCCCGGCGGGGCGGCGCCGCCCGCCTGGATCCGGGAGCAGATCCATTCCCTCTTCGGCCGTCGCAACCAGTGAGGACCGAAACCTCCCGTACAATTACGGGCGACCTGACGACGGTGAAGGAGAAGCGACCCTGACGCTCGACACGTCCACGTCCTTTCTCACCGAGTCCACGGCGACTCTGGTGCTGGCGCTGGTTTCCATTGCCGCGCTGCTCGCGCTCGCCTACGGCGGCGTCCTGATCCGCTGGGTGGTGGCCGCCGATCCAGGCAACCCGGTGATGGGGCGGATCGCGCTCGCGATTCAGGAGGGCGCCTCAGCCTACCTCAACCGCCAGTACACCACCATCGGCATCATTGGCGTGGTCCTGGCCGTTCTCATCGGGATCCTCATCGGCTGGCAGACGGGCCTGCTCTACGTGGTGGGAGCGGGCTGCTCCGCACTGGCGGGCTACGTCGGGATGAACGTCTCGGTTCGGGCCAACGTGCGAACGGCCCAGGCGGCGACCGGCGGCCTCGACAGCGCCCTGCGGCTGGCCTTCCGGGGCGGCGCCGTGACCGGGCTCTTCGTGGTCGGCCTCGGACTCCTCGGCGTGACCATCTCCTACTGGATCTTCCGCAAGCCCGAAACCCTGGTCGGCCTGGGATTCGGGGCCAGCCTGATCAGCGTCTTCGCCCGGCTCGGGGGCGGCATCTACACCAAGGCCGCCGACGTCGGAGCGGACCTGGTGGGGAAGGTCGAAGCCGGGATCCCGGAGGACGATCCGCGGAACCCGGCGGTGATCGCGGACAACGTCGGCGACAATGTGGGTGACTGCGCGGGAATGGCGGCCGACCTCTTCGAGACCTATGCCGTCACGGCGATCGCCGCCATGCTCCTCGGCAGCCTGCTGTTTCCCGGCCAGATCCGCTTCGTCATCTACCCGCTGATCCTGGGGGCGATCTCGATCATAGCCACCATCCTGGGCACCTTCTTCGTCCGCCTCGGCAACAGCCGCTGGATCATGGGAGCGCTGTACCGCGGCCTGGCGGTGAGCGGGGTGCTGGCCTTGCTCGGGTTCCTTGCCGCAACCCTGGCCATAGACCTGGACATCAACCTCTTCTGGGCGGCCGTAGTTGGGGTGGTGGTCACGGTGGCGATCGTGGCCATCACCGAGTACTTCACGAGCTCCAGCTTCTGGCCGGTGCGCACCATCGCTCGCGCCTCCACCACCGGGCACGCAACCAACATCATCGCCGGCCAGGCGATCGGCATGCTGAGCACGGGACTTCCCGTGCTGGTGATCGCTTGCGGCATCCTGCTCTCCTACTTCCTCAACCAGCACGGAGGCGGATCCGGGCTCTATGGGATCGCGACCGCTGCCATGGCGATGCTGTCCATGACCGGGATCATCGTGGCCATCGACGCCTACGGCCCGATCACCGACAACGCCGGCGGCATCGCCGAGATGGCCAACCTACCGGAGAGCGTGCGCAACGTGACCGACCCGCTCGACGCGGTCGGGAACACCACCAAGGCCGTCACCAAGGGCTACGCCATCGGTTCGGCGGGGCTGGCCGCGCTGGTCCTCTTTTCCTCCTACACCCAGGAACTGGCCCACGTGCGCGCCATCACCTTCTCCCTGACCGAACCACTGGTGATCGTGGGGCTGTTCCTGGGGGGGACGCTGCCCTTCCTCTTCGGATCGCTGAGCATGCTGGCGGTAGGCCGCGCCGCCGGCGGCGTCGTCCTCGAAGTCCGGCGCCAGTTCCGAGAGATCAAGGGACTGATGGAGGGGACGGCCATGCCGGAGTACGGACGGGCCGTGGATCTGGTGACGCGCGCGGCCCAGCGGGAGATGATCCTGCCCGGCCTGATTCCGGTGCTGGCGCCGATCCTGGTCGGCTTCGTCCTTGGCCCCACCGCCCTGGGCGGCATGCTGATCGGCAGCATCGTCACCGGACTCTTTCTGGCCATCCAGATGACCTCCGGCGGCGGGGCCTGGGACAACGCCAAGAAGTACATCGAGGAGGGCAACCTGGGTGGCAAGGGCACCGAGACCCACGCTGCGGCGGTGACCGGCGATACCGTCGGCGATCCGAACAAGGACACCGCTGGCCCGGCAATCAATCCCATGATCAAGGTGATCAACATCATCGCCATCCTGATCGCACCCAGCGTCGGCGCCCATTCGCTGATCCATTAGCCTCCCGGAGCAGCCGCTGCTCTATCTATTCGACGTGGACGGGACGCTTCGCAAGGCGCGGCTGTTCCCGGCCGCCGGGCCGCTCGCGACCTGGGATCAGACGATCCTGCCTGGCCGCCTGCAGCGGATGCGGCGGCTCCGCGGCGAAGGCCATCGGCTGGGCGCCGTCTCCAACCAGGCACTGGTCGCGATGGGACTTCTGACGCTGCCCCGCTGCGAGCTGATCATGGAGGAGACGAACCGGCGGCTCGACGGCCTCCTGGAGTGGATTCGGATCTGCCCCCATCACCCGCTCGGCCTGCGTCCCCGCTACCGGCGAGCCGGCGGACGAGTTCTTCCCGGCGGCGCGCCGCTAAGCTGGAGGCATGGACGAGTACTCCCTCGAGATCAGCGAGCTCCGCCGCCGCATCGCCAAGCTCAAGTTCGACCGGGCGCC
>VBIC01000186.1 GCA_005881425.1 Chloroflexota bacterium | reverse complement strand
CGGAGCCGGTCCCGAAATGGACGTCGCCCACGGCCGCGATCCGGATCACTGCACGCGCTCCTCGTCTTCCGGCTCCACCGCCGGCACCAGCGTGGTCTCGTTCACGATCTCGTAATCCGGGAGCAGCTCGCGGGCCACGACGCTGATCGCCTCCCGCAGCTCCCTGGTCGACACGTTGCCTCCCAGGAAAACCCGGCGCTCCTTGATCCGCACCAGGACGTCCTGCTCGTTGACGCGCGGGTCGTGGATCAGGCTGTCGCGGACGTGCTCGGCCAGGTACTCGTCGCGACCCAGGGTCACTCCGCGTACACCCCCTGGTAGAGGCGGCGGATCACCCAGCTCGGGACCAGGATGTCGTTCGACTGGGCGTAGATCAGCAGGCTCAGCAGCCGGCGGGCGCCACGGCGGGATCGGTGCAGCACGTAATCCCAATCGAGGTCCGACCTGGCGATGATCCCCAGCGCGTCGAACCAGTGGCGCGAGGTCTCCTCGCGATGCACGATGGCCTTGATCACCAGCTGGTCTTCGGGGCAGGGGATCCGCAGCGGCAGGCCCTCGTGGGCGCGGATCACGGCGTGGTCCAGCATCTCCTGGTCGAGGTAGACGCCGCCCATGACCATGAAGATGACGTCCACCAGGACGCCCTGCTTGAAGCCCTTGTAGATCCACACCGGGTCGGTCTCCTCGGTCTCGAACCCCGCCTGGCGCAGCGCCTGCAGCGCGCGCAGGGCGTCGTCGGGAAGTACCAGGAAGTCGATGTCGTGCGTCCAGCGCGGACGGCCGACCAGGGCCGAGGCGATCCCTCCCAGGACCAGGAAGGGGATGCCCGCGCCCTCGATCGCCCGAACCGCGTCGCGAAGGACCGATTGAAAGCTCGACTCGTCCGCCGGCAGCTGCTGGGAGAGCCGCAGTCCGTCGCCTCGGGGCATCTCGCTGGCCACAGTCTGACTATAGGACCTGGCTGCGGCGCGACCGGTAGCGGCAAACTCGGCTGCCATAACCAGGAGGCGGGCCGGCCGTTGTCCTGGCGATGGTTGCGGCCCGGCGGCTGGTCGGTGGCGATCTGGCCATCCCCGGATGGCTCCTGCTGGCGGCCCTGGTGACGATCCTGGCCGGGACAGTCGAGACCGGCTGGCAGCAGAAGCTGCGCCACGACGCCGACCATCCCCAGCTGGAGACGGCGCAGAAGGCGGTGCAGCGGCTAGACGGAGGCGCGCTGCCCGCGGCGGTGGTCGGTAGCCAGCGCGTCGACCTGGTCACCTCGCGGGATCCCTGGATCACTGTGACCGACTCCAGCGGCCTGCCACTCGCCTCCTCCGGAGACCTCTTCGGCCTGCCGCCGATCCCGCCCTCCGGCGTCTTCGACTATGTCCGGGCGCACGGTCATGACCAGATCACCTGGCAGCCCGCCGAGGGCGTGCGTCACGCGATCGTGGTCGACCGCTACCGCGGAGGCTTCGTGGTGGCCGGGCGCTCTCTGAGCGTGGTCGAGCAGAACGAGGACACCCTGCTGCGTTGGGTCGTGATCGGCTGGCTCGCCGGCCTCGCCACCGTCGCCGGCGGATGGGCGCTGCTTCACCGTCGCCGCGCCGCCTGAAACCTGGCCGGGTCGAAGAGGCTGACGTCGTGCGGGGTCGAGCCTCGCTCCACCAGGTCGGCCATGATCTCGCCCACCACCGGACAGAACTTGAAGCCGTGGCCGGAGAATCCGGCCGCGAAGGAGACCTGGGGATGGGCCGGATGGCGGCCGATGATGAAG
>VBIC01000027.1:10843-27377 GCA_005881425.1 Chloroflexota bacterium | reverse complement strand
CGCCGCGGATGGCGCCCTCAGCGACCGCCAGGTAGTAGCGAACCAGGTCGAGCTTCGTATACCCGGCTCGGGGGAAGAAGACCTTGTCGGGGTTGGTGACCGCCACCTCGCGTCCGGCGGCCACCACCACCTCCTGCCGTTCCGGCATGTCGCATACGATACGGCGCCCCGCCTACGCCACGTCGCGCGCCCGGACGAGAACGGTCGCGACCATCACGAAGGCCACCGCGTAAGCGATCAGGACGAAGACCGCCTGCTCGGCCGAAACCAGGGCCGCCGAGGGGTTCGGCCCCCGGCTCCCGAAGGACGCGGCGAGCGCGCCGGCGTTCTGCCCGACGAAGAACTTCTCCACCGTGGTCAGCCACTCGATGTGGAAGCCGCTCAGCGCTCGGAACAGGATCGTCTCGATGGCCAGGAAGTAGGCCAGGCCGAGTCCGATGGCGAGCGCCGACTGCCGCAGCAGGTAGGCCATCGCCGTCCCGAAGAGGGTGTTGACTTCGAAGATCAGCGCGGTGGCCGCCATCGCCTTGAGGATGTCGATGCCGGCCGGCCAGGCGACGGCCGCCCCGGCGATGCCGGCGATCAGGAAGCTGCACAGCGCGGCGACGGCGAACAGGGCCACCACGACGATGCCGTTGATCGCGCTCAGCGCCGCCAGCTGGCCGCCCAGGACCTGCATGCGGCCGGGCCGCTGCGTGTAGACCGTCTTGAAGGTCCCCCAGCCGTACTCGCTGCCGGCCACCAGCGCGCCCATCACGAGCATCAACGCGCCGCCGATGAATGGAATGCCGCCGGCGATCAGCGCCGCGAAGTGCGCGGGGTAGAGGTTCGCCTTGAGCAGCGCGACCGGGACGCCGGAATCCGAATGGAAGGTGGGTGAGTTGTACTCGATCCAGGAGAAGACGTAAAGGAGCGCCACGATGCCGACGATGAAGGCCCCGAGCCACCAGACCGCGGGCCGCCGCGAGAGTTTGCGCCATTCGGCTTTGAAGCTGATCATGCTGCTGCTCCTTCTTGCGTGGTCAGGTTGAGGAAGACTTCCTCGAGCGTCCGCTCCGCCGGCCGCAGCTCGCTGACCCGGATGCCGGCGCCGACGAGCGCCGCGTTGAGATCGGCCGCCTGCTGCGGATCGACGCTCAACCGCAGCGTGCCGTCCACCGTGGTGACGGCGCCGTTGCCGACGAGCCGCTCCAGGGTGCGACGCGCGGCGTCCGCCGGATGAGCCGGCCGTGGTTGATGATGGCCACCCGGTCGCAGACCTGCTCCACCTCGTTGAGCAGGTGGCTCGAGAGCAGGACCGTGCGCTCGCCGCTGCCTAGCCGCCGGACCAGGGCTCGCATCTCGACCACACCCTGCGGGTCAAGCCCGTTGGTCGGCTCGTCCAGGATCATCAGCTCCGGCTCCTTGATCAGGGCGGCGGCGACGGCGAGGCGCTGCTTCATGCCCATGGAGTAGGTCGCGAACCGGTCGCGGGCGCGCGGAAGCAGGTCGACCGTCTCCAGCGCCCCGTCGATACGTGAGTGGTGAACGCCAGCGTAGTCGGCCATCACCTTGAGGTTCTCGCGGCCCGAGAGGTAGGGGTAGAAGGCCGGCGACTCCACCAGCGAGCCGATCAGGCGCAGCCCGGCGGGGCTGCCGGGGGTGTGACCGGCGACGATCGCCGTGCCGGCGGTGGGGCGGATAAGGCCCAGCAGCATGCGCAGGGTCGTCGTCTTCCCGGCGCCGTTGGGGCCCAGAAATCCGAAGACCTCGCCCCGCCGGACCTCCAGGTCGAGGGTGTCGACCGCGGTGATGGCTTCGCCGTAGCGCTTGGTCAGGCTACGGGTGACGATGACGGTATCGGTCGCGGCCATGAAAAGCCTCCTTCTGCGAAGAATGATGTCCGGGCCTCACGCTACTCGGGCGGCGGCCGGCTGTCGTCACCTGCGGGTGTGATCTTTGCCTCCCCCGTACGGCGGAGACGGCAGGCTACTGGGCGGAGCCGGGCTTGATCAACCCCACCTCGTAGGCGAAGATCACCGCCTGCACCCGGTCCCTGAGATCGAGCTTGTCGAGCACGTGCGCGACGTGGGTCTTGACGGTCGCTTCGCCCACCTTCAGCTCGGCCGCGATCTCCGGGTTGGAGAGGCCGCGGCCCAGCAGGCGCAGGACCTCGCGCTCGCGCTCGGTCAGCGTCTTAAGCTCCGTCCCGGCGGCGCGCACCGGGGCCCGCTGCCGGGCGAACTCTTCGACCAGCCGCCTGGTGATCGACGGCGCCAGGAGCGCGTCGCCCGCGGCGGCGACCCGGACGCCGTGCACCAGCTCCTCGGGCGGGACGTGCTTGAGCAGGAAGCCGGTGGCCCCCGCGGCAAGGGCATCGAAGACGTACTCGTCCAGGTCGTACGTGGTCAGTATCACCACCTTGCTCTGCGCTCCCGCGGCGGTCAGGCGGCGGGTGGCTTCGATCCCGTCCAGGCCGGGCATCCTCACGTCCATCAGGACCACGTCCGGGCGCAGCCGCCGGACCTCCTCGATCGCCTTCAGCCCGTCACCCGCCTCGCCCGCCACCTCGATGTCCGGCTGGGCCTCGAGGATCATCCGAAAGCCGGCTCGGACCAGGGCCTGGTCGTCGACGATCAGGACCCGGATCGCCATCAGGGTTCCGCACCGAGCGGCAGCCGCGCGTGCACCCCGAAGCCGCCCCCCGGCTCAGGCCCGGCCCGCAGCTCACCGCCGAAGAGGGCCACGCGCTCCCGCATCCCGATCAGCCCGTGGCCGGAGGAGGCCGGCTGCTGCTCACCCCTTCCCTTTCCGTCGTCGCGGACGTCGAGGGCCAGCACCCGCTCGCTGTACTGGACCCGGATCTCCACCCGGCTCGCCCGGGCGTGCTTGAGCACGTTGGTGGTGGCCTCCTGCAGGATGCGGTAGGCGGAGAGGTCGACCGCCGGAGGCAGCGGACGGGACTGGCCTTCGACGAGGACCTCGACCGCCAGCCCCGCCGCTCGCAGCTCCTCGACAAGGACTCCCAGCTGCCCCATCCCCGGCTGCGGGCTCCGCTCCGGCGCCACGCCGCCGCTCCGGCGAAGGACGCCCAGCAGCTGGCTCAGCTCGATCAGGGTCTGGCGAGCCGTGGTCTCGATCAGGGCCAGGGCCGACGCCGACGCCTCCGGCTTGCTCGCCTGGACCGCGCGCGCCGCGCCCGCCTGGATCGCGATCACGCTCACGTCGTGCGCCACCACGTCGTGCAGCTCGCGGGCGATCCTGGCCCGCTCCTCGTCCGCGGCCAGGCGGCGCACCTGGTCCCGCTCGCCCTCCATCCGGGCCGCCCGCTCCTCCAGCTGGGCCACGTAGGCTCGCCGGGTTCGCAGGTAGTCGCCGATCAGCCAGGCCGCGACGAAGAACAGGCTGGGCACCGTGATCGCGAAGGAGCGCGGGTTGCCGCTGATCCCGAAGGCGACGAAGCCGGCCAAAAAGGCGCAGCCGGCCAGGACCAGGAAGACCAGCCGCAGCCGCAGCTGCTCGTAAGCCGCGACGCTGTACATCGCGATCAGCAGGCCCAGGCCGGCGACTCCGGGGTTGAGCCCGAGCAGGACCTTGGCGCCGAATGCGCAGGCCACCAGCAGCAGCACCAGGCTGGGCCGGCGGCGCCTCCAGAGCAGGGGCACGGTCTGGATCAGCAGGAGAGCCGCGGCCAGCACCACCACCGATGGGCCGTGAAGACGCACCCCGGCAACCCCCTCGCCGGCGGCCCGCAGGCCGACGAACGTGCTGAGCCCCAGCAGCAGGAGCACGCCGACCAGCAGCCGGTCGACGGTCTGCGGCCGAAGGCGTCCCACCCAGGCCCACTGACGGGGCCGCGCGTCCATCCGCTCCAGCCTAGCGGGGGCGCGTGGGCGCCGAATCAGCCCCAAGGAGGACGCGTCCCCCACGCGGCGGAGGCGCGGGAATAGACGTCGAGGCACAGGGGTTGAGAAGGGGGATGGAGGCCAGGATCGCCCAGGCCCTGGAAAAGGGCGGCGTGATCGACATCACGACCACCGGCAGCCGCAGCGGGGAGCCGCGCCGGGTCGAGATCGTGCTCCACAACATCGACGGTCGCCTCTACATCAGCGGACGCCCCAGCCCGCACAAGCGCAAGTGGATCGCCAACCTGGAAGCCGATCCGCACCTCACCGTCCATCTCAAGCAGTCGGTCCACGCGGACCTTCCGGCGCGGGCCCGCATCGTCAGCGACGAGCCCGAGCGGCGCTCGGTGCTGGCTCACGTGGCCCGGAACTGGAACGTGCGCGACGTCGAACCCATGGTCAGGCAGAGCCCGCTGATCGAGGTCACGCTCGCGCCCTGAATCCCTCCCCCTTCACGGGCGAGGGCTAGGGTGGGGGGTGTCTCAGGCGACTACCTTGAGCCGCTCCTCCAGCTCCCCGGTCGTCAGGTACATGGGCGCGGCGAACTCCTTGCCGACGGCCTGCTGCAGCGCCCTGGACAGGTAGCCCTTGAAGCGGGCGCGATCCTCGGCGGGACCGGCCAGGTACAGGGGAAGGCTGCCGTTGGGGTCGCGCCGGCTGAGCCACTCCGCGACCGCCTTGAAGTTCCACTTCACGTGGAGGTCCTCGTGGCGCTGGAACTTGTCGTCTGACCAGCCGCCCTGCTTGTGCTTCTTGATCGGGTCGCCCTTCAGGTCGGCGATCTCGTGGACCCGCCCCAGGAAGGCCGCGAACACCCGGGCCTCCTCCTTGTCGACGAGCACGATCTGAGCGGGCGGATGCCGTTGTGACTGCTCGGCGATCTGTTCCAGGCGCAGGCCCTCCGCGATCGCGATCTCGCTCCGAACGTCGTCGGGCAGCCAGAAGGCCTCGAAGAGGCCGGCGGGCTCGCTGCTGAAGACGGCGAGCGGCTTGCCGGGCGGCGATTGCTCCTCGAGGAAGCCGCGCACACGTCCGGCCTCACGCTGCAGGGCGGCCTTCGACCTCCTGTCCAGCTGCTCCTCTTGCGTGCGCGCCAGGTCCTTGAGCAGCGCGACGTAATAGCGCGCGTCCAGCGCCGGGCCCGCGGGCAGGTAAAGGCTGAGCGCGAGCTCGGGATAGCGGGCGTTGCTGAGCCCGCGCAGGTCGATCATGTCCATTCATTCAATATAGGACTGGATGAGGGCATCGCCTTCGGCCTCGAGCGCGGAACGCTGGGCGAACGCGCTGGCCGAGTGGGCGATCCCGCCCGAGATCCTGGCGCGGGCTCCGGCCTCGCCCTGGGAGTTTCCACCCGGCATCCTGGAGCGTCGCGCCGACCGCGCGGCGACGCGGCGCACGCCCTCCGACCGCGTGGCGGCCGCGGCCTTGCCGGCTGCGGGTGCCGTCCTCGACGTGGGCTGCGGTGCGGGCGCCGCCTCGCTGCCGCTGGCGGGCCGGGCATCGCTCCTGGCCGGAGTCGACGTGGACACGCGCGCCCTGGGCGAGTTTCGCGGCCGGGTCGAGGCGGCCGGCGTGAGGGCTGTCACGGTCGAGGGACGCTGGCCGGACGTCGCGGGCAGGGTGCCCCAAGTGGACGTCGCCGTCTGCCACCACGTGGCCTACAACGTCCCTGGGCTGCCCGCTTTCGCGCGCCGCCTCACCGAGAAGGCGCGCTCCAGGGTGGTGCTGGAGCTGACGCTGGTCCATCCCCGCGCCCACCTCAACGGCCTCTGGCTTCACTTCCACGGCCTGGCCCGGCCCGACCGGCCGACCGCCGACGACGCGGAGGCCGTGCTCCGCGAGGCCGGGCTCGAGGTCGAGCGGCAGGACTGGACGCCCTCCGAGCCGAGCACCTGGTTCGAGACCCTGGAGGAAGCCGCCGGCTGGACCGCGCGGGCGCTCTGCCTCACCGGCGAGCGCCTGGGCGAGCTGACCCGCCTGATCGAGCCGGACCTGCTGCGACTCGATGGCATGGTCGCCCAGGCGCCACGTCCACGGGCCACCATCTGGTGGAAAGGGGAGGCGCGCTAGCTGGAATGGACCTGGTCCTGTGGGCCGTGGCCGCCGTCGTCATCGGCGCCTTCGGCACCCTGGTCGGTGTTGGCGGCGGCATCGTCCTGGTCCCCATCCTTCTCTTCGTCTACCCCAGCGAGTCTCCCGGCCGGCTGACCGCGATCTCTCTGGCGGTGGTCTTCGCCAACGCGGTCTCCGGCTCAGCCGCGTACTTCAGGCTGCGCCGCCCTGATTACCGCTCGGGCATCGTCCTCGCCCTGGCCACGATTCCCGGGGCGGTGCTCGGCGCCATCGTGGTCACGGCCATCCCGGTCAAGACCTTCGACCTGATCATGGGAATCGCCCTGCTGGCGGTGGCGCTCAGGCTCCTGGTCAGCCCCGGCGGCACCCATCCTCTCCTCGACCAGAGCGCCATGAGCGTCCACCGTCACCTGGTCGACACCTCCGGGGTGGTCGCCGACTACCGCTTCAACCTGGGGCTGGCGGCCCTGCTGAGCACGGGGGTCGGCTTTCTCGCCAGCCTGCTCGGGGTCGGCGGCGGAATCATTCAGGTGCCGCTCCTGACCATCTTCTTCAGCTTTCCCGCGCACGTGGCCACGGCGACCTCGCAGTTCGTGCTCATGATCACCTCCGCCTCCGCGACCGTGACCCACGTCCTTCACGGCGACCTCGGCAGGTTCGTCCCCTTGACCCTGGCCCTGGCGGCGGGGATGGTCGTCGGCGGACAGCTCGGCGCCGCGCTCTCTCGCCGGGTGAGCGCCAGCGGGCTGATCCGTCTGCTGACCCTGGCGCTGGCGTTAGCCGGCGTCCGGCTCCTGGTCCAGGGCCTGTAGACTCGCGCCATGCCTGCCGCGGCCGGCGCCGGCGAGCTCATCCTGGAGCGGCAGGGCGCCGTCCAGTGGATCACGTTCAACCGCCCGCGGGTCCGCAACGCCCTGACCCCCGCCATGTACGGCCGGCTGGCGGACGCGTGTCGCGGCCTCGACCAGGACCGGTCGGTGCGGGCCCTGGTCATCACCGGTGCCAACGGCACCTTCGCCGCGGGCGCCGACATCGCGCAGTTTCGGTTGATACGCGCCGAACGGGAGGTCCTGGAGTACGAGGCGCGGGTGGAGGACACGCTGGCCGCGCTCGAGTCGGTCCGGGTTCCGACGATCGCGGCCATCGCCGGGGCCTGCACCGGCGCCGGAGCCGCCATCGCCGCGGTCTGCGACCTCCGGCTGGCGGCGCCATCCGCGCGTTTCGGCTTCCCCATCGCCCGCACCCTGGGCAACTGCCTTTCCACTGCGACCCTCAGCCGGATCGTCGCCCTGCTCGGCATGGCGCGAACGGCCGACCTGCTGCTGCGCGCCCGCCTGATGGAAGCTGCCGAGCTGGAGACCGTGGGCGTGGTGAGCGAGGTGACCGGCGAGGACGCACTGGCCCACCGCGCTCAGGAGCTGGCGGAAGAGGTGGCCTCCTTCGCGCCGCTCACCCTGTGGGCTGCCAAGGAGGCGCTGCGCCGGCTGAGGCCGCGGCTCCACGAGCCCGGCGCCGATCGCGACCTGGTCCTGGCCTGCTACCTGTCGCGCGACTTCCGCGAGGGGGTCGAGGCCTTCCTCGAGAAGCGCAAGCCGGTCTGGACCGGCGAATAACATCCCCCTCAGTCAATCCCCCTCCCCCTCGATGGGGGAGGGTCGGGGTGGGGGTGCTGCAAAGAACCTTCAGCTGGCTGACATCTCAGGCCGGGCGCCCGATCACCGGCAGGTGGGCACCCAGACGCAGCACGACCGGCGCCAGGCGGCTGCCCTGGAACTGCGGGCGCAGCTCGCGCTCGTACCAGGCCAGCGCCTGAGCGTACTGCCCGAGCGCGGTGAGAGGCACGGGGTGGATCGTCGCCACTCCGCTGATCGGGGCCAGCACCCGGTCGGCGCCGGTCATGCCCACCAGCACGACGTAGACGATGACCCCGGCCAGCGCGCCGTGGACCGCGGCTCCCAGGAGGCGGTCGACCTGGCGGGCGAGCGGCAGCCGGAAGGCGGTGCCGAGCAGGCTCCGCCCCAGGATCGCGACCACCAGGCCGACCACGCCCGGGAGCGCCACCATCGCCAGCGGCCGCGGGATGCTGGGCGGGACGATGGCGTCAAGGAGCGCCGGGTGGGTGGTCACGATCCAGAGGGTTACCAGGAAGCCCGCCTCGGCCAGCAGCGGCCCGATCAGTCCCCGGCTCCAGCCGAGCAGCAGACCGAGGGCCAGGACGGCGACGATCCCACCATCGACCAGGTTCATGCTGCCGCGCACTATAGCGAGAATGTCGGGGTGGTGGAAGCGTTCCCCGGCGGTCTCCGCCTGACCACTCTGGAGGGGATCGACGCCCTGCCCGCGAGCGAGCACCTGTCCCTGGCACGTCCGGCCGGCGTCTACCAGAGCCGCGGCTGGCTGGAGGTCTCCGAGCGTATGGCCAGGGGACCGGTCCGCTACGTCCTCGCTCGCGACGCCTGGGGCCGGCTGATGGGACTGCTGCCCCTCTACCTGTCTCCCGGCGGCGAGCGGGGCACCTTCTATGACCCGGCGGAAAGCCTCGGCCAGGGTTCGCCCTGGCTGGCCGGCGCCGCCTCACCCGTCGCCCTCCTCGGGGCGCGCGCCGGCTACCTCGCCGGCTGGTCGGTCCGAAGCGGCCAGGGCGAGGCCGGGACGGCCCGGCTGGTGGGCCTCCTCTTTACAGAAGGATGCCGGGTCGCGTACAGCCTCGGGGCGCGGCTGGTGAGCATGCAGTTCCTCCCCAGGTCCGAGGCCGAGCTCCTGGTCGCCTCGGGCGCCGCCGGACCGCAGGAGCTGGTGCCCCAGCGCCCCCAGGCGCGCATCCGCGTACCGTCCGGCGGCTTCGACGCCTACCTGGCCAGCCTCCCGCCGGCCCGCCGGTCGGCGGTGCGCCGCGACCTGCTCCGCTACGCTCGCTCCTCCTGCGTCACCTCCCGGCTGCGCCTGTCCGAGGCGCTCGACTTCGCCTCCGAGCTGATGGGCCGGGTCCAGCGATCGAGGCCTCGCTCCTGCGCCGCATGCTCGCCACTCAGGCTCGCAGCCTCGACCAGGCCAGCCTGCTGGTGGCCAGCTACCGGGGCGCCCGTCCGATCGCCTGCTCCCTCTCCTACCTGGACGGCGACACTCTCTACCTGCGCGCCGCCGGCCTGGACCACGCCGCCGCCGAGGCGACGGGAGCCTACTTCGAGACCGCCTTCTACGAGCCGATCCGGTACGCCGGCGAGCGGGGGATGCGCTGGCTCCACGTGGGGACCGGATCGCTTCGCCCCAAGCTGCTGCGAGGCGCACGGCTGGAGCCGCTCTTCGGGGCCTTCCGCCGCGACGACGGCATCCGGGTCACCGGGGCCGACTCGGACCGCGCCGCCCGGCGCATGCTCGACCAGGCGCGTACCGAGCTGGGACCACTATGGCCCTCAGACTTCGACCACCGCCTCTGACCGCTCCCAGGCCAGGCTCAGGCCGGTGAGCCAGAGGAACCAGGCGGCGCAGAGGAGCAGCGCCCAGCGGTCGGCGCGGACGCCGAAGGCGACGGCTACGCCGATGACGCCAACCGCGGACAGCGCCGCCCCCAGGCCGGCTGCCCGCGATTGCAACGCCGGCAGGGCCGCCGCGCTGACGTCCCGCTGGATCCGGGCCTGAGTGGCGGCGTTGGAGGTCAGCATGCCGCCGCCACAGATGCCCACCGCCAGCAGGAGCAGGCCCAGGCTGGTGGCAAAGGCGCTGATGGCGAAGCTCGCCGCCAGCGCCAGCAGCGTGGGCGCGATCGGGACCGGCGCGCGGCGGCGGCGCAGGAGGAACCCGGCTCCGATCGCGACCGAAGGAAAGACCACCTCGCTCAGGGCGTAGCCGCGCTGGCCGGCGTTGAGACGCTGGAGCACGATCAGGGGCACCGTGACGTTGAGCAGGTTCAGGGCCACGTAGCCGGCCGGGGCGACCAGGTAGGCGCGCAGCGGGGTCGGCGCCGGGATCGGAGCCAGCGCGGCGGGGGCCTCGCCCACCGCCCGCGCGGAGGCGGGCGTGGGGGGCACGGCGGCGGCAAGGATGGCCGCCTGGAGGGCGAAGGTGAAGGCGTCGATCAAGAAGAGGACCGAGGCCGAAGCGTGGCCGCGGGCCGCCAGTCCCGAGGCGCCGACGATGGCGCCGATCTGAGACGAGAGCTGGAGCATCAGGTTGGCCTGGGTCAGCATCCCGGTCTCGAGTAGCCGGGGCAGGTTGCTGAGCACTGTGACACGCATGACCATGCCCAGGATGCCCTGGGTCGCGGCGGCCAGGTAGAGCACCAGGATCGAGGCTGTGGCCAGGGCGGCGGCGGCCATGGCCAGCGAGACCGCGGCTTGCAGGACCGCAATCCCGGCGCCGACCGAGTGCAGCGGACGCCCGGCCAGGCGCGGCCCCAGCAGCGGCAGCATCAGCGCCACCGGCGCGAAGCCGAGCAGGACCACGCCGGCCACCGTCAGCGACGAGCCCGTGCGCTCGAAGAGGTAGGTGACCAGCGCCACCAGGGTGAGCACGTTCCCCGCCACCGAGATCCCGTTCGCGGTGGTGATCAAGCCTAGGAGCGGGCGATGCGGCGCCGCCGCCACCGGCTTACTCGCCGTAGAGCTGTCGAAGGCGCCTGTCCACCTGGTGATCAGGGTTATACACCGCGACTCGTTCCTCGAGGAGCGACTCGCCGTCCGGGTTCAGCCCGGCGAGCTGGCGCAGGGTGGCCACCAGCGCGGTGCGGTCGCAGAGCCCGACCTCGCCCAGGGCCGGCAGGCCCGGACCCGCGATCACCACCAGGAGCTGACCCTCGCCCGGCGCCGCCACGATCACCGGTCCGGTCTCGATCTCGTTCTCCAGCGCCTCGCGCACGCGCTCAGGGTCCTGGGCGCGCCAGCGCGTCGGGCGGAGCGCGAGCTGGCCCCCCTCGCCGGCGACCGCGGCACAGGCCGAGGCCAGCCACTCCGCCGGGTCCAGGCCCGGCAGTGTCTGGATCAAGGCCCAGGCGCCGACGTCGATCATCGCTCCCACGATGGGATGCGCCGGCCCGGCGCCGACGACCTCGCCGGCGCTCGCGTCTCCGACCAGCTCCACGATCAGGGTCACACTCTGGATCCGGCCTTGCAGGTGCAGTTTCCGCACGAGGCTCCGCAGCCCGTCGCCTGAGGGCTGCGGCTGATGGTGTGCCCCTCGCGGGCGAAGAGCATGCCCGCGCCGACCCGCGTTTCCCCTCGAGCCACCATCAGCACCCGGTCGATGCCGATGGCGCCGCCCGCCATGGGCGGCATACCCAGCTCGGCGCTGCGCAGCAGGCCCTCGTTGGTCGGCACGTAGGGCAGGCCGGCCGCCAC
Organism: Chloroflexota bacterium; assembly: GCA_005881425.1. Taxonomy (GTDB): domain Bacteria; phylum Chloroflexota; class Dormibacteria; order CF-121; family CF-121; genus CF-120. Next base: position 16,087 of record VBIC01000027.1, on the reverse strand, counting down.
CCGGTGGGCGCGGCGGGCGTCGTAGCGAGCCCGCAGCTCCGCCGGAGTCGTGAGGTTCTCATAGGCATGGGCCAGCTCCAGCCCACCCGGCAGGAAGAGCTCCGCCCGCAGCGCCCGGTGCGAGTCTGAGGGATCGAGGCAGGCGCTCAGGGCCAGCTCCGCGGGGAAGTGCGTGATCCAGACCGGCTTCCAGCCATTCGCGCTTCCACTGCGCGCGCTCCCCCTGGACGTCGCAGCGCAAGCCGGCCGCCTCCAGGCGGGCCCGCAGCCCCGCGGCGGTAACGTTCTCCTCCGCGGTCAGGTCGAGACCGGTGGCGCTCCGCACCAGGTCGCCGAAAGTCACCCGGGTGAAGGGCCGGGTGGTATCGAAGGCGCGCCCCGACCAGGTGAGCTGGTTCCCGGCAATCGTGCGCATCACCGACCGGATCACCTCGTCGGCCAGCGTCAAAGCCGCCTCGAAGTCCATCAGCCGGCGGTAGTACTCGAGCGACTGAAACTCGGTCAGGTGCCAGTCGTCGGGCGGGTCGTCGCGGACGTTGGTGGAGATCTCGTAGACGGCCTCCAGCCCGGCCGTCAGGTAGCGCTTCAGGTACTCCTCGGGATCGGTGCGCAGGTTGTAGCGGCGTCCCTGGACCGGCTCGGTCGTCACCTGGCGCACGAACCCCATCTCGGCCGCCGTCTGGAGCGCGGGAGTGGTCACCTCGATGAAGTCGCGGCCGTCGAGCTCGCGGCGGAGCAGGGCCAGCGCTCGCGCCCGGTCGAGGATCGGGAGGAGCCGCTGCGGCTCGCGCAGCGCGGGCAGCTCGGGTGGGTCGAAGCCGGTGACGTCCCGGGTCGCAACCCGTATCACGTCGCAGTGCTCTGCGGCCAGCCCGCCCCTCAGCACGTCCCACACTCCATCCACCCGGACCCAGCCGTAGAGGGGCGCCTCGCCGCAGACCACGGGGACCGCCGCTGCGCCGTCGGCCAGGACCGTGCCCTCCCGGACCGGCAGGATCCGTCCCACCGCCTGGAGCCGCTCGCCCTGGGAGAGGGTGTGCTCCAACTGCTCGGCGAGCGGTCTCGCGGGCGCCACGCGGCGCTCCGCCGCCACGCCCTCGGCCCCGTTCACCGGCGCCCGTGCGTCCGCCGTCAGAGAGGGCGGCACGACACTCGAGGGACCCACCAGCTGGGCCTCCGTACCGGCCCGGGCCACGGCCTCGCTCTCGCACAGGCAGGAGAGTTCGTACCTGCGCTGCACCAGGTAGTCGGTGGAGTGCAGCAGCTCCCACAGCGGACCCTCGCTGACGTGGCGGGCGTCCCCGGGCAGCTGGTGTTCGAGGATGGCGATCCGCGGCGAGAGCAGCCCCTGCACGGTGACCACGGCCTTGCAGGTGGCGACGCTGCAGCTGGTCGGACTGAGGTAGGGCGCGACCGCTTCCAGCTGCTGCGGGCTGGGGTCGTAGGACGGGTCGCCGAAGGTGCGCCCGTTGTGCTGGATGATCTCCACGATCTGGGCCAGGCCCTGCTCGTCGGCGAAGGGAGCGATGACGTCGGCGACCTCGTCGCCGTTGCGCCGTTCCACCACCACCTCCACTCCCAGCCGCTCGCGCGGGAACCCTTCCAGCAGGCGGATGTGCCCGGCCGGGAGGCGGATGCCGTCATAGGGTTGGAAGTCGAAGCGCCGGGAGTCGATCGCCATCATCTCCCCGAACAGGTCCGGCCTGGTGGTCCAGAGCTTGACGTAGAGCGAGACCGGGTAGTCGCGAAGCCGGGCCACCGCCTCCTCTGGATCGCAGTGCCAGTAGGCGCGGCACTGTTTGGGCTCGCTGAAGAGCAGCCCGTTGGTGAAGACCACCACCTGCAGGTTGTTCTCGCGGCAGGCCTCGAGGAACTCCCACCAGCTCCGGTCGACGGTCGGCTCACCCTCGCCCGGCACGTAGACGTACTCCGCGCCCAGCTCGGCGGCCTCCTGGATGACCCGGGCCCGGATCGCGTGGCCCAGCTCGTGAGGCTTGCGCTTGCGGTCGGTGAAGCAGATCGGGCAATCCGCGTTGCAGACGCCGGTCAGCATCATGACCAGGAAAGCCAGGCTCTCCTTCCGGTGCTCCTCGACGTAGCTCCCAACCTCGCGCGGTGAGCTGTAGCGGAGGAAGCGGCCGAAGTTGTGCCACTCGGGACGGGCGTCGACGAAAGCGGAGGTCCACAGATCGTAGCCGCCAAGGTGGTCCGCGGCCAGGTTGGCGGCGGTGGCCCGCTGCCAGCGCTCCTGGCTGATGCGCTGGACGGCAAAGCGGCGGTCGGTCCCGGCGCTACATGAGGTCTTCATCGTCCACTCCTCTGGAATAGGGTTGCCTCGGTCGAACCGTCGTGATCACGTCCCGGTCGCCGCCGTCGATCGAGTCGATCCCGTCGATTCCTCGGTCCGGTCGAGGCCCTGCAGGACGGCCGGCATGGCGGGGGCCACCTCCTGTGGATGCCAGCGCCGGGCAAGCGCGCGGAAGTCCTCCACCTTGGCCCGGCTCAGCTGGCGCGCCGCGGGCGCCGCGACCGCCAGAAGACGGGAGTCGAAGAAGAAGACCACGCCCAGGGCAAAGCGCAGGCCGCAGCCGCGCGCCAGCTTGGCCTGGTGGGAACCTCCGCCGTAGTCCACCATCCGATATCCCTTCGCGATCGCGTACTCGACCACGCGGGCGAAGACCAGCGGGAAGTAATCGTGGTCGGCGCGGGCGGCGGCGACGAACTTGGGATACAGGGTCGTCCCCTGGACGAGTGCCGCCAGGCCGCTTCGAGCCGGGGCCCCCAGCTCCCCGACCGAGAAGAGCACGCGGGGCATCGAAGCCCCCTCCACGATCGCCTCCAGCAGGCTCAGCGGCGCGGCCGCCTGGTCGTGCCGCAGCAGGCGTTCCCGCAGTAGCGACGCCAGCCCACCCTGCCCGGGACCCGGTCCCGGATGGTCGTGGGCGGTCCAGGCCAGGCCGGGGTCGCCGCGCTCCTGCCGCTCCCGCAGCGAGCGGTGGCCCTGGTGGAGCCGGCTGAGGTACTCGTCGACGCTGGACCAGGACACCGGGAGCACGGCCTGGGCGCCCAGCACCAGCGGGATCCCGCCGACCTCCACCAGCGCCCGGATCCAGCGGCCGTCTTCATCCTCGAAGAGGAAGTGGGAGAGCAGGACGCGGGCTCCGCGGCGGCGGGCGTGACCGACCAGGGCCAGTGCCAGCTCCCTGAAGACGCCGGGCGGCTGCTCCACAGCGGCTATCGCCCCCCCGCGATACCCGAAGGGGCTCACCGTAACCAGCGAGGCGCCCCAGTCGGCGGCGCGCAGGCTCCGCAGGCCTGCGCCATCCGACGCCAGGCGCTCCTCCCGCTCCCCGAAGAGCACGCTGCGCGGCGCGTGGTAGTAGTGGGCGGGCTCGCGCACCTCCCAGACCGGCACCAGCGCCGCCGGCGAGCCGCCCTGGTCGCCGGCGCTGACCGGGATGACGCTCGAAGCGAAGCCCGCCGCCTGGTACCAGGCGGGCGATTGAAAGGGCGTGGGCCAGGAGGTGAGTCCTCGCCAGGTCGCATCGACGGTGGCGCGGGCCAGCGTCGCGCTCATCTGCTCACCGCCGGCTCGACCGCCAGCGGCCTCCCACTCAGCCGCGGGTCGGGGGGCAGTCCGAGCAGCTCCAGCAGTGTGGGAGCCACGTCCAGGATGGAGGCCCGCTGCTGCGTGGCCGGGCCGGCTCCGGGTGCGGCCAGCAGGAACATCCCCTCCCGGGCGTGGTTGGCGCCATCGGCCCCGGTGTCGTTCTCCGCCGCCACGTGGGAGCCGGTTCCGACGCTGCCCACGCTGCGCCAGCGCTGGTCCTGGAAGAAGACCAGGAGATCGGGCGCGATGCCGCGGACCTCGCGGTAGAGCTTCGCCGGCTGCTCGACCCGGTTGTGCAGCACCCGGCCATCGGGGAGCTGGACCTGCGCCAGCGCCTCGGCCACCCGGCGCCGGGCGGTCCGCATCTGGTCGGGTACGACCGTGCCCCGAGGCTCGCGGCCGCGGACGTTGAGGAACACCCGCGCGTAGTAGCCGCCCTCGGCCCAGGCGGTGGTGCGCTCCCAGCGGACCATCTCCGGGCTGAGCGCCGTCGGTTGGACCGGAGTCGCCCGCAAGCTCAGCAGGCCGGCGTCCAGCAGGACCTCGTTGACGCAGACGCCGCCGTCCATGGGCTGGACCCCGTGGTCGGACGCCACGAGCACCGCCGCGGTGGAACCGACTTCGGCGATCAGCTCCGCGACCTGGGAGTCGAGGAACCGGTAGTACTCGCGGACCACGGCGCCGAAGCCTGAGCTCGGCTGGTAGCTCCGATGCCGCGGGTCGTGGTAGCGCCAGAAGCAGTGATGGATGCGGTCCGGCCCGATCTCGTGGAGCAGGGCGAAGTCCCAGGGCTTGGAGGCCATCAGCCGGCGCATCAGCCGGAACCGCCTTTCCGTCATCGCGTAGACGATCTCCACCACCTGGCTCAGCTCGATCCGGCGGAAGTCAGGGACGTCGAAGAGATAGCCGCCGGTGATCGACTCGACCTCGGCGGCGAGCGAGGGCGGGTGGGTGTAGCGGCCCTCGACCGGGCCCTCGAATCCGGACACGAGGTTTCCCTGAAGGGGCGGCGGCGGGCTGGTCTGAGGCAGACCGATCACCAGGCTCGGTCGTCCTGCCTGGCTGAGGCGGTCCCAGACCCGGGGGCGCCGCACCCAGTTCGAGGTGGCGAGCGCCACCCGGATCGCATCCGGTGAGCATGCTGGTCCAGGCGGGCACCGTGATCGGGGGCAGGGTGCTGAGCAGCGTGCCGCTCGGATGCCGCTGCGCCAGCGCCGCCAGGCTGGGCATCAGGCCGCGCGCGGGGTCGAGCACCTCCGGGCCGAGGCAGTCCAGCCCTATCAGGAGCACCCGGCCCGCGGCCGCGTTCATCGCGCCGCACCGTTGGGCGCCGGCGCGGCGCCGCCGTCCGCCAGCCGCTCCGCGACCAGGTAGCTGTGGCTGCCGCGATGGAACTGGCGGAGGATGGCGAAGCCGGCCTCCTGGACCATCTCCCGGATCTCGCGCCAGGTGAGGGGATAGACGGGGTCCTCGATCAGGGAGAAGAAGAAGTCGTGCATCGGCTCGTCGGCGAACTGGCTCCGGCTGAAACAATGGCCCAGCGCGAAGGCTCCGCCCGGGCGCAGGGTCTCACGGATCTCGCGCAGGCGCGACCGCTTGTCCACCAGGAAGTGGAAGGCGCCGTTGAAGAGCAC
>VBIC01000027.1:0-10751 GCA_005881425.1 Chloroflexota bacterium | reverse complement strand
GTCGACGCCGACGACTGTCGTGCCCGGCCCGGCGAACTCGCAGAGCCGCTGGGTCCCGAAGCCCGGGCCGCAGGCCAGGTCCAGGAAGCGCGAGCCCCGCTGGACCAGTTCCCGGACGCAGATCAGCCGGCCGAATTCGTAGAGCGGATTGCTCAGGTTGCTCCGCCAGGCCCATTCGAACTCCCGGTTGAACTTCAGGGCGGCTTCCGGCGAGCGCAGGAAGGAGAGGTCGCGGCCCAGGAATTCCTTGTTGGAGGAACGGATCAGCTCGCTGTGCCGCTCTCCGAACCAGGCCTCGATGGCCGGCATGCGCGGCTGGTAGCGCTCCTGGGCCGGCGGCTCCGGCTCCCGCCGCCGAGCGGCCCGGCGCTGGAAGACGACGGCGCCGCGGCTGACCCGCCGCTCCAGGACGCGCTCGTGGGCGAGCAGGTTGAGCAGCTTCTCGACCTGCTCCCGCCGCTCGGGCCGGAACTCCATCCGGCCGATCACCTCGTCCACCGACGAGGTTTCGGAAAGCGCGCGAACCAGGCCGCTGCTGTGCGCCACCTCGACCACCGCCCGGTTGAAGATGGTGGCTGATTCGATCGCGGCCTCGAACATCGAGCGCTCCGACTTCATCTCGTCCTCACCGCGGCCCGGACCCCCAGCGCCGCGAGGTCCAGGCAGCGGCCGTCCGCGTCCTGCGGAGGCCTGACGCCGGCCAGCGCGGCCAGGGTTGGCGCGAGGTCGACCAGGTGCACCGGCGTGGCGGCGCGGCTCCCAGGGGCCAGCTCAGGATGACGGATCAGGGCCAGGGTCCGGGCCGAGGGCGACAGGGGATGGAACGAGCCGTGGCCGCTGGTCAGCTCCCGGCCGGGCTCTGTCAGGACGAAGACCGGGGAGCCGGGCGGCTGGAGGCGTGTGGCGGGCTCGTAGCCGCGGGCCATGGTGAACATCAGGTCCGGCGCCTGAGGCCCGCTCTGCCCGAAGGCGGCCATCTCCCGCGGCCCGAAGACCCCGTCGACCACCGCCCTTCCCGTGCGCGGATCGACCAGCCCGCGCAGGGCGGAGGCCAGCTTATCGCGCACGATCGGGACCTCCTCCGCTTCGACGATCCCGCCGTTCCACCAGAGCCGGCTGTTGACGTAGACCACCCCGGGGAAGAGCGCGTAGGCCCTGGTCCGCGACCAGTCGACGCGCAGGGGGTCGTCGCCCGCCGTGGCCAGAAACCCCGAGTCACGGAGGAAGTCGTTGACGTGGAAGAGGCTGTGGACCAGGTCGTGGCCGTGGTCGCTGACCAGGGCCAGCGTGTCGCCCGGTTCGAGCAGCCGGGTGACCGAGCCCACCAGCCGGTCGAGCAGGCGGTACGTCTGGCGCAGGAACGCTAGGTGGCGCTCCTGGTCCCTGGCGTGCAGGGGATGGTCGCCGTCGAGGGCCGCGCCGGCGACGTGGTGCGCGTACTCGATCAGGTGCCACTGCAGGAAGAAACCCGACCAGGGCCGGGCGGCGAGGTGCTCGACAGCGCGTTCCAGCCAGGCGGTGTGAGCGTCGTACAGCTCCAGCTCGGTGTCGAGGTCGGCCAGGCCGTTCATCACGTCGAAGGTCCCGGCCCACTCCACCACTGGGCCGCAGGCGAGCACCAGCTCCTGGGCCAGGTCGGCCGGCCGCGTGAAGCCGTCGGTGCGGTGGCCCTGGGTGCGATAGAGGTGGAGCCCGCGCCGCTCCAGGTCGAGCTCGAGCAGCTTGAGGCGAAGCGCGTAGGCGCTGCCGGCGGCACCGCCCTGGATCCAGCCGCTCCACGCCCCCGCGCCCAGGTCGGCGACGGCGCCCGCCGCATCGCGGCTGGCGGCCACGATCAGGCGGGGACCTCCCGCGATCCGGCCGGCCACCGCGTGCAGGATGGTGCGCGCCCGGCGGCCGGTGGCCAGGATCGGGAGGACACACTCGAAGACCGGCTCGAAGCCGTGGGGCAGGTTGCGCCAGCCGAGCGGGGCACGAGGCGTCACCGGCAGCAGTCCGCTCTCGCCGCCGGCGTCGATCCGCCAGTGATCGCGGTAGCCGCGGGGGATGCCGCAGGCGTCGTGGGCCGGCTTCTCCTGGCCATACTCTGCCGGGCCCGCCACGTAGGCCCCCGAGGAGACCGCCTCGAACTCGCAGGTGATGTCGGCGTAGCCGCCGGCGCCGTCGACCTGGACCCAGCCACCCTCTCGCGGCGGCCAGCTGCCCGGGTACTTGAGGACGATGGCGGGCAAGCCCTGGGCGTCGAAGGTCTCCCACAGGTACTCCACACGGCTCAGCCGCCGGTCGAAGCCGTTGCGGATCAGGTCGGGCGGCTGGCCGCGCTGCGGCTGCAGGATGCTGCTGACCCCGATCGTCCCGGGATGGGCGCCGCTGGCGATAGTCATCCAGCCCGGCGCCGTGAGCGCCGGGAGCGTGGGCACCACGTCGAAGCTCGCCGACTCCCGGATCAGCGCCTTGCAGTTGGGCAGCAGGCCCTCCTCCACGAAGCGCGAGAAATGCCCGGGCGGCAGGCCGTCGACGCCGAGCAGGAAGAGGCGGTGCCCGGGATTCACGTCACCCCTCCCCCTTCAGCTCGTCGGCCTTTTGGCTCCGGCGCAGCGCGGCCGAGTAGGTGCGGCACACCCAGGCGATCGACTGGCGGAAGTCGAGGTCACGGGTGCTGTGGCCGAAGACCATGTCGGTGAAGCCGATCTCGGTTACCTTGCGATGCGCCTCGGGCGCCTGCTCGGGCGGAAAGATGGTGGCCGGGTCCCCGACCGCGATGTGCTGCATCGGGACCCGCGAGTTGTCCGGCAGCCGCGTGCCGACGTGCACGATCGCACCCACCGCGATCAGGCTGCCGCTGCCGACGACGGCCCCGTTGAACACCGCGGCCCCGGTCGCCACCATGCACTCGTCACCGACCTCGGCCCCGCTCAGGTGAGCGTGAGGACCGACCAGGACGCGGTCTCCCAGGCGCAACGGATGCCGGCCGGCGCCGCGCAGGACGGCGTTCTCCATGACCACGCACTCCCTGCCAATGCTCACCGGCGCCGATTCCGCCACCACCACCGCGCCGTCGAGGACCGCGGTGCCCCCGCCGATCGTCACTTCCCCGGCCACGATCGCGTAGGGCGAGACGTAGGCCTCCTCGTGCACCACCGGCAACCGCCCACGCCGGCGGACCAGGTGCGCGCTCACGGCGACCACCGTCTGCCACCCACCCGTCAGCCCGCGAGGCGGATCGAATGGGGAAAGCGGAAGACGCCATCCGGGTCGTATCGTGCCTTGACCCGCTGCAGCCGCGGGTAGTTCTCGGCGTAGTAGGCGTGCTCCCAATCGGTGAGGTCGGGGTCGGGGAAGTTGGGGTAGACGCGACCCGAGCCGTGGCCGTGCACCGAGGCCCAGGACTTGCGGGCCCAGGCGTGGGCAGCCTCCTTCGGCTCGGGCCGGGCGGTGGGGTCGACGATCACGGCGTGCTTCAGGGAGAACGCCTCGCCGCGGTGGGCGAAGGCGGTGGCGGTGGGGCTCACCCGGTTGTAGGCGCCGCCCCAGGGCGCCAGCTCGAGGCCGCGGAACTGCCCGGGCGCGCGATCGGCGGTGAAGGCACGGACCAGGGCCTCCACCGACTCGATCGGAAGCGGGCTGGAAAAGAACTCCGATTTGGTGAATCGGCAGCCCTGCCGCGCCAGCCTACCCGCTGGGGTCTCCTCCACCTGGTCATTGGCGACGTCGAGGAGGCCGGCCTGGTAGAGGCACGTCTCACGATAGGAAAGCTGCTTGCAGAAGCTCGGCTCCGGGTCGGCGCCGGCGGCGCCGGCGATCTGGCCCAGCAGCGCAGTGGCGTCCGATTCGGTGCCGACCATGGCGCCGAAGACCTCCACCAGCGGCTCCTCTTGCGGTCCCGGGGCGGAGGTGAAGGCCAGGCCCGCGGCGATCTGGTCCGGCCAGTTGGGGGCGGCGCGTTGCCAGGCGTCGAAGACTGCGGTCGCCGCGCGGTAGGGCCAGACCAGGTAGAAGTTCGTCATCTCCGGGGCCGGCCGCGGCTCGAAGCGGAACTCCGTGACCACGCCGAAATTCCCTCCGCCCGCTCCGCGCAGGGCCCAGAAGAGGTCAGGCTCACGCGTCTCGTCCACCTCGAGCAGGTGGCCGTCAGCCAGCACGATGCGGACCGACAGCAGGTGATCGAGCGTCAGCCCGTGGAGCCTGCCCAGGACGCCCAGACCCCCGCCCAGTGTCGTACCGCCGACGCCGACCGAGGGACAGGAGCCGCTGGGGAGGGCGAGCCCCTCCGCTGCGAGTGCCTCGTGAACTCGACCGATCCGGGCACCCGCACCCACGCAGACCTGGCCGTCGGCGATCCGTATCCGCGACATCAGAGAGAGGTCGATGACCAGGCCCGCCGAGGATGAGAAGCCGGCGAAGCAGTGGCCTCCGCTGCGGATCGCGAACTCGACCTCGTTGCGTCGCGCGAAAGCCAACGCCGTGACCACGTCCCCCTCGCCGGCGCAGAGCGCGACCGCCGCGGGCTTCAGTTCGTCGAAGCGGGCGATGAAGGGCTTGCGTGCGCGCTCGTACTCCTCTGATCCTGGAAGCGCAATCGAACCCTGGAAGGTCGACTGGAGCGCCGGCCAGTCAATCGCCTCTGCGACTGCTTTCATCGCCCCCAACCTCGAGAACCACGCCCGCCCAGCCCTGGGGCTGATCGGCTCAGCCAAGGCCGCAGCCCCGTTACCGGTTAATTGTACGTCGCCGCCGCCACACTGGCACGAAGCCCCGATATCACCGAGAGCGGCGCCCGATCGCGCTTTGTGGCCAAGGGTGAGGCCGGCTGGAAGAAGATGTCGAACTCCATGGTCGCGTTGGGCTGGACGCTGACGAAGCCGCCGATGCTGGGGGGCGTCATGCCGAAGTCGCTGAAGGGGAAGGTTATCGAGCCCGCCACCTCGATCCGCGATCCGCTCAGCCTGGCCTGCAGCGGAATCGTCACCGTCCTGGTCACGCCGTGGATGGTGAGGTCGCCGGTCGCCTGGACGTCGACCGCCTGGCCGCTTTCGGCGGCGGCCGGGAGCATGATCGGGCTCGTCAGCCTGAAGGTCGCGGTCGGAAATCGGCTGCTCTCCAGGCCCATGCTGCGGATCCGCTGGTCCCGCATCGCCCGGTCGCTGCTGAGCGTGCTGACGTCGACCGTGAAGGAGGCGGCGCTCACCTGGTAGGCGCCCGCGGTCCCCTGGATCGTGATCGTCCCCTGGACCGACGAGGTTCGCCCGACCGCGTCGCTCGGCGCCGCGGCGAAGGCCAGCTGCTCCCGCACCCGGTATCCCGCGGCCGATCCGCTCGCCACCGTCCAGGTCCCGGCCCCGCTGCTCGCGTTCGAGCTCGAGCTGGTGGTGGGCGTGGCGGAGCCGCTGGTGCCCGACGAGCTGGTGGCGGTGACCGAGCTCAGGGTGAGCCTGGCCACGGGGCTGCCGCCCATCACTCCGAAGTAGACGAAGGCAAGGCCGGCCCCTCCCGCGAGGAGGATGCCTCCCAGCGCTCCGGCCAGCAGCCCGCGACGCCCCCGGATAGCCTTCATGCCCATATCTTGAGGCGGTTCACCTTTCAAAAGGGTGACGGGCTTCGCCTACACTGGCCCGGATGGCAACCTCGATTCAGGTCGTCTTCGACTGCCACGATCCGGACCGGCTGGCAAAGTTCTGGGCCCAGGCGCTCCGCTACACGCTGCAGCCCCCGCCACCGGGCTTCGACAGCTGGGAGGCCTTCCTCCAGGCCGAAGGCATCCCCGAATCCGAGTGGGACCGGGCGAGCGCGATCGTCGACCCCGAAGGCAGGGGCCCGCGCATCTACTTCCAGAAGGTGCCGGAGGGGAAGACGGTGAAGAACCGGGTCCACCTCGACCTCAACGTCGGCGGCGGACGCACGGCCCCGATCGAGGAGCGCAAGCGCCGCGTCGCCGCCGAGATCGAGCGCCTGGTCGCCGCCGGGGCGCGCCAATCGCGCGTCCTCGAGGAGCAGGGCGAGTACTGCGTCAACATGTTCGACCCCGAGGGCAACGAGTTCGACCTGCAGTGAAGCGGAACGCGCGGCGCCGGCCGTATGGCGCCTGCGGCGGAACCGGATGTAAAGTATGCCGCGGCGTCAGGGCTTCATGACCCGGCCCTGCTTATCTCGACCCGGTCGTAGGACACCCAGTCCTTGCCGACCTTGAGCAGCGGTTGTCCTCCCGCCGCGGGGTCGTATCGCACTTCGGTGATTGGCTCGTAGCCGCCGCCGCCTACGATTCGGCCCCGCAGGCCGCGGAGTTCACCGGAGAGGGGTCCGTTGGCTGATGGGGGCGGGGATGCCTGGGGCAATCGGGAGAGTTGCAGGAAGGTTGACGCGATCTCGGCCCGGGCCTGATACTCAGCGTCTCCGCTGATGATTATCCCGATTGAGACGGCGATCGCGGCCAGGACCAGGGCGCCGCCTGCAACGAAGGCGATCCGAACCGCGTCATGCTCCCCACCCCAGAGACCCCGAAAGACGACGAGCAGGGCGGGAGCGCCGCCCAGTAGCGCGATGGCCACACTCCACCCCTTCGTGACGGCGGTGGCACCAGCCTCGATGATCGCGACGCTCTGCGGTGGCCCGGTCAGCGCCGACTGCGCTGTCCCCGCCTTCTTGGAGTCGTCGTCGGACGCGAGGATGTGAAGGTCCTGCAGCAGTTGGACCACGGGCGCAGATAGGTCGTCGCCGGTATCGTGGGCGCCCTGTGGAAAACGAACCGGCGTCCTGCAATTGTTCATCACTCGCCCCTCCTCGAAGAATGACGCTGGATCTTTGGCGCCTACGGCTAGGCCCGAGTGAGGGGAATTATCTAACGATTGATTACCTAGGCAGGAAGATTCTCGATCGCCACCGGCTCGATCGGATCGGCCGGCTCGAAGCCGAAGATCCGGGAGTAGAAGTACAGCTCCGCCTCCAGCGAGCGTTTGATGCTCTTCGCCATGCGAAAGCCGTGCTGCTCGCCCTCGAAGGGCAGGTAGGCGACCGGCACCCCCTTGCGGCGCAGCGCCTCCACCATCAGCTCCGCCTGGTTGGCCGGCACGACCCTGTCCTCGAGGCCCTGCAGGATCAGCACCGCGGCGGTGATCCGGTCCACCGAGTGAATGGGCGAGCGCTCCCGGTACAGCTCCCGCTCCTGCGGCCAGCGTCCGACCAGGCTCTGGTCGTACATCGACTCGAACTTGTGGGTATCGCTGTGGAGCAGCTCGAGGTCGGTGACCCCGAAATGGCTGGCGCCTGCCTTGAAGACGCGGGTCCCGGCCAGGGCCCGCAGGACGGTGTAGCCGCCGGCGCTGCCGCCCGTGATCGCGACCCGTTCCCTGTCCGCCAGCCCCCGCTCCACCAGGTAGCGCGCCGCGTTGACGCAGTCCTCGACGTCGACCACGCCCCAGCGGCCGTTCAGCCGCCGGCGGTACTCCCGGCCGTAGCCGGTGCTGCCGCCGTAGTTGACCTTCAGGTAGGCGAAGCCCCGGCTGGTCCAGAACTGGTCCGAGAGGTCGAGCGCGTTGGACACCGCCGAGGTCGGGCCGCCGTGGACGTAGACGATCAGCGGCGGCAGCTCTCCGGACGGCGGCGAGTGGTCCGGGTTCAGGGGCGGATAGTAGAAGGCGTGGGCCGTCCGGTTGCCCTCGGTGGGAAACTCGATCGCCTCCGGTATCGAGTAGTAGCTCCCGTCCGCCGCCTGAGCGGCCGATCGGCGCAGCACCTCGACCACGCCGGTCTCCAGGTCGACCGCAACCACGGCCGCGGCCTCCGCGGGCGACGCCGCGATGGTGATGGCGCGGCCGGCCCGGGCCTGGACCGTCGCCCCGTAGGCGGTGAACGGCAGCTCGAGGCCCTCCAGCTTTCCTGCCTTGGTGTCGACGACGGCGAGCCCCGCGACTCCTTTCGATCGAACCTGGCATACGATCCGGTCCTCGGACGCGAAGGCGTAGGTGGACGAACCGAAGACCCACTGCGTCACGCCCAGCTCGGCCGCGACCTCGACCACCGGTTCGACGCCGTCGTTCCGCCAGCGGTACAGGTTCCACCAGCTGGACCGGTCGGATGTGAAGTACAGCACCCCGGCGGGCGACCAGGCGGGCTGGAAGATCGACTCCTCGGCCCCACCGGCGACCTTGCGTTGCGCGCGCAGGCCGCCATCGTCGGCCATCTCCGCCACCCACAGCTCGGTGCAGTCCCAGGGCATGTTGGGGTGGTTCCAGGTCAGCCAGCAGAGATGCGATCCCGACGGGCTCAGCCGCGGGTTGGAATAGAAGTCGTTGCCCGCCAGCAGCGTCGTCGCCGGACTCGAGCCATGGGGATCGAGGCTCACGATGCTGTTGACTGGCCAGGTCGATCCCGTGGTGTGATCCTCCCGTACCGCGTAAAGCCGTCCCCGCCGTTCGTCGAGTTCGAAATCCGCGTGGCGGAGATCCGCCGCGGGGCTGATCGCCCTGGGCGGGCTGCCGCGGTCCTGCCGGTAGAGGCGCTGATCAGAGAAGTTGGTGAACCACACCGTGGCTGCGCGGACCAGGTAGGCGCCGCCGCCATACTCGTGGACCCGGGTGCGTACGTTCAAGTCGGGCGGAGTCACGTCCTCGATCACGCGGTCAGGGCCGCGCCGCACGAGCACCGAACGCCCCGATTCCTCGGGCCTCAGTTCGGTCCAGTAGACGTCTTCGCCGTCCAGCTGGATCTGGCCCAGCGCCACCACGCCAGCCGCGATCGCGCCGGCCGTGATCGGGGAGCGCCAGGATCCGTAGGGGCCAAGCTGCCGCGTTGCGCTCAGCGTGCGCGCCACGCGTTCCAGGCTACCTCACTGGTGGATCTCGAGCAGACCCTCCTGGCAGAGCCAGGCTCCCACGCTGAGCGCCCTGGCCGGCGTGATCCGCTGCGCCCATCGGCGCACCGCCACGGCCAGCGTCGCCACCTCGGCGGCCTCGTCGATGAGCGGCGCCAGCTCGACGTCCTCGAGGAAGGCGACCGGACGCCGCAAGCCCGGATGGCTCAGGGCACGGCGGCGTTCCACCCCGTCGCCGACGAGGCACGCGACCGTGACCAGGGCGGCGCCCGGCACGAGCCGGGCTCGGCGGGGCAGCGCCTCCTCGAGCCTCACCGGGCGGCGCGGCGGCAGCGCCGCCACCGCTCCGCGCCTGCGCCTTCGCCAGAAGGGCTCGGCGGCGTGCGCCTGCTCCTCGCCGTAGTGGGCCCCCGCCCAATCGGCGTGGACCCAGATCCAGCTGGACGGCGAAGACGTCTACTGGACCGAACTGAGGCCCGAGGAATCGGGGCGTTCGGTGCTCGTGCGGCGCGGCCCTGACCGCGTGATCGAGGACGTGACTCCGCCCGACTTGAACGTACGCACGCGGGTCCACGAGTATGGCGGCGGCCGCGATCGGGCTGGGGTCCGAATAGCAGGTCGCGTCGCAGACCTGGACCGGCCCCTCCAGCCGGGGGTCACGCAGGTCCCGCAGCAGCTCGGTCGACGCCAGCAGCTCCCGGTAGAGGCGCTCCAGTCCGGCGCGGCCGGGGCGAAGCGGGCGGAGGATCTCCCGGTCAACGAAGGCAAAGGCTCGAAGGCTCCCGTCGGGCAGGTGCGCTCTCCAGAACCAGCCCCGGGCGCCGGCCTCGAGCCGGGTCGCCTGGTCATCAGCGTCCTCCGCCCGCCAGCGCCCATGCAGCGCGAGGGTGGAAACGGACCGCCGCGCCCTGTAGGCGCGCAGGGTCCGGGCTCGGCCGCTGCCGTCGGCCAGAAAGCGCGCTGATACCTGGCGGGAACCGGTCGGGGTGGTGACCGCGACCTCCCATCCGGTCGCGGTCCACCGCGGGCGAGCGGCGACCGCCGGCTGCCAGACCTCGGCGCCAGCGGAACGGGCCGCCTCCAGCAGGAGCAGGTCGAACCGGCCGCGATCGACCGTGAGACCACAGGCACCGGCGGGAGCGGGGATGCGCCGCGCCGCCCTGCCGGCCCATCGCACCCGCGCCTCGGCGACCGGCAGAAACGGCGCCGACCGCACCG
The DNA here is from genome assembly GCA_005881425.1 of Chloroflexota bacterium. GTDB lineage: Bacteria > Chloroflexota > Dormibacteria > CF-121 > CF-121 > CF-120. The sequence continues at coordinate 727 of VBIC01000027.1, read as the reverse complement.
CCCCCGCCGTCCCCAGGGCGTCGAGCAGGGGCCAGATCCCGGGCGTCAGCACCTCGCCGACGTGCGGGCGGGGGAAGGCGGATCGTTCCAGCAGGATGACCCGATGGCCGAGCCTGGCCATCCGCAGCGCGAAGGACGCGCCCGCCGGGCCGCCGCCGATCACGCAGACCTCGGCCTCGACGGAGTGCTGCCTCAGGCGGTCGGACCTGCCGCCGGTTGGAAATAGTCCGGACAGGCGGAGCGCAGCCGGCCGTACGCACCCAGACAGTAATGGAGCCAGCCGCGGATGTAGTCGCAGGCCGGACGGCCCCGCCTGATGACCTCGTGGTGGCAGCCGCCGCCGCACATGTAGCGGGCCCAGCATTGGGTGCAGGGCTCCTGCCGGTGAACGTGCCGTTCGGTCAGCCAGATCGCCTGCCGCTTCCGGTCCACCCCGCCGCGCAGGTCTCCCATCGCCCCCTCCGGATCGCCCACGAAGCGATGACAGGCCGAGAGCTCGCCGCCCGCCGAGACGCCCAGGTAGCCGGCCCCGGCGCCGCAGGGGTAAGGCCGGTGGGTGCCGCGATGGATCTCCCGCATGGCGTTGACCATGTTGCTGAACGGATAGCGCCCGCCCACTACCACCTGGCGCTCGAACTCCTGGCCGCAGAGCACCATCTGCTCCAGCATCGCTTCCAGGTCCGAGAGCGCCATCTCGTCGCGGCCGGTGGGCGAGCGCAGCAGCGGT
>VBIC01000026.1 GCA_005881425.1 Chloroflexota bacterium | reverse complement strand
GCTCGACGATCGAGACCAGCGAGGCCGCGCCGCCGCCGACTCCGTTGAAGAGGGCGACCATCTGGGGCATCGCCGTCATGTGCACCCGCCTCGCCGCGACCGCCCCGATCGGTGCTCCGACCAGGATCCCGACCAGGGTGACCACCAGGCCTGCCGTGGTGAAGTGGAGTAGGGGGAGCGTGGCCGCAAGGGCGATGGCCATGCCCACCGCCGCGGTCTGATTGCCGCGCCGGGCGCCTTTGGGGGAGCTGAGCTGGGAGAGCCCCAGGATGAAGAGCACCGCGGCCAGCAGGTAGGCGAGCGAGACGGCGAGCTTCATCTGCCGCTTGGCGGGCGCTGCTCTCGTTGCGCCGGGGGTGCCTGGCGCCCCTTGAACATCTCGAGCATGCGGTCGGTCACGACGAAGCCGCCCACCACGTTGAGCGTGGCCAGGATCACCGCCACCAACCCCACCACGACGTGGACCGCGTCGCCGGCGCTGGAGGCGATCAGGATCGCGCCCACCAGGATGATGCCGTGGATGGCGTTGGTCCCAGACATCAGCGGCGTGTGCAGGATGGTCGGCACCTTGGAGATCACCTCGATCCCGACGAAGACCGCCAGGACGAAGAAGGTGAACTCGTTGAGGGGGTCGGTGCTCACGCCTTCGCCGCCGCTTCCATCATCTGTTTCGCCTGCGGATTGACGATCTCGCCGGCGTGCGTGACGCAGGCGCCCTTGACGATCTCGTCCTCGAAGTCGAGCCGGAGCGCGCCGTCCTTGACCAGCGTCAGGAGCAGGTTGACCACGTTGTTGGAGAAGAGCCGGCTGGCGTGGTAGGGCATTGTCGCCGGTACGTTGCGAGTGCCGTCGACCGCCACGCCGCCGACGTCGACCACCTCTCCCGGCTTAGTCAGCTCGACGTTGCCTCCGGTCTCCGCGGCCAGGTCGACGATCACGGAGCCGGGGCGCATCCGTCGCACCATGTCGGCGGTGACCAGCAGGGGTGCGCGGCGTCCGGGGACGGCGGCGGTGGTGATCACCACGTCGGCCTGGGCCACGCGATCGCCGATCAGCTCGCGCTGGCGCCGAAGGAAGTCCTCACTCTGCTCCCGCGCGTAGCCGCCCTGGCCCTCCTGGGCCTCGAGGGCCAGCTCCAGGAAGGTCGCTCCCAGGCTCCGCACCTCGTCCTTCGCCGCGGGGCGCACGTCGTAGGCCTCGACCACCGCGCCCAGGCGGCGCGCGGTGGCGATCGCCTGGAGCCCGGCGACGCCAGCGCCCAGCACCAGGACGCGCGAGGGCGGGACGGTGCCCGCGGCCGTCATCAGCATGGGGAAGAACTTGCCGCTGCGCCCGGCCGCCATGAGCACGGCCTTGTATCCCGCCACCCCCGCCTGGGAGGAGAGCGCGTCCATGCCCTGAGCCCGGCTGATCCGGGGCACGAGCTCGAGGCTGAAGGCCGTCACCTGCTGTTTGGCCAGGGAGCGGACCAGCTCGGCGTTCGCCGCGGGCTGGAGGAAGCTGATCAGCAGACTTCCAGCTCGCAGGGCGGCGGCCTCCTCGATCGACGGCGGTTGCAGCTTGACCAGGGCCTCGGCCTGGGACAGGACGCTGCGCGCGTCGGCGGCGAGCGAAGCGCCGGCTTTCTGATAGGCGTCGTCCGGATAGAAGGCCTGGACTCCGGCACCGCGCTCCACGGTCACCTGGAGGCGGGCGCCGGTGAGCTTCGGCACGCTCTCCGGGGCAAGCGCCACCCGGCGCTCGCCGGGGACTGTCTCCTTGACGACGCCGACCAGCATGCCGGGCACTAGTCTACGAAACGCCGCACTCTCGATCGCTTCGGTCCAGACACGCCATACTTGGAAAGCCATGACTGACGACGAGTTCCTGCAGGCCTTCGCCACGGCGACGCTGGCCAACGAGCAGTTCCACCATCGCGACCACCTGCGCCTGACCTGGCTCCTGCTGCACCGGCTCGGAACCGAGGCCGGAGGCGAGGCTGTGGCCGGCGGGATCCGTCACTTCGCCGCCGCCCACGGGCACGCGCCCCGCTACCACGAGACGATGACCCGGTTCTGGATCCGGCTCACGGATCACGCGATGCGGGCGCGGCCCGCGGCTTCGTTCGATCAGCTGATCGAGGCCTTCCCCATGCTGCTCGACAAGAACCTGCCCTTTCGGCACTGGAGCCGGGAGACGATGATGAGCGAGGCGGCGCGGCGCGACTTCGTCGATCCCGACCTGCTCGCGCTCCCCGCTGCCTAGGGACGCCGGACCGCGTTGCGGACCGCCGCGGCCATCGCCTCGGTGGCGAGCATGCCCAGGGCGTCGAGGTCGGCGGGCGGCGCCGCCTCGGGCTGGGCCGCCGCAACCGCGAAGGTGACGTCGCCGTCGTAGCGGGTGTGGGCCGGGCGCACGCTCTGGGTGACGCCGTCCGAGCCGCGGGCGGCCAGGAAGCGAACCTGGCTCTTCTCGAAACTGCCGGCTGCCAGGACGACTCCGAGCACGGTGTTGAGCGGGGCGCCCACGGCGGGAGGCGGCGCGGGTCTTTGAAAGCGGGGGTCGGGGGCAGAGGTGCCGGCCAGCACCCTGCCGTCCGCGTCGATCACGTCGCCCAGGGCGTTGACGACGGCGATCGCCACCACCCGGGCGCCGTCGCGTTCCGCGCCGGCGACTCCCAGCCCGCCTCGGGCCCGGAACTCACGCCCGGCCCACTTGCCGACGGTAGCCCCGGCGCCGGCCCCCACTCGCCCGGATCGCGGCATGGCGGCGCCGGCGGCCGTGCAGGCCGCGTAGCCCCAGGCCGGCGAGGGCCGCGCCGGGCCGCGGGCCGCGGCCAGGTCGAAGATGACGGCGGCGGGGACGATGGGAATGGTGGCGACCTCCGTCCTGTAGCCGACGCCGCGCTCTTCGAGCCAGGCCACGACGCCGTCGGCCGCGTGGAGGCCGAAGACGCTGCCACCGGTCAGCAGGATGGCGTGCACCTCGGTGGCGCGCCGTTCCAGGTCCAGGGAGGACAGCTCTCGCGAACCCGGTGACGAGCCGCGCATGTCGTAGGCGGCCACGTTGCCGGGCGGGGGCAGGATGACGGTGCAGCCGCTCTCCCCGCCGGGGAGCGTGAAATGGCCGACGCTGAAGCCGGCGATCAGCTCGATGCGGTGAGGGTACCAGGCGAACGGATCGCGCATCCGCTAATGTGCCCACCGATGACCGCCCGCATCGGAGTCCTGTGCGGACGCGTGCGCGTCGAGGAGAAGGCGCTCTTTCTGGCGCTCCGGCGCCGCGGCGCGACATACGACCGCCTGGACGAGGAGCAGGTGCGGCTTTCGATCGGGGGCCCGGCGCCGGCCTTCGACGTGGTCCTCGACCGGTCCATCCATCACGGGCGATCGATGTATGCCCTGACCATCCTGAACCAGGCCGGCGTCCCCACCGTCAACAGCGGGCGGGTGGCGCAGGTCTGCGGCGACAAGATACTGACCAGCGTCGCGCTGCAGGCTGCCGGGCTCCCCATCCCCAGGACCACGGTGGCCTTCACCCGCGAAGCCGCCCTCCAGGCGATCGAAGCCATGGGCTACCCGGTGGTCCTCAAGCCGATGGTCGGCTCCTGGGGGCGGCTGCTGGCCAAGATCAACGACCGCGACGCGGCCGAGGCCGTCCTGGAGCACAAGGAGACGCTCGGTTCCTACCAGCACGGCATCTTCTACATCCAGGAATTCGTCGACAAGCCCCAGCGGGACATCCGGGCGCTGGTGATCGAGGACCGCCTGGTCGGCGCCATCTACCGAAGGGCCGACCACTGGATCACCAACACCGCACGGGGCGGCGACGCCCATCCCTGCCCGCCGAGCCCGGCCATCGAGCGCCTGGCGGTGGGCGCGGCCAGGGCCGTCGGCGGTGGATTCCTGGCCGTGGACCTGCTCGAGCACAAGGAAGGGATGCTGGTCAACGAGGTCAACTACACCCCCGAGTTCCGGGGCTTTTCCGAGGCCACCGGGATCGACGTCGCCGACCAGGTGGTGGATTACCTGGAGGCGGTCGCCGCGAAATGAAATCGAATACAATCCGATGATCCTCGCCCTGACGAGCACCGGAGATGTCCTGTTTGCGGAGGTGATACCAATGTCGACCGCGACGTCCGCGACCTGCCCTGAATGCGAAGCCGCGGTGCCGCTCAAGGGCGACGTCGAGAAGGGGGAGATCGTCCCCTGCCCGGACTGCGGCGCTGAGCTCGAGGTGATCGAGCAGGACCCGATCACGCTCCGCCTGGCCCCGGCGGAAGAAGAAGACTGGGGCGAATGAATCTCAGGATCGGAGTCCTGTGCTCCCGCATCCGGGTCGAGGAGAAGCTGCTCTTCGAAGCCTTCTCCGGGCGCGGGGTGGCATTCAGCCGGATCGACGACCGGGAGCTGATCTTCGAGCTGGAGCAGCCGCCGCCGCACTTCGACGTGGTGCTGGAGCGCTGCCTCCACCATTCCCGGGCCCTGTACTCGCTGCGCATCCTGAACGGCTGGGGCATCAAGACGGTCAACAGCTACGACGTGGCCATGACCTGCGGCGACAAGATCAACACCACCACGGCGCTCCTGTCGGCGGGCGTGCCCAGCCCGCGGACCCTGATCGCGTTCACCCCCGAGTCCGCGATCGAGGCCATCGAGCGGGTCGGCTATCCGGTGGTCCTCAAGCCGGCGATCGGGTCATGGGGCCGGCTGCTGGCCAAGATCTCCGACCGTGAGGCGGCCGAGGCGCTGCTCGAGCACAAGGAAACGCTCGGCTCCTACCAGCACGCGATCTTCTACGTCCAGGAATACGTCGAGAAGCCAGGCCGCGACATCCGCAGCTTCGTCGTCGGGGACGAGACCATCTGCGCCATCTACCGCGAGTCGGCCCACTGGGTGACGAACACGGCGCGCGGCGCCCGGGCGCGCAACTGTCCGGTCACACCCGAAATCGACCGGATCTCGAGGGCCGCGGCGGCCGCCGTCGGCGGCGGCGTGCTGGCGGTGGACATCCTGGAGCGCGACGGCGAGCTGCTTGTCGGCGAGGTCAACTACACCATGGAATTCCGCAACAGCATCGAAGTCACCGGCGTCGACATCCCCGGGCGGATCGTCGAGTACGTACTCGGCGTCGCGGGGCGTGCCGCGCCCACACCTAACCGGCCTGAATCGATCCTGGCCTGAGGTGCTGACCGCGCCCTCGGCCGGGGACCTGCTGCATGCGCTGCTGCAGATACCCAGCGTCAGCGGAGAGGAGGACCGGCTGGCGGAGTGGCTCGTCGGGCGCCTCGGCGAGCTGGGATTCCTGGCCGAACGGGACCAGGCCGGCAACGTCGTGGCCGGCTGGGGCAGCGGCCCGAGGGAGGTCATCCTGCTCGGCCACATCGACACCGTACCCGGGCTGGTCCCGGTCAGTCGCGACGGCAGCCGCCTCCGCGGGCGGGGAGCGGTCGACGCCAAGGGTCCGCTCGCCGCGGCGATCGCCGCGATCGCCCGGCAGCCGCGAGACGGCGGGCTGCGATACACGTTGATCGGGGCGGTGGAGGAGGAGGGGAGCTCGCGCGGCGCCTACCATCTCCTCGCCAGCGGGCGACCCGCGCCGGATCACCTGATCGCGCTCGAACCCAGCGGCTGGGACGCGCTGACTCTGGGCTACAAGGGCAGCCTCCATGCGGGCTACCTGCTGCGTCAGGCGATGGCCCACGGTTCCGCCCCCTCGGGGAGCGCGGTGGACCAGGCGATCGCTTTCGTCCGATCGCTCCAGGATCACGCCGAGATGATCAGCGTGGGCAAGTCCTCGTTCGATCGCCTCGACGTGCGGGTGATCGAGCTGGACGGCCGGCCGGGCGACGGACTGCAGGAGTCGGCCCGCATGCGCATCGGCCTTCGCCTGCCTGAGCAGCTGGACGTCACCGAGCTGAAGGCCTGGCTCCAGGATCACGCCGCCGGCGCCCAGCTCGAGTTCGACAGCGGCATCGCAGCCTATCGGGCCGACAAGAACACTCCCCTGGTCCGCGCCTTTCTCAGCGCTATACGGGCCCAGGAGGGTGTTCCCCGTTTCAAGGTCAAGTCGGGGACCTCGGACATTAACATCGTGGCGCCGGCCTGGGGCTGCCCGGCGGTCGCCTACGGACCCGGCGACTCCCACCTCGACCACACACCAGACGAGGCGATCGAGCTCGTCGAGCTGGAGCGCGGCGTCCGCGTACTGGCCGGCGTGCTCGAACAACTATCGTTGAGGGCGTGAAGGCGGTCATCGTCGGCGGCTCCGGCTACGCCGGCGGCGAGCTGCTCCGGCTCCTCCTGTCCCACCCCGAGGTCGAGGTGGTGCAGGTTACCTCGGAGCGGCAAGCGGGTAAGTTCGTCCACGCCACTCATCCGCACCTGCGCAAGCGCACCGACCTCAAGTTCAGCTCGCGGAAGGCCCTTGAGCCCTCGGACGTGCTCTTCCTCGCCCTGCCTCATGGACAGACGAGCCGGGAGATCGACCGCCTGCTGGCGGCGGCGCCCCTGACCATCGACCTCTCGGCCGACTTCCGTCTCCACGACCGCAGCGATTATCCGACCTGGTACGGCTGGGAGCATCCCCGACCCGATCTGCTCCAGGACTTCGTCTACGCGCTGCCCGAGCTGCACCGGGCGCAGATCCCCGGGGCGAATCACCTGGCGACGGGCGGCTGCCTGGCCACCGCGGCCATCCTCGGACTCTATCCACTGTCCCGAGCCGGGGTCATCGACACGACCCGACCGCTGGTGATCGAGGGCAAATCGGGTTCCTCGGCAGCCGGCTCGGAACCGGGTCCCGCCTCACATCACCCGCACCGCAGCGGCGAGATGCGCTCCTTCGCGCCCACTGCTCACCGGCACACGGCGGAGATCATCCAGGAGCTGGGTTTTCACTCGGCCAACGGGTCTCAGCCGACGGTCGCCTTCTCCGCCACGGCTGTCGAGGCGGTGCGCGGGATCCTGATCACCGCCCACGTCTTCCTCCGGGAGGACCTGGCGGAGCGCGACCTGTGGAAGCTCTACCGGGCAGCCTTCGCCGAGGAGCCGTTCATGCGTATCGTCAAGGAGTCGCAGGGCATCCACCGCTATCCCAACCCCAAGATCCTCTCCGGAACCAACTACTGCGACGTCGGCTTCGAGCGCGACCCGCACTCGCGCCGGGTGGTGGTGATGAGCGCCCTGGACAACCTGATGAAGGGCGCCGCCGGCCAGGCGGTCCAGGCGCTCAACGTCCACCGCGGCTGGGACGAGCGGACCGGCCTCGACTTTCCCGGCCTCTATCCCATCTGATCCTGACTGATGCTCGTCCTCAAGCTTGGCGGCAGCCTGGAACACCTCGATCCGCTGCTGACCGACATCGCCGCCTGTACCAGCCCGATGGTGATCGTGCACGGGGCGAACCGCGAGCTGAGCGAACTGTCGAGCCGGCTCGGCCATCCACCGCGCATGGTGATCTCGGAGCGGGGCGAGGTGAGCCGCTACACCGACGCCGTCACCATGGATCATTTCCTAATGGCCTACGCGGGCAAAGCGAACAAGCGGATCGTGGAACGGCTGCGGGCTCTCGGCCGCAACGCGGTTGGACTGACCGCCATGGACGGTGGGATCGCCGTCGGCCGGCGCAAGCCTGACCTGCGCATCCGTGAGGGCGAGAAGCTCAAGGTGCTGCACGACGATCACAGCGGCAGCATCGAGCGCATCGACCCGGCCCTGCTCCGGCTGCTCCTTGACCGCGGCTACCTGCCCGTCCTGACCCCGCCCGCGATCAGCCGTGAGGGTGTGGCCATCAACGTCGACGGCGATCGCCTGGCCATGGAGGTGGCGGCGGCGCTCGCCGCGGAGCGGCTCCTGATCTTCGCCGATACCCCGGGCTTCCTCCGCGACCCGGCCGATGAGTCGACGATCATCTCGCGGATCCCGGCTGATCGCGTCCGCGACTTCGCGGGCTTCGGCAAGGGCCGGGCGCGCGTCAAGCTTCTCGCCGCCGCGGAAGCGGTCCGGCGGGGCATCGGCCAGGTCGGACTCAACGACGGGCGCCGGCAGCGTCCGCTGACCGACGCGCTGGCGGGCGCCGGCACCTGGATCACGGCGTGAGTCACGTGCTTCGCGAGACGCTCGAGCTGATCCCGCTCCACGCCGACCGCGGCATCAGCCTGGAGCGCGGCGAGGCGGTTCATCTCTGGGACTCGAACGGGCGCCGCTATCTCGACCTGATGAGCAACTACGGGGTCAACATCCTGGGCCATCGCCATCCGATCGTCGACGCAGCCATCCTGGCTCAGCTGGCCCGCCTGACCAACGCCCACCAGAGCTTCGACACGCCCGCACGCCGCGATTTCCTGAAGGCGCTCGCAGCCCTGCTGCCGCCATCGCTCAACCGGATCTCCTTCGCCAACTCCGGCGCGGAGGCGATCGAGGCGGCATTGAAGTATGCGCGGGTCGCGAGCGGCAGGACCGCGATCGTCTCCATGCACCGCGCCTACCACGGCCGGACGTTCGGGGCCCTCGCGGCCACGGCCGACGCCAGGTACCGTGATCCATACCTGCCGATGCCGGAGGGGGTGCGGCACATCGCCTACGACGACCTCGAGGCGCTGGAGGCCGCGCTCGACGCCACGGTGGCGGCGGTCATCGTGGAACCGATCCAGGGCGAGGCCGGCATCCGGCTGCCCCGCCCGGGCTACCTGGAGGGCGTCCGCCGGCTCTGCGACGCGCACCAGGCTCTGCTGATCCTGGACGAGATCCAGACCGGGTTCCGCACCGGGGCTCCCTTCGCTTTCAGCGAGGCCGGCATCGTTCCCGACATCCTCTGCCTCTCCAAGGGAATCGCCAACGGACTGCCGATGGGCGTGACGGTGACGACGGAGGCGGTCAGCGCGAAGATCCCCAAGGGCAGCCACGGCAGCACCTTCGCCGGCAACCCGTTGGTCTGCGCCGCGGGCGCCGCCACCCTGCGCCTTTTGTCGGATCCCTCGATCCACGCGCGGGCCCGGGCGCTGGGCGACTCGCTGCAAACGCGGCTGCGCGGGCTGGCCCTGCCGGAGGTCCGTGAGGTCCGCGGGCGTGGCCTGATGATCGGCCTGGAGCTCAAGCGGCCGGCGACGCCGGTGATCAGGGCAATGCAGGAGGCGGGCGTCCTGGCTCTCCCCGCGGGCGCCACCATCATCCGCATCCTGCCCTCGCTGCTCCTGGAGGAGGAGCACGCGAACCTCGCGGTCGAGGTGATCGCCCGCGCGATCACGGCAACACGCTAGGCGGCGCGGCCTTCGCCTCGGGCGGCATGTCTGGATCTTCCGGCCTCGGCTACCATGAGGGCGTGACAGGCCCCGCGGCGGCCATGCCGGAGGCGGTGGTCGACCTGCTCAACTCCGCGCTCGTCGCGGAGCTCACCGTCATCGACCGTCATGGCGGATTGAGAACCGATCCTCTGATCCCCTTCTGGGACGGCCGCCATGTCCTGATGACGTCCAGCATCCTCTTTTCTCGGAAGCTCGAAGACATCAAGCGCAACCCCCGGGTTTCAGTCAGCCTGTCCGACCCGGTCGGAATCCCGGCGCGTCCCTTCTCGCGCGCCACCATCCAGGGCGACGCGCGGGTGATCGACGAAGACCTACACCGGGGATGGATGCGCCTGCTTCCACTGTGGGAGGCCAAGGAGCCGGTGATCAAGAAATTCATCACGCCGTTACAGAAGCTCGGACTGCCGCTCTTCTGGGAACGCGCCGTCATCGAGATCACCCCCAGGCGCGTCTACTGGTGGGCCGGCGGCGATACGACCCGCGATCCCGAAGTCCACGCATTCCAGCCGGTGGCAGGTTGAGGGTCCAGGACGCTGCGGCACGCCTGTCCGGGTATTCGCATGCCGTGCTCGTGGTCGCGGACGAGAGCGGCTACCCGCTCAGCGTGGCCACGTCCTTCAAGGTGGTCGACGGCACGATCGAAGCCACACCGGTCTCCGCTCTCCCGAGCGTCATCCGCGACACCGAGGAGGCCCGACTGGTGGTCAGCCACATCCGTCCCTACCCCGGCGTCGGATACGATCAGCGCCGCTACATCGAGCTGAGCGGTTCGCTCTCGGTGGGCGGTCCCGCCTGGCGCTTCACGCCGCGAGCCGCCCGCGGCTGGGACGAGGAGCAGCTGTCTTTCCCCGAGCTTTGCCAGCGGGCCATCCCGCAGGCGCGCCACTACCTGGCCGCGCTCACCGCCGAGCGCGGGCGGAAGGTCAAGCCGCAGATGGCCATCGGTTGGCGCTTCTTCCTGGCGACGCGGCTGCCATTCCTGAGCGCGACGATCATCCCGGTTTTTCTCGGGCTGGCGGCCGCGGCCTACGACGGTCGCTTTTCTCTCGGCCTGGCGCTGCTCACGCTGTTGGGCGCGGGCGCGGTCCACCTGGGCTTGAACGTGGCCAACGACATCTTCGACACGCTGAGCGGAGTCGACGACGCGAACTTCACGCCGACTCAGTTCAGTGGAGGCTCTCGCGTCCTGCAATACGGCCTGGTCAGCCTGCGCCAGATGATGGGGCTCGCCGCCGCCTTCTACGCGACGGCCGTCGTCATCGGCCTGGTTCTGGTGGCCGTCCGCGGGGCCGGCCTGCTGTGGCTTGGCCTGGCGGGCGTGCTGATCAGCTATTTCTACACGGCGCCGCCGCTCCGGCTGGTCCATCGCGGCCTCGGCGAGCTCTGCGTGGCGCTGGGCTTCGGGCCGATCATGGTCCTCGGCACCTACTTCGTACAGACGGGGCGGTATGCCGTGCGGCCTCTCGTCCTCTCGATCCCGGTCGCCATCCTGGTGATGCTCATCCTCTACGCGAACGAGGTGCCTGACCGCGTCGCCGACGGACGGGCGGGCAAGCGGACGCTGGTGGTGCGATTCTCTCCGGCCTGGGTCCTGCGCGGTTACGCCGCCTCAGCGGCCGCGGCCTACCTGGTCGTGGTCGCCGGTGTGATCAGCGGCGTGCTCCCCTGGCCAACCCTTGCGGCGCTGGCCACCATTCCCATCGCTCTCAGGGTGCTGCGGGGCCTGCGGGAGCATTTCGACAGCCCATACCAGTTGATGCCCTACCTCGGGAAGAACGTCACCCTCCACCTCTACACCGGGCTCCTCCTCGTCGCCGGGACGCTCGCCGGCATCCCGTTCCGCCGCTAGACGGCCGGAGCCCGGGCTCATGAACCTGGTCGTGCTGCCCGGCGACGGCATCGGGCCGGAGGTCACCGCGGGCGCGGTCGCCGTGCTGCAGCGGGTGGCACAGAGCCACCGCATCCCGCTCGAGGTCACCGAGGACCTGGTGGGCGGCGCCTCGATCGAGGCCCACGGGTCTTCGCTGCGACCGGAGACGATCCAGCGCTGCAAGCGCGCCGACGCCATCCTCTTCGGGGCCGTTGGCAGTCCGGTTGCGCCGCGCCCTCGGACTCTACGCGAATTTGCGCCCGGTCCGGGTCGAGCCCGCACTGATCGAGGCCTCGAGCGTGAAGGCGGACCGGATCGAGGGCGTCGACCTGATGGTGGTGCGGGAGCTGACCGGCGGGCTCTATTTCAGCAAGCCGAAGCGGCGATATGAGTCGGCCCGGGGCAAGGCGGCGGTGGATACGATGCGCTACTCGGCGGCGGAGGTGGAGCGCGTGGCGCGCAAGGCCTTCGAGCTGGCGCGGACGCGCCGGCGCCGGCTGTGCTCGGTCGACAAAGCGAACGCGCTCGAGACGTCCCGGCTGTGGCGAGAGGTCGTGACGGCAATGGCCGCCAGTTACCCCGAGGTCGCGGTCACCCATATGCTGGTCGACAGCTTCGCCATGCAGCTGGTCAGGCAGCCGGCGGACTACGACGTGGTGGTGACGGAGAACCTCTTCGGCGACATCCTGACCGACGAAGCGTCGGTGCTCGCCGGGTCGCTGGGCATGCTGCCCTCGGCGTCACTGGCGGAGGGCCGGTTCGGACTCTACGAGCCGATCCACGGGTCGGCTCCGGACATTGCGGGAAAAGGCATTGCCAACCCGATCGGCGCCATCCTGAGCGCGGCCATGCTCCTCCGCCACTCCGCCGGGCGCGACGACGCCGCCGCGGAGATCGAGGGTGCGGTCAGCCGCACGCTGGAGCGCGGTCTGCGGACGGCGGACATCGCGGCCGGTGGCCGCTCGGTTGAGACCCAGGAGATGACGGAGGCGGTCCTGGGCGCGCTGGCCTAGGTGGAGTCGAGAGCGGCGAGGACGGCGTCGAGCGAGGCCTCGACCGGAGCCGGCTTGGGTACGCGGCGCAGGAAGGATTGGGGATCCTTGAGGCCCTGGCCAGTGAGCACGCAGACTATCGTCTCCCCGGCCTCGATCTGACCCGCGCCCGCCATCCGGGTCAAGAGTGCCAGCCCGGCCGCCGACGCCGGCTCGACCAGCAATCCCTCCTCGCGCGCCAGGCGGCGCTGGGCGGCCAGGATCTCCTGGTCGGTCACGGCCTCGATCGATCCGCGGGATTCATCGCGCGCGGTGAGCGCCGTGGTCCAGGAGGCCGGATTCCCGATCCGGATCGCGGAGGCCACTGTCCTGGGGTTGCTGATCGCGGCGCCGCGCACTATGGGCGCGGCACCGGCCGCCTGCGCCCCATGCATCCGCGGCAGGCCGGTCTGGGCGGCGTGCTCCCACTCGCAGAATCCCCGCCAGTAGGCGGTGATGTTGCCGGCGTTCCCCACCGGCAGAAAGAGGCGGTCGGGGGCGCGGCCGAGCGCCTCGATCACCTCGAAGGCGGCCGTCTTCTGCCCCTCCAGGCGAAAGGGATTGATCGAGTTGACCAGCGCCATCCCCGGCATCTCTCCCAGCTGGCGCACGATGGCGAGCGCCTGGTCGAAGGTCCCGGCGACGGGGATTACGTGCGCGCCGTGGGCGAGCGCCTGCACCAGCTTGCCCGACGCCACCCGCCCCGCGGGCAGGACGACCACCGCGCGCATCCCGCAGCGGGCGGCGTAGGCGGCCGCGGAGGCACTGGTGTTCCCGGTCGAGGCGCAGACCAGAGTGGTGGCTTGCGCCTCCATCGCTCTCGCCGTGGCCAGCGCCATGCCGCGGTCTTTGAAGGACCCGCTCGGATTGAAGCCCTCGGCCTTGAAGAAAAGGCTCCGCAAGCCGAGCGCCGGTCCGATCCGCGTGGAGGCCAGGAGCGGCGTCGAACCCTCGCCCAGGGTGACCTCCGGGGTGGTGGCGCTCACCGGAAGACGGTCGCGGTAGCGCGCGATCACCCCGAAAGCCATCCTCTATAAGATATGGCCCGAATGGGCCGGACGCTGGCCGGAAAGCTCTGGGACGGCCACGTGGTCCGTAGGGTCGACGGCGAGCCCGACCTACTGTACGTGGACCTGCACCTGGTGCACGAGGTGACCTCGCCCCAGGCCTTCGAGAGCCTGCGTCTGGCAGACAGGCGCGTCCGGCGTCCCGATCTCACGATCGCGACCATGGACCACGACGTGCCCACCCGGGGTGGAGCAGCGGCCGCGGATCCCGTGGCGCGGGCCCAGATGGAGGCCCTGGAAGCCAACTGCGGGCGCGAAGGGATCCGCCTCTATGGAATGGGCCACCGGCGGCAGGGGATCGTCCACGTGATCGGCCCCGAGCTGGGGCTGACGCAGCCCGGCCTTACGATCGTCTGCGGCGACTCGCATACCTCGACCCACGGCGCCTTCGGCGCCCTC
>VBIC01000184.1 GCA_005881425.1 Chloroflexota bacterium | reverse complement strand
TCCTCTTCGTCCCCGGCCTGAGCACCACGATCTACCGGATCCTCCACATGGAGCACCATCGCTGGGTGGGGGACCCCGACCGCGACCCGGACGACCTGTTCGTGCGCGCCCCCAAGCCGGTGCTCCCCTTCGTGCTTGTGACCCCGGAGTGGATCTGGACCCACTGGTACTTCACCAAGCTGTGGCGGATCCGCCCCCGCCGGGAGCGGGCCATGTTCGTGCTCACGCTGGCGACCTACATCGGGGTCCAGGTGGCCTTCCTGCTCTCCCCTTACGCCTGGGAGTTCATCCTCGTCTGGCTGATCCCCCAGAAGCTGGCGACCTTGGTCCTGGTCTACTTCTTCGCCCACATCCAGCATCCGGAGGAGGCGAACTGGGAGACGGCGCCCTTCCAGACCACCGTGACCATCCGGACGTCGCGCCCGGGCAAGCTCTACTGGCTGGGCCAGACCGACCACTGCCTCCATCACGCCATGCCGCACATCCCGTTCCACCGCTATCACCACCTTTGGGATCTGAGCGACGGGGTGCTCACCCGGCAGGGCATCCCCGAGCGAGGCCTGTTCCGGGCCCCCGAATCGATCGAGCTTCCCCGCCAGGCCTACGCCACGGTCAGGACGGCGCGGGTGGTCGAACGGCGCGAGGTCGGCGGCGCCGGGATCGCCACCTTCGTGCTCGAGGGTGTCGACGAGCCGCTGCCCCGGTTCACGCCCGGTTCGCACATCGACCTCCACCTGCCCAGCGGCCGGGTCCGCCAGTACTCGCTGTGCAACGCCCCCGGCGACCGCTACCAGATCGCCGTCAAGCCGGAGGCCACCGGGCGGGGCGGTTCGCTCGAAGCCCACGAGACCCTCCACGTGGGCCGCGTCGTCACCATCAGCACGCCGCGGAACAACTTCGAGCTGGACCGGGCCGACCGCTACGTGCTCATGGCCGCCGGGATCGGCATTACGCCGCTGCTGTCCATGGCGCAGCATCTGTGGGCGGCGAAGACGCCGTTCCGGCTCCACGTCTGCGCCCGGGACGCCGGGGCCGTGCCCTTCCGGGACGAGCTGGCCACCCTGCCCTTCGCCGAGGCGATCGAGGTCCACCCCGCCGGCCGCAGCTCCCTGGAGCCGGGGTCGGCCCTGGGCCCCTGGGAAGCCGGCACCGAGCTCTACCTGTGCGGGCCGGCGGGGTTCATGGACTGGATCTCCGGTCGTGCCCTCGAACTGGGCTGGCCGCTCGACACCGTCCACCGCGAGTCGTTCTCTGCGCCGGTGTACGACATCACC
>VBIC01000183.1:437-2673 GCA_005881425.1 Chloroflexota bacterium | reverse complement strand
CTTGCCACGCGCGTCCAGCAGCAGCAGGCCGAACGCGATGCGCTCGATTCACTGGCGCAAGCGGTCGGCCGTATTTCCGCGGGCCAACCCGCGGCGGATGCGATCGAACGCGGCGACTTTGCCGCTGCACGGGATCAGCTGGCCAACCTGGGTGAAGAGGCGGACCAGTTGTCCGATGCCGCCAAACAACAGCTCAGCCGCGCGCTGCAGCAGGCGGCTGGTGCGGGGACGGCCACCGATCGGCAGTTGGCCGACCGTGAGCGGCAGGCTGCCCAGGCGCTGAGTCGTAACACCTACGCCGATCAGCGCCAGGCATTACGCAATCTCGCCGACCAGGTGGCCAGGAGTGGCGCCCGGACTGCCTCGGCCGACCAGTTGGCGCGCGATACTGGCCGTTTGCAGCAACAAACTGCCGCTAGTCAGGGCTCGGGCGCCCAGCAGCAGTCGCCGGGGGCAAGATCTCAGGGGCTGGCCGGCGCAGGTGACACGGGTCAGCAAAGTGGTCCGGGCGTGGGCGACGGCACACGCCCCGATGCTCTCGGTGATCAACCGTCGCGCCTGGCTACTACCGGGCAGCGCGTCGAAGTGCCGACGAAACTGGGCGCAGGCCCGGGTGTTCGCCCGCCGGACGGAAGCGAAGATCAGACCGGAACCGACCCGCGTGCGCCCGCGGGCAGCGTGTCCGAACTGGTCCAGTCCCAACAAACCGGCCAGGTGGCTCCCGAACAAAACCTGGTCCCTGGCGAACAACGGCCCGTCGTTCGAGGCTACTTCCGATGACGCTCGGCACCCAAACGCCCCGGTCGGACGCTGTAGCCGCGGCGGCCGCCATTGAGCAACTACGCGGCACCGTCGAGGCGCTCGAGCGCGAGATCGCGCGGATCATTGTGGGACAGGAAATTGTCGTCCGCGGGGTGACGATCGCCCTGCTGGCGGGCGGCCATGTGCTGCTCGAAGGTTTGCCGGGGCTGGGCAAAACGCTGCTCGTGCGAACCATCGCCCGGGCGCTGCAACTGCAGTACTCGCGTGTCCAGTTCACGCCCGATCTGATGCCGGCCGACATCCTGGGCACCAATGTCTTGCTCGACTCAGCCCATGGCGGTCGCGCATTCCAGTTCCAGCCAGGCCCAATTTTCGCCAACCTGGTCCTGGCCGACGAGATCAACCGAGCGACACCCAAGACACAGTCCGCGCTGCTGGAAGCGATGCAAGAGCAGGCCGTCACGGTGGGCACCGTCGGCCATTCGTTGCCGCGCCCGTTCTTCGTCCTGGCGACGCAGAACCCGATCGAGCTGGAGGGCACCTACCCGCTGCCCGAGGCCCAGCTCGACCGCTTCTTCTTCAAGCTGCTCGTGCCCTTCCCGGGGCCCGAGGACCTGGCGGAGATCGCCCGGCGGACGACCGGCGTCGTGGAGGCGGACCTGCGCTCGGTGGCCAGCGGGGAGGACCTGACCGCGATGTCGCACCTGGCCAGGGAGGTGCCGATCGCCGAGCCGGTGATGTCGAGGGCCGTCCGGCTGGTGCTGGGGACGCACCCCGAGAACTCGGACGCGCCCGAGGACGTGCGCCGCTTCGTCCGCTGGGGCGCCAGCCCCCGGGGCCTGCAGACGCTGATCCTCGCCGGCCGCATCCGGGCGCTGCTGGAGGGCCGGTTCAACGTGGCGCTGGAGGACCTCGAGGCGATCGCCGCCCCCGCGCTCCGGCACCGGGTGTTCCTCAACTTCGAGGCCGATGCCGCCGGGGTCGACAGCGACCGGGTGGTGGCGGCCGTGATCCAGGCCACCGGTGCTGAGCGCCGCTGACCTGACGCTGCTCGGACGACTCGACCTCGCCTACCGGCGACCCCAGAGCGGCCTGTACGCCGGCGAGCGCCGCTCGCCGCGGTCGGCGCGCTCGCCGGAGTTCTCGGACTTCCGGCCCTACGTCTCCGGGGACGACTTCCGCCAGATCGACTGGCGGGCCTACGCGCGCCTGGAGAAGCTGATGCTCCGCCTGTACGTGGCCGAGGAGGAGGCCTGCCTCAACGTGCTCCTCGACACCAGCGGCTCGATGGCGCTGGGCGCGCCGGCGAAGTGGCCGGCGGCCCGCCGGCTGGCGGCGGCGCTCGCCTTCCTCGGCCTGGCGGCCATGGACCGGGTCCAGGTCGGCACCCTGGCGGGCGGGCGCATCCCGGCGCTGCGCGGGCGGGACGGCGTGCCCCGCGTCTGGAGGTTCCTGGACGGCCTGGAGCCGGGCG
>VBIC01000183.1:0-421 GCA_005881425.1 Chloroflexota bacterium | reverse complement strand
CCTCGTCGAGGGCGACTGGGCGCTCCCGCTGGCCGGGCTGGCGTCGCGGCGCCAGGAGCCGGTGCTGTGGCAGGTGCTGGCGCCGGACGAGGAGCACCCGCCGATCGCCGGCGACCTGAAGCTGGTCGACGCGGAGAGCGAGCGGTCCCGCGAGCTGACGATCACGCCCGGCCTGCTGGCCGAGTACCGGAGTGAGCTGGCCGCCCACCGGGACGCGCTGGCGCGCGCCGCCCAGGCCGGGGGCGGCCGCTTCCTCCGCTCCAGCAGCGCGGACGACCTGGAGGCGACGATGCTGGCCGGCCTCCGGGCCGGGGTGCTGAGGCGGGGCTGATGGCGTTCCTGCTGCCGCTGGCCGGGCTGGCGCTGCTCACCGTGCCGGCGATCGTGCTGCTCTACTTCCTCAAGGTGCGGCGGCCCGAGG
>VBIC01000025.1 GCA_005881425.1 Chloroflexota bacterium | reverse complement strand
GCCGTGAAGTCGGGCGTGAACGGCCGCGGATACGGACACCGGTCCCTGGGCGCTGCCCGCCTTGCACCCTGGATCTCCACGGAAACCCCCAGCGCCATTGATGCGTATTATGGCAGGTTGGCTAGCGTCTTTCCTGGGCGCCAGTAGGCGGAACTGGTCGCTGCCGGCCCCGGCGACCGTCAGCGGGGCCACAATAAGTCCAATGCCCACCCCGCCGGCCGCTCCCCAGCGCCCCCACGAGGTCGATCCGTTCGCTCCTGAGAAGGACCTGCTCGAGGGCTTCCTGGACTGGTACCGGCAGGCCGTGATCAACAAGGTGAGCGGGCTCAGCCGTGAGCCGGCGACGCGGCGGCTGGTCCGCACCCCCACCACCCTGCTCGGGATCGTCAAGCACCTGGGCCACGTCGAGCGGGCCTGGTTCCAGATGAGGATGGCCGGAAAGGACCTTCCCGTTCCCTGGAGCGACGAGGACCCCGACGCAGACTTCCGGATCGAGCCCGAAGAGACCGTCGAGGGGCTGGTTGCCTTCTACCGAGACTCGGTTGCGGCCTCGAAGGCGGTGACCCGGTCCTTCGATCTGGACGCCCGGGCGCGCGATCCGCGCCGCCAGGTCAACCTGCGCTGGATCATGGTGCACATGATCGAGGAGACCGCGCGCCACGCCGGGCATGCCGACATCCTGCGGGAGCAGATCGACGGCACCGTGGGAGAGTGAGGTGGAGCTGAAGCTGGTGGCGATCGAAAAGCCCGAGGACGTCAACCTGATCCTGGGCCAGAGCCACTTCATCAAGACCGTCGAGGACCTGCACGAGGCGCTGGTCGGCGCCGTCCCCGGCATCCGCTTCGGCCTCGCCTTCTGCGAGTCGTCAGGTCCGGCGCTGGTGCGGTGGACCGGCACCGACGATGGGCTGGTCGCGCTGGCGAGGACCACCATGCTGGAGCTCGGCACCGGCCACGCTTTCCTGGTCCTGCTTCGCGACGCTTTCCCCATCAACGTGCTGCCCGCGGTCCGCGCCGTGCCGGAAGTCTGCCAGATCTACTGCGCGACCGCCAACCCGGTCCAGGTGGTCGTGGCCGAGACCGAGCAGGGTCGCGGCATCATGGGAGTGATCGACGGCTCGAGGTCGAAAGGTATCGAAGGCGAGCAGGACGTGGCCGACCGGAAGTCCCTCCTCCGCCGATTCGGCTACAAGCTTTAGCGGCCGGCGGCGTAGCCCTGCATCCCGCGAGGGTTGGCGGCCGCCTTCAGGAATCCCGTCTGGCGATCCCGCCCCACCGCACAGAGAGACCCCTGCGACCAGGCGGGCTGCCGGTCGATCCGGTGGCCGCGCCGGCGCAGCTCCTCCACTACCTCCGCCGGCAGCCGGTCTTCCACCACCAGCTGGCCGGGGAAGGCGACGTGTGGGTCGAAGGAGCTGGGGAAGTGGGTGCTGTGGAACATCGGCGCGTCGATCGCCTCCTGCAGCCCGAGACCGAAGGCGGCGTGGGCGACGAAGAAGTTGAACGACCACTGGTCCTGCTGGTCGCCGCCGGGAGTCCCGAAGGCCAGGTAGGGCTCGCCGTCGCGGTAGGAGAGGCTGGGGCTGAGCGTGGTCCGCGGCCGCTTGCCCGGCTCCAGCGCGTTGGGATGCCCTTCCTGCAGGTTGAACTGCTGGCCGCGGGTGCCGAGACAGAAGCCGAGCCCGGGGAGGCAGGGGCTCGACTGCAGCCAGCCGCCGCTTGGGGTGCAGGCCACCATGTTTCCCCAGCGGTCGATGACGTCGACGTGGCAGGTGTCGGCGGGCTGCCGGCTGGCCGCCGCCGGCAGAGGGTGCTCGATCGAGGGCTCGCCGGTCCAGTGGCCGGCGCGCATCGACACCGATTCGGCGAACCGCGGGAGCACCGGCTGGCGGTCGCCCGGGGATCCGGGTCGCAGCTCCAGCGAGGCGCGCTCGCCGATCAGCCTCCGGCGCCGCGCCGCGTACCCGGCGGACAGGAGGTCGTCGATGGGTACCTGAGCGAAGGAGGGGTCGCCGTACCAGGCCTCCCGGTCGGCGAAGGCCAGCTTGGCGCCCTCGACGACGGTGTGGACGTGCTCGGCCGAAAGGAACCCCATTGCCCTGAGGTCCACTCCCTCGAGCAGCGCCAGCTGCTGGAGGAACACCGGACCCTGGCTCCACGGTGCCGGCTTGAAGACCTCGAATTCGCGGAAGGCGACCGACAGGGGCGGCTCGGTCGAGGCTCGCCAGGCTGCCATGTCCGAGGCCTTGAGCAGGCCGCGATGGCGCTCCCCGCTGATGTCCATGGCCTCGGCGCCCGTGCACCCGCGGTCGACTGACTCGGCCACGAATCCCTCGTAGAAGGCGCGCCGCGCGCCCTCGATCTGAGCCTCCCGGTCCCCTCCGGCTGCCTCGCCTTCGCGGTTCAGCCGCCGGTAGGTCTCGGCCAGCATTGGATTGCGAAACCGCGATCCCGCGCGCGGGACGCCGCCGGCCAGGTAGACGCGCGCCGACTCGGTCCAGTGCTCACGGAAGAGGGCTTCCACGGCGGCGATCCGGTCCGAGATCGTGGGCACTACCGGATATCCGTCCGCCGCGTATCCGATGGCGGGTGCCAGCACCTCCGACAGCCGCATGGTGCCGTGGTCTCGCAGCAGCATGAGCCAGGCGCCGAAGGCCCCCGGGACGCAGGCCGGCAGCAGGCCGTCCCCGGGCACAGCCTCGAGTCCCATCGCCCGGAACCGGGGGATGGTGGCGCCTGCGGGCGCCACGCCCTGGCCGCAGATCACCTCGACTCGCTCCGAGCGCGCGTCCCAGAGGATGATCGGCAGGTCGCCGCCCAGGCCGTTCAGGTGCGGCTCGACCACCTGCAGCGTGAAGCCCGCCGCCACCGCGGCGTCGAAGGCGTTTCCGCCCTGCTCCAGGATCGCCATCGCCGATTGGGAGGCGAGCCAGTGGGTCGAGCTGACCATGCCCAAGGTGCCCCTCAGCTCGGGACGAGTGGTGAACATCGACTTGAGTTTAGGACGCCCGGCCTTCGTACCCTCCCCCTTTATGGAGACGGTTGGGAGGGGGTGTAAGCAGGCCCCGGCCCTGGGTATATTCCAATCGATGGCCGCCGGCCTCGCGCCTCACCCCGGATGGCGGCCGTTGAGCCGCCGGGACGATCCGACCTACGAGGCGCCCTTTCACGGTCTTCCCCGATGGCTGACCGGCTCGCTGCTGGACTGGACGGCCTCGCGGCTGCGGCGCCGGGATTCCGACGGCAGCGTCCACTACGACGTCGCTCTTCTTAGAGAGATCGAGCGGCGGCTGCGCCGGCCGCTCTCCTGGTCCAGCGGACCGGCCGAAGCCTACGAGTTCCTGACCTGCCTGATGCGCCTCGACCCCGACTTCGTCTTCGACGTCATCGATCTACTCGCCGCCCGCGAGTCCGGCGCGCGCGGCCTGGAGCGACTCCGGGACCTGGAGAGGACCCTGGAGGAGGGCGGCTCGGCCTGGACGGTGGCGATCCGGGAGGGCGCCGGCCGCCTGGAGCGCCGAGCCTAGGGCTCGAGCAGGGCGAGGTCGAGCTGCTGGAAGAAGCTGACCTCCTCCGGGTAGGACAGTTCCGACTCAGCCAGCTGGATCAGCACGCCGTGGGCATCCTTGGGATGGATGAAGGCCTCCCGCCAGGTGGGATCGTCGAGGCTGACGTCGACCGGCTGCCAGCCCGCCGTCTCCAGCTCCTCGAGCCGCCGGCGCAGGTCTTTCACCCGGAAGGTGAGGTGATGGACTCCCTCGCCCCGCCTCTTCAGGAAGCGGGCCACGAATCCGTCGTCGTCGGTGGGCTCCATCAGCTCGATGATCCCGCCGCCCGGGAGCTGGAACTGCGCCCAGCGGAAATGCCGGGCCGTCTCCTCGGCGCCCATCAAGAAGCGCGCGCCCAGGACGTCGCGGACCAGGGGGACCATGCTCGCCATCTTCCGGGTGGCAATGGACACGTGGTCGAAGCGGTCCGCGATCGCCATCCGCCGCATTATGCGCCGGGCCCGCCGGCCCACGCGAGCGGCGCGAGGCGTGCCATGCGAGCGTTTGAGGCGTCAAGTCCGGTCAGCACCCGGTTCGACCGCTAAGCTACCGGTCATGCCCGGGCTCAAGACTGACTCCGTCCAGGAGATCAAGGACCGGCTCGACCTCGCCGACCTGATCTCTGAGCACCTCAGGCTGCAGAAGGCGGGTCGCGATCTCAAGGGACTATGCCCCTTCCATCAGGAGAAGACGCCCTCCTTCTACGTCTCCCCCGAGAAGCAGCTGTGGCACTGCTACGGCTGCAACAAGGGGGGCGACATGTTCACCTTCATCATGGACATCGAGCACGTCGACTTCCGGGGGGCGCTGCGGCTCCTGGCGGAGAAGGCGGGCGTGGAGCTGGAGGCGAGCCCGGAAAGCGGCCGCCGTCGCGAGCTGCAGCGGGTCATCGGGCAGCTCAACCAGCTTGCCGCGAGGTATTTCCACCACGTCCTGGTGGAGCAGCCGGCCGGGCTCCAGGCTCGGGTCAAGCTGGAGGAGAGGGGCATCACCCGCGCCTCAATGGCTGAGTTCGAGCTCGGCTTCGCGCCTGCGGCGCAGCGCCGGGACAACCTGGTCCGCTTCCTGCGCAAGCACGGCGTCCGGGATGGCGACATGCTGGAGGCAGGGCTGGCGCTGCGCCCCTCCGAGGGCCAGGTCGACCTCTGGGATCGTTTTCGCCAGCGGATCATGATCCCCATCCACGACGAGCGGGGCGAGATGATCGCCTTCGGCGGCCGGGTCCTGGAAGAGTCCCAGCAGCCCAAGTATCTGAACACCTCCCAGACCGCCCTCTACGACAAGGGCCGCACGCTCTTCAACCTGCACCGGGCCCGCCGCGCCATCCACGAGGCCAAGCATGCGGTCCTGATGGAGGGCTACTTCGACGCCATCACCGCCTGGCAGAGCGGGGTCCAGAACGTGGTGACCACCTCGGGCACGGCGCTCACCGAGCACCAGGTCCGGCTGCTGAAACGCGAGACCCAGGAGCTGGTCCTGGCCTTCGACCGCGATGACGCGGGCCGGATGGCCACCCAGCGGGCGATCGAGCTCGCCTCCCGGTCAGCCCTACATATAAAGGTAGTGCGGGTGCCCAAGGGCAAGGACCCGGACGACTACCTGCGCGAGCATCCCCAGGGCTGGGCGGCGCTGGTCGAGCGGGCCGTGCCGGAGTGGGAGTACCTGCTGCGGCAGGCGCTCGACGGCCTCGATCTGACCGACCCCCAGGATCGCCGGCGAGGGGCGGAGGCGGTGATTCCGGTCCTGGCCCGGATTCCCGAGCTTTCGGTGATGGAGATCTACGCCCAGCAGGCGGGCGGGTGGCTTCGGGTGGATTCGGCGGCGCTCCTGCGCGACGCCCAGGCCCACAAGCTGGATCCCGCATCCAGGCGCCGGCTCCCGGCAGGGCCCTCGGCGTCGGCCGCCCCCAGCTCGGGCGCCGATCCGCGGGTGGTCCGGGACGAGGGCTACCTCCTGGGCATCCTGATCGAGCGACCGGACCTGATAGCGCCCCTGCGCCCCGAGCTCGAGGAGCTCGACTTCTCCAGCCCCGCCTACGGCGCGATCTTCAGCCGGCTCGGCGCGCTGGCGGACGAGGATCCGCCGGCTGTGGCGCTCGAACGCTTGAGCGACTTCTCACCGCCGGAGCAGCAGCTGATCTCGGGCGTGGCGCTCCGTCACTACCCCGAGCTCGAGGATGGCAACGAGATTGCGCTGGCGGTGAGCCTGGCCCAGTGCGTCCAGACGCTCAAGATCAAGTCCACCGAACGCAGGCTGCGAGCCCTGCAACCGCGCTTGAAGGAGCCGGGCGTACCACCCACGGTGGCCGCGGAGTTCCAGCGACTATCGGAAGCTCTGAAGGACCTGAAAGCGGTCCGCAGCGGGGGCTGATTCATGAGCCCGGCGACGCCTCGGTCGGGATGGGGTCGGCGTGTAGACTTTTCCAACCCGTCTGCCGGCAGGGTCGTCCTTCACGGAATGGTTACGAAGCACTCCACTTCCAGCGACCTCACCCCAGCGGGATGGACTCCTACAATAAACGCCGTCTCGCGGCGGTTGAAGGTAGGGAAGGCGCCTGAAGCGGCTGCCTTGGAGAGAGGCAATGGCTAGAGCGAAGGTATCCGACCCGCCGACCGATGCCGGACCGGCCGTGGAGGGAGCGGCCGCCGCCGGCGTGGCGACGCCGCCCAAGAAGGGGCTGGCGGCGGGCAAGCCGCGCCGCGTCGAAGACCCGCTCGTCCTGGCTGCCGAGGCCCTGATCGTCAAGGGCAAGGAGCAGGGATTCCTCAGCCCGGACGACATCCTGGCCGGCTTCCCCGACGTCGAGTTCGACCCCGACCAGCTCTTCCGAATCTTCAACGTCTTCCGGGACATGGGAATCGAGGTTTCGGATGGAGAGAAGGACTTCGAGGAGATCGTCGAGATCGACGACGACCTGATCGCCGCCGTCGAGGTGATGGACTCGGTCTCCCTCGACGATCCGGTGCGGATGTACCTCAAGGAGATCGGACGGGTGGCTCTGCTCAAGGCCGAGCAGGAGGTCACCCTGGCCAAGGCGATCGAGGCCGGGGACGAGGACAGCAAGCACAAGCTGACCGAGGCCAACCTGCGCCTGGTGGTCTCCATCGCCAAGAAGTACATCGGCCGCGGGATGAGCTTCCTGGACCTGATCCAGGAGGGGAACATGGGCCTGATCCGGGCGGTCGAGAAGTTCGACTACCACAAGGGCTACAAGTTCTCGACCTACGCCACCTGGTGGATCCGCCAGGCGATCACCCGGGCCATCGCGGACCAGGCGCGCACGATCCGCATCCCGGTTCACATGGTGGAAACGATCAACAAGCTGGTCCGGGTCTCCCGCCGTCTGCTCCAGGAGCTGGGCCGGGAGCCCACCGACCAGGAGATCGGTGACGAGATGGGAATCACCGCGGACAAGGTCCGGGAGATCGTCAAGGTCTCCCAGGACCCGGTTTCCCTGGAGACGCCGATCGGGGAGGAAGAGGATTCCCACCTGGGCGACTTCGTCGAGGACAAGGAGGCGACCTCGCCCTCCGACGCCGCCTCGCTCACCATGCTGCGGACCGAGGTCGAGGACATACTGGACACCCTGACCCCCCGCGAACGGCGGGTCCTGCAGCTCCGCTTCGGCCTGATCGACGGCCATCAGCGGACCCTGGAGGAGGTGGGCAAGCGCTTCGGCGTCACCCGCGAGCGCATCCGCCAGATCGAGGCCAAGGCTCTGCGTAAGCTGCGCCATCCCAGCCGCAGCAAGAAGCTGAAAGACTACCTGGAGTAGATTCCAGGAACCCAGACGTTCCTGGAAAGGGCTGTGCCGACCGACGGTGTATACTGCGCTGTATATGGCGTCGCGAAGGACCCAGATCTACCTGACGGTCGAGCAGCGCCGCCGGCTCGACGAGCGGCGGCGCCGCGAGAAGCGGACCCTGGCCGAGCTGGTACGGGAGGCGGTCGACGGCTACCTGGCCGATCGATCGGCCGATGCGGCCACCGCGCTTTCTTCTACCTTCGGCGCCCTGCCTGAGCTCCGGGTCCCGAGTCGCGACGAGTGGGACCGTGGCTGACCTGCTGATCGATACCGACGTATTCATCGATCACTTGCGGGGCGCCAGAAGTCTCGAAGCGGGAGCCGACCGGCTGCACTATTCGGTGGTGACCCGTTGCGAGCTCCTCGCCGGCCAGAAGACGCAGGAAGACGTGGTGCAGCGCCTTCTGGAACCGCTCCAGGAGCTCGAGGTGGATAGAGCGGTTGCGGAGCGTGCGGGTCGGCTGCGGCGCGAGACCGGAGTGCGAACACCCGACGCTCTTGTGGCCGCCACGGCCTTGGAGCATCGGCTCACCCTCGTTA
>VBIC01000111.1 GCA_005881425.1 Chloroflexota bacterium | reverse complement strand
GCATCGTAGCCGCTCAGGCCCATGTCTTTCATGTATCGAGTGCGGCGTGCCGACGGTAGCTCGGGCAGGGATTCGCGCAGGAAGGTGACGTACGGTCTGGCGATGGTAAGTGGCGGCAGGTCTGGCTCCGGGAAGTAGCGGTAGTCGTGGGCGTACTCCTTGCTCCGCTGAGAGACGGTCTCACCCTTCGCGTCGTTCCAGCCGCGCGTCTCCTGGGTCAGGGCTCCACCGCCCTCCAGCACCCGCGTCTGGCGCTCGACCTCGAACTGGATGGCTCGGTGGATGGCCCGGAAGGAGTTCATGTTCTTGATCTCGACCTTGGTGCCGAACTCGGTGCTGCCTGCCTCGCGCAGCGAGACGTTGGCATCGCACCGGATCTGCCCCGACTCCATGTCACCGTGGTTGATTCCCAGGTACTGCAGGATCGTACGCAGCCGCATCACGTACTCGCGCGCCTCGTCGGCGCTGCGAAGCTCGGGTTCGCCCACGATCTCCATCAGCGGCACGCCGGCGCGGTTGAGGTCCACGAGCGAGCTCTGCGCCTCGTGGATGGCGCCCTCGTGGAGCAGCTTGCCCGTATCCTCCTCCAGATGGGCGCGTGTGATGCCGCAGCGCCGCGGCTCGCCATTGACCTCGAACTCGAGGTAGCCCTTGCGGCTGAGCGGCAGGTCGTATTGAGAGATCTGATAGCCCTTGGGTAGGTCCGGGTAGAAGTAGTTCTTACGGTCGAACTTGGTGAATTCCGGGATCTCGCAGCTGAGCGCCAGCCCGGTCCGGATCGTCTGCTCCACGGCGCGCCGGTTGATCACCGGCAGCGACCCCGGGAGGGCCAGGCAGACCGGGCAGGTGTTGGAGTTGGGAGGAGCCGTCAGGTAATTCGTGGCGCAGCCGCAGAACATCTTGCTCTGCACCTCGAGCCCGATCACGACCTCATAGCGCGTCGCTATGGCCATTACGCGGCCGCCTCCATCAGCGGCGAGCGCAGCCTGCTGAAGCCGGCGGCGGTCTCGAAGGCGTAGGCCACCCGCAGGGCGAGGTCCTCGCGAAAGCCGGGCGCGATCACCTGCAGCCCGACCGGGAGGTTGTCCGCCAGGCCGCAGGGGACCGAGATGCCGCACACGTTGCCCAGGTTGGCGGGAAGGGTCAGGATGTCGTTCAGGTACATGGCCACCGGGTCCTGGGTCTTGGCTCCCAGGGGAAAGGCGACGGTGGGCGAGGTCGCGCTGATCAGGGCGTCGACCTGCTGGAAGGCGCGCGCGAAGTCCTCGATGATCAGCGTCCTCACCTTCTGGGCCTGCAGGTAATAGGCGTCGTAGTAGCCGGAGCTGAGCGCATAGGTGCCGAGCATGATCCGGCGCCGCACCTCGGGGCCGAAGCCCGCCGCGCGTGTGGCCTGGTACTCCTCGATCAGAGTGCGGCCCGAGCCCACCTGCAGCCCGTAGCGGGTTCCGTCGTATGTAGTAGGCGGCCAGCGCGTACTCGCTGTTGGGCAGGCTGACATCGACGATCTCGGCCCCCTGCTGCCGGTAGAGGTCGATCGCCGCCCGCACCGCGGCCTCGACCTTGGGCTCCATCCCTTCGACGAAGTACTCGCGGGGGACGCCCAGCCGCAGGCCCTGGACACCGTCGGCGAGGTGCTCCAGGTAGTCCGGGACGGGTTGCGCCGAACTGGTCGAGTCCCTGGGATCGTGGCCGGCAATGGCCTGGAGAAGGACGGCGCAATCGGCCACGTCCTTGCTCATCGGCCCGATCTGGTCGAGCGAGGAGGCGAAGGCGATCAAGCCGTAGCGGCTGACCCGCCCGTAGGTCGGCTTCATACCCACTATTCCGGTCAGGGCGGCGGGCTGACGGACGGAACCGCCGGTGTCGCTGCCGACCGCCGCGATCGCCTCCCCGGCCGCGACCGCGGCCGCCGATCCCCCGCTCGAGCCGCCGGGCACGCGGTCGAGCCCGAAGGGATTGTGGACGGGGCGGTACCCGGAGTTTTCGTTGGAGGAGCCCATCGCAAACTCATCGCAGTTGGTCTTTCCCAGGAAGACCGCCCCCTCTCCTGCGAGGCGCTCCACGACAGTCGCGTCGTAGGGAGGGACGAAAGCTCGCAGGATCTTCGACCCCGCGGTTGCCGCCACGCCCTTGACGCAGAGCACGTCTTTGAGCGCGATCGGGATACCGGTCAAGGGACGGGCATCACCTGCCCGCAGGCGGCCGTCGGCAGCCGCGGCCTGGCGAAGGGCCAGATCGCGGGTGACCAGCAGGTAGGCGCTCGTCTGCTCGCCGACGGCGTCGATGTGCCGGAGGACGTCCTCGGTCAGCTCGACCGAGGATATCTCGCGGTCGACGAGCATCTGGCGCAGCTCGCGCAGCGTGTGCTGGTACAGGCTCATTCCTGGATCGCCTTGACCTTGAAGTAGCCGTTCTCTCTGGTCGGAGCGTTACGGAGCGCTTCCTCGGCAGGAAGGCAGGGCGCGCGCCGGTCCTCGCGCATGACGTTCCGTTCTTCGAGAGGATGGGCTGTGGCCGGGACGCGTGAGGTGTCCGCCTGCTTCAGCGCGTCGATCGCCGCCAGGATGTGACGCAGCTCGTCGCGCAGTCGCGTGACCTCCTCCGGCTGCAGCCCAAGCCGGGCCAGCCGCGCCACGTGCGCGACGGTCTCGGTCGAGAGGGTGTCATGGGATTCGGGCAAACCTCATCTATGGTAGCGACGAGGCTTCGACCTGGTAGTGGGTGGCGACAAGGTCGCGCTCTACCAGGAACCGGTCGTCCTCAGGGTAGAAGACCGCCTTTTCGTAGTCCTCGCCCGCGAAGGCCTTGACCGCCTCGATGGAGTCCCAGAGCGTGAACATCAGGAACTCAGTACGGTCGCCCGCATCCCGCCGGAGCATCCAGGCGCCGCGGTTTCCGGGCGTCCTGGCGTAGCCGGCCACGCCGGTCTCGAGCATGTAGGCAGCGTAGCGGTCACCGTCCGCCCTACGGACGGCGCCCTTCCAGATCCGGGCGATCACGTCGACAGCCTACCTTCCGACAGGGCCGCGGCGGACCGCTGGCCAGCGGCGCGAAGGCGTCCCGGACCGCGCGCTCTCCTTCATCACCGGCCGCGAAGAGGTCAGCCGGCGGCGGCCGCGGGCGCGCGCTGCCACTCGCGCAGCCAGGCGACCAGCCCGGCTGCGGGGAGGGCGGGGCTGACGTAGTAGCCCTGGACCAGGTCGCAGCCGTGCTGCGCCAGCAGTCCCCACGTCTCCGCGTTCTCGACGCCTTCACCGACCACCTCCAGGCCCAGGTTGTGGGCCAGGTCGATGGTGGAACGCACGATCGCGGCGTCGTCGCGGTTGGAGACGACGTCATCTTGATCTCGTCCAGCGGCAGGCGCTTCAGGTATGCGAAGGACGAGTAGCCGGTCCCGAAGTCGTCGACCGAGATCCTCACCCCGCTGGCACGAAGCCGGGTGACGGTGTCGTCGGCCGCCGCCGCCAGGATGCTGCGCTCGGTGATCTCGAGCGTCAGCAAGCGCGGATCGACCTGCCAGGTCTCGAGCAGCTCCTCCACGGTGTCGGGCAGCTCGTCGTCGAGCAGGTTGCGGGCCGAGAGGTTGACCGACATCCCGAGCTCGAGCCCCGTGCGCCGCCAGGCGTGGAGCTGGCCGAGGGCCTCGTTCAGCACCCAGGCCGTGAGCGGCTTGATCAGGTCGGTCTGCTCCGCCGCCGGGATGAAGTCGTCGGGTGGAAGCAGGCCGTGGCGGGGATGGCCCCAGCGGATCAGCGCCTCGACCTTGGTCACCCGCCGGGAGCGCACCTCGACCAGCGGCTGGTAATGGGCTTGCAGCTCGAACTGCTGAATGGCGTGGCCCAGCTTGCCGATGAGGGGCTGGCGGGCGCCGGCGCTCTCCTCCTGCTCTTCCAGGTAGATGCAGTAGCCGCTGCGCGCCCGCTTGGCCGCGTACATGGCGACGTCGGCGTGGCGGAGCAGGGCGTCCGCGGCGTCGCCATGCTGCGGGTGGACCGCGATCCCGATGCTGGCCGTCACCTCCACCGGCTGCCCGTCGAGGAGCATCGGGGCGCGCAGCGCCTGCCCGATCTTGTCCGCGATCACCACCGCTCGTGGCACGTCGGTGGCGCCGAAGGGGACGACCGCGAACTCGTCGCCGCCCAGGCGGGCCACGGTGTCGACCTTGCGCAGCACGCCCCGGATCCGCCTGGCCACCTCCTTGAGCACGATGTCGCCCGAGGCGTGGCCGAAGGCGTCGTTGATCGCCTTGAAGCCGTCAAGGTCGAGGAGGAGGACACCGTGGGGCTTGAGCTCGCGCTCTCCCGCCCGGACCGCCTGCTCCAGGCGATCGCGCAGGAAGGTGCGATTGGCCAGCCCGGTGAGCGGGTCGTGCAGCGCCTGGTACTGGAGAGCTTCGGTCTCCGCCTTGCGGTCCGAGATGTCGCGCAGGCTTCCGATCAGCAGGCGCGCAGGCCCGATTCGGGAGGCCACGAACTCCAGGGCGAAGGTGCTGCCGTCGCGCCGGCGGCCGACCGTTTCGTGAAAGGCCAGGCTCATCGAGCCCTCCCGCTCCAGATAGGAACGCAGCCGGGCGCGCAGATCGACCCGATGCTCCTCGTCGACCAGCATGACCACGTCGGTTCCGACCACGTCCTCGGCCTCGCAGCCGAAGAGGCGCTGCGCCGCCGGATTGATGGTGCGGATCAGCGTCTGCTCGTCGACCGTAATGATCCCGTCGGCTACGTTGTCCAGGACGGCGCGCATCCGCTCGCCACTGCGCCGCAACGCCTCCTCGGCGCGCCGGCGTTCGATGAACTGGCCGATCTGAGACCCCATGTCGCTGAGCACCCGCAGGGTGGCACGGTCGAGGGACCGGGCCTCGCGGCGATAGAAAGCCAGCACGCCCGTCACCTGGCGTCCGTTGTCGATGGCGAAGGCGAACGCGGCGTGCAGCCCGGCGTGGCCCGCAGGACCCGCGTGGGGCGAGTCGAGGTCCTGGGCCAGGTCGGCGATCGCCAGCGCGCGCCCGCTCTGGGCGACCCGGCCCAGGAGCCCGCGCCCGCAGATCTGGGAGATGTCCGTCACCAGCCGGCTGAATTCATCGAGATCGCGCGCCGGCCGGTGCCAGCCGTGCTCCAGGCGCAGCCGGTCACCGCCGCGGTCGATCGCCCAGAACTCGCCCCGGGCCCAGCCCAGGATGTCGCAGATACCGCGGATGACCTGGGGCGCGGCCTCCGACCAGGTGGTGCTGGTCGCCAGCGGGCGGGTGACGGCGAACTGCGCCGCGCGCAGGCGCTCACTCTCCCGGCGCAAAGTGATGTCGGTCACGAAGGCAACGTAGCCGAGCCGGCCGCCGGACTCGGAGCCGGCGGAAATCACCAGCTCGACGGGGAATTCCCGGCCTTCGCGGTGGCGGGCCATCATCTGCACCGCCTTGCCCAGGATCTTCGCCTCGCCGGTCTCGCGCTGCCGCGCCAGGCCCCGCTCGTGGGCCCTCCGGTGGCGGCGGGGCACGATCGTGTCAGCCATGGTCTGGCCGACGGCCTCATCCGCCGGCCAGCCGAAGATCTCCTCCGCCTTGCGGTTCCAGCCGGTGATGACGCCGGCGTGGTCCGCTGTGATGACCGCGGCGGGCGAGGTGTCGGCGATGACGGCCAGCCGGCGTTCGGAGTCCCGGAGCCGCTCGACCAGTTCGCTGGGGGCCGCAGGCCCCGGTCGTGGCATCCGCAGCCGCCCGGCCAGGGCAGTCCGTAATCGCCCATGCAACACGCCCGTCAATATCCGTCGCCGGGCATAAAAGAGAAGTTAAGGAGCTGTCACAAGTCGTCACAAATTCTTATAGAGGCAACCCATCGTTGTCTTAGACCGGGGCTGACCCGGCTTCTACTCCTCCTCGAGCAGCTTCTGGAAGGCCCTCTCGTCCAGGATCGGCACCTTGAGGCGCTGGGCCCTCTCCAGCTTTGAGCCGGGGTCCTGGCCCACCACCAGGTAGTCGGTCTTCCTGGACACGCTCGACCCGGCGGCCCCGCCCAGTGCGCGGATGCGTTCCTCGGCCTGTGGGCGGGTCATCGAGCCCAGGCTGCCGGTGAGGACGAAGGTCTTGCCGCTCAGCCGGCCCTGGGGGCGTTCCGCGCTCGCCAACCGGATGCCGGCGGCGAGCAGGCGGTCGATCAGCCGGTTGGCCTCGGGACGGGCGAAGTAGGCCTGCACGCCCTCGGCGACGACCGGGCCGATGCCGCCGACCGCCTGCAGCTCGTCGACCGAGGCTCGCCGCAGCGGCTCCAGCGAGCCGAAGTGCTCGGCCAGTGCCGTGGCTCCGCTCCAGCCCACGTGC
Source organism: Chloroflexota bacterium (assembly GCA_005881425.1). Taxonomy (GTDB): domain Bacteria; phylum Chloroflexota; class Dormibacteria; order CF-121; family CF-121; genus CF-120. The sequence goes on along the minus strand of VBIC01000111.1, from coordinate 53,756 downwards.
GGGACCCCGAGAGCAGCCAGGAACCTCGTCAGATCGGTCTCCTTGCTGGCCTCGATGCGGTCGAGCAGGTTCTGCGACGATTTGTCGGCGAAGCCGTCGAGCGAGAGCAGCTGCTCCTTCGACAGGTGGTACAGGTCCGACGGGTCGCGCACCAATCCCCTTTCCATCAGCTGCTCGAGCGTCGCGTAGCCGAAGCCCTCGACGTCCATCGCCGCGACGAAATGACGGAGGTGTTCGCGCACCTGGGCCGGGCAGAGCGGGTTGATGCAGCGGGTGGCGGCCTCGCCCTCCTCGCGCACCAACGAGGTGCCGCACTCGGGGCAGTGGGCGGGCATGCGCCAGGGCCTGGTTCCAGCCGGCCGCTTCTCCAAGATGACCCGCACCACCTCCGGGATCACGTCGCCCGCGCGCTGGATGACGACCCGATCCCTCTCGCGGACGTCTTTGCGGGCCACCTCGTCCTCGTTGTGGAGCGTGGCCCGGCTGACGGTGGTCCCGCCGACCAGCACCGGCTCCAGCCACGCGACCGGAGTGATCACGCCCGTCCTTCCCACGTACACCTTGATGTCATCCACCGTGGTCTCCGCCTGTTCCGGTGGAAATTTGAACGCCAGCGCCCAGCGCGGGCTGCGGGAGACGAAGCCCAGCTCCGCCTGCTGGCCGAGGTCGTCGACCTTGAGCACCACTCCGTCCGTCTCGTAGTCGAGGCCGTGGCGCTTCTCCTCCCACTCGTCGAGGAAGGCGAAAACGGACTCGATGTCGGGGTGGACTCGGAAGTTGGGGTTGATCCGGAAGCCCATCTCCCCCAGCCTGGCCAGGATCTCGGCCTGGCTGCGCGCTCCGCCGGCGGGATCGAGCGCGTAGATGAAGGTTTCCAGCCGGCGGCCGGCAGTGATTTTTGGATCGAGCTGCCGCACCGCGCCCGCAGCGGCGTTGCGAGGATTGGCGAAGAGCGGCTTGCCCTGCGCCGCCAGCTCCTCGTTGAGGCGCTGGAAGCTGCGCCTGGGCATGTAGACCTCGCCTCTCACCTCGAAACTGCGCGGGAACTCCCCAGGCACCGTCACCCGCAGCGGCACGCTGCCGATGCTCTTGACGTTGGGGGTCACGTCCTCACCGGCGTAGCCGTCTCCGCGAGTGGCTCCGATACGGTAGCGGCCGTCTTCGTAGAGGAGGCTCATCGCCAGGCCGTCGATCTTCAGCTCGGTGACGTAGCCCACCGGGCTGGAGCCCAGCACTCGGTGGACACGGCGGTCGAACTCCCGGACCTCTTCCCGCTCGAAGGCGTTGGCCAGCGACAGCATGGGGACTCGGTGCGTGACCTTGGCGAAGGCCTGAGACGGCGGGCTGCCGACCCGCTGGGTCGGAGAATCGGGGGTCAGCAGCTCGGGATGCCGCGATTCCATCTCGACCAGCTGGCGGAAGAGGGCATCGTACTCCGCGTCGGTGATCTGCGGGCGGTCGAGCTCGTGATACTGCCGGTTGTGATGCTCGATCTGGCGGCGGAGCGCCTCGATCCGCTCCTGAGCCTCCTCCAGGGCCTGCACCGGGATCAGAGCTTTACGATCGGCGCCAGGCTCACCGCCAGGATCTTGACGCCGACCGTATCGAACTTAACGATCAGCTCCTCGTCGGTGCGCGTCAGCGTGCTCTTGAGGACCCGGCCGCGCCCCCAGCTGCGGTGCTCGACGTTGTCTCCCTGCCGGTAGCGCTGGGTCACCTTGAGCGCGATCGATGGGCGGGCCGCCTCGATCACCTGGGCGGGCGCCTGGTCGCTCGCCGGCACGCCCGCGGGGATCCCGGCGGGAGCGTCGACCAGGTCGGGAGGCAGGTCGGCCAGGAACCGGGAGGGCAGATTGAGCTGGGCGTTGCCCCACAGGTGCCGCCGGAAGGCGTGGAAGAGATAAAGGCGGTCGCGGGCCCGGGTCATGCCGACGTAGGCCAGCCGACGCTCCTCCTCCAGTCCGGTCGGCGAGTCGAAGCTGCGGCTGTGCGGGAAGAGTCCCTCCTCCATCCCGAGCATGAAGACCACCGGGAACTCGAGGCCTTTGACCATGTGCAGGGTGATCAGCGTCAGCCCCTGCGGACGCTCCTCCAGGGTGTCGACGTCGCTCATCAGGCTGACCTCCTCCAGGAAGGCCTGCAGGCCTTCCCCGGGAGGGAGGCCGTCGTATTCCGAGGCCAGCCCGCGCAGCTCGAGCACGTTGGCCCAGCGCTCCTGCGCGTCGCTGCCGGTCTCGGTCAGGTACCTCTCGTATCCGGTCCGGCCGAGCAGAAGGTCGATGACCTCCACCAGGCGCCGGCTGGAGGCCGCCTGGCGCAGCTCCTCGATCAGCTGGCGGAAGGCCTCGAGCGAGCGGGCCGCGGAGGATGCCAGCTCGGTCATCTCCCATACCCGGGAGAGCGCCTCCCAGGGCGTCAGGCCGTGGGCGTCGGCGAAGAACCCGAGCTGGGCCAGCGACTTCTCCCCCAGCTTGCGCCGGGGGACGTTGATGACCCGGGAGAAGCTCAGGCTGTCCCGAGGATTCGCCGTCAGCCGGAGATAGGCCAGGACGTCCCTGACCTCGCGCCGCTCGTAGAAGCGGGGACCCCCGATCAGCCGGTAGGGAACGCCCCGGCGCAGCAGGACCTCCTCCAGCGCCCGGGACTGGGCGTTGGTGCGGTAGAGCACCGCGACGTCGGCCAGCCGGACGTCGCCCTGGGCCACCAGCCGCAGCGCCTCCTGGGCGACCGCGAGCGCCTCCTCCTGCTCGTCGTAGGTCTGGGCGACCACCACCCTGACGCCGGCCCCGCGGTCGGTCCAGAGCCGCTTGTCAGCGCGGTTCGGATTGTGCCGGATGACGTGGTAGGCCGCATCCAGGATGGTCTGCGTCGACCGGTAGTTCCTTTCCAGCTTGACCACCCGGGCCTCGGGGTAATCGCGCTCGAAGGACAGGATGTTGCGCACGTCGGCTCCGCGGAACTGGTAGATGGACTGGTCGTCGTCACCCACGACGGCCAGGTTGCGATGCGACTGGGCCAGCAGCTGCACCATGACGTACTGAGCCCGGTTCGTGTCCTGGTACTCGTCGACCATCACGTACTTGAAGCGCCGCTGGTACTTCTCGAGCACCTCGCCCTGCTCCCGAAGGAGGCGCACCGTGCGCAGCAGGAGGTCGTCGAAGTCCAGAGCGTTGTTGCCCTGGAGGAAGGCCTCGTAGCGGGCGTAGACCTGCGCCGCCAGCTCCTCCATGTGGGTCCCCGCCGCCTGGGCGAACTCCGACGCGCCCTGCAGCTCGTCCTTGGCGTGGGAGATGGCCTGGACGAAGGCCCCCGGTGGGTAGCGCTTCTCGTCGAGCCGAAGCTCGCCCATCACCCGCTTGACCGAGTTGAGCCGGTCGCCCTCGTCGTAGATGACGAAGCGGCGGTCGATCCCGGCCGCGCTGCCGTCCCGGCGCAGGATGCGGGCCGCGATGGCATGGAAGGTGCCCATCCAGACCGCGGTCGCACTCAGGTTGAGAAGCTGCTCGACTCGTCCCCGCATCTCCCTGGCCGCCTTGTTGGTGAAGGTGACGGCCAGGACCTCACCCGGCTGGGCACGTCCCTGCTGGATCAGCCAGGCGATGCGATGGGTGAGCACCCGCGTCTTACCGGTCCCCGCCCCGGCGAAGATCAGCAGCGGCCCGTCGCCGGCGGTGACGGCGGCGCGCTGCTCCGGGTTCAGCTTGCTCAGGAGGTCGACGTGGACGGCGCCCGAGGGCGCGGCAGTCTCAATGGTCACGACTCCTGCGAGTTTACTGATGCGGCGGGCCGCTGCCCGCCCGGCTCAGCGCTTGCGGGACTTGGCGCGGCCGCGCATCCGGCCCGCGGCCATCTCGTCGACGTCCTCGTCGCCGGCGCCGGCCTTGGGGCCGGCCTTGAAGGACTGCGAGAAGGCGCCGACGAACTGGTCGCGCAGCTCCATCGTCGAGACCTCGAAGGCGTCCTTCAGGGTCCAGTGGTCGTCCTCGGAGTAGGTCCGCTCGCAGGCCCAGAGGAGGAACTTGATCAGCTGCAAGTCGATGGCCCCCCGCAGCCGCGACCGTTTCTTCCGCGGTCCGGCCTGTCGCCGCCTTGGGCTGCGGCGCCGCGGCGACCGGCGCGGCGGCGCCCTCGGCGGTGCGGACCTTCCAGGCTGGGGGGACTCCGGCGCCGGCCGCGGGGGCCTGCGCAACCAGGCTCGCCCTCAGAGCCTTGAGGTCGTCGACCTGAGCGCTCTTCGGCGCCTCCGCGGGAGCGGTGGGCGGGGCGGGGGACGGCGGCGTGGGTGGCGCCTGGTTGACCGGCGCCTTCCTGGGGATCGGCATGGGGGGGACGGAGAAGGACTGCGGGCTCGACTGCCGGGGCGGAGATTGAACAGGACCCGGGTAGCCCTGCGCGGGGAAGGGCTGGGGATAGCCCGGTGGGGCAACCGGGATGCCGGGGGGCGGATAGCCGGCTGTCGAGGGCGCGGATTGCGGATAGGCGGCCGGGGGCGCCGCCTGCGGATAGGCGACCGGCGCCGGCGGATAACCGGGCGCGGGCGGCGGTTGCGGATAACCGGCGGGCACGGGCGGCGGTTGCGGATAACCGGCCGGGCCGGGGGGGTAGCCTGGCGGGGCCCAGCCCAGCGCCGGAGCGCCGGGAGGAGGCGTCGGATACTGGGGGATCGCGCGCTGCTGCCCGGCCGGGATGTAGGGCGAGGCCGGCCCCTGGAGGGCCGCCTGGCTCCGGCGCAGCAGGTCCGTCAGCCTGGCCCTGTCGATGTACAGGTTCGAGGCCAGGCCGTGCCCGGTGCCGGGGACGTACTTGAACTGCCCCTGCTGGAACTCCCAGAGCAGGTCGAAGGCCTGGCGGGCGCCCCTGACCCGGCCGCCGCTGGCATGGGTCAGCGCCCCGGCCTGGAAGGCATAGACCCAGGCGCCCTGGGGTTCCTGCAGCTCGAGCACGCCCGACTGGCCGGTGTTGACCACCTGGCCCAGCAGTCCGAGCAGGCCGGTCCGGTCGATCGGCTGGAAGGCCGCCACAGGCGCGGACGGCACGCTGGGACCCCCCTTGCCCTTGGCGAAGAGCTTCATGCGCCCCCAACTATAGGGCGGGACCTTCCGCGCCCAGCCGAAGAACGCGTGACACCTCTGTAAACACCGTAACCGAGCCTTGACTTACCGGGCGCGATTGCGGCTCGCGGCCGGTCCCGGCATGGCCGTCAGGGTGCAGCTGCTTCCAGTAAGGAGCGCACCTCCTCGTCGGTCACCTGCGGCCACTCCTCGAAGAAATTGCCGACCGCGAAGAACGGCTCCGGGGTGGCCAGGCAGACCCACTCGTCCACCAACGCCTCCAACGCCCTGGCCGTCTCGGCGGGTGCCACCGGGACGGCGAGGATCAGGCGGCGGGCTCCACGGCGCCGGGTGGCCTGGACGGCGGCGCGGGCCGTGGCGCCGGTGGCGATCCCGTCGTCGACGATGATCGCCGTGGACGGGACCAGCGCCGTCCGTCCCTGGGCGACGTCGCCGACCCACCGCTGCAGCTCTCGGCGCTGGCGTTCGACCTCCACCTCCAGCGCCTGGTCGGTGACCTCGAGCCGCCGCAGCAGGCTCCAGTCGACGATGGTGGCGCCCTCGTCGTCGACGGCTCCGATCGCCAGCTCCGGGTTGCCGGGCGCGCCCAGCTTGTGGACCGCGCAGACGCCCAGCGGCCGGTGCAGCTCGCGGGCGATGGCCGCGCCCACCACGATGCCGCCCCGCGGGATGCCCAGCACTCCTGCATCCGGGTCGGCCCGGTAGCGCTCGAGGCGGCGCGACAGCTGCCGGCCCGCATCCTCACGATCCCTGAAGAGCATGTGAACTCCCTGCCCTAGAATTACACGATGGCGGACGGATCGAGGGTCCCGGGGGTGGGCGACCTGGCGCCCGACTTCACCCTTCCCGCAACACCCGACGGCGAGCCGCTGACGCTGTCCTCCTTTCGGGGAAGCCGTCACGTGCTACTTGCCTTCTACGTCTTCGACTTCAGCCCCGGCTGAACCAAGGAGTTCTCCTCCTTGAGAGAAGATCACCAGTTCTTCGAGAAGTCAGCGGTCCAGATCCTGGGCATCAGCGTCGACCACATCTGGTCGCACAAAGCGTACTCGGTCAGCCTGGGTGACCTTCCCTTTCCGCTGGTCGCGGACTGGCACAAGGCGGCCGCGCGAGATTACGGCGTGCTCCGGGAGGAGGAGGGCGTTGCCAGGCGGGCCATGTTCCTGATCGACTACCGGGGCTACCTGCGCTGGGTCAACCCGGCCTACAACGTGCGTGACGACGACCATTACACGGCCCTGCAGGAGGCGGTGCTGGGGCTGCCCACGATCCCGCGGCCGAAAACGAAGGAAGCCGGCTCGCCGCCGGCTTCCTGAACGGTCTGGCTTCGGATCAGGCCTTGCCGTTGGCCACGACGGCGAGGATGTCCTTCTCGGAGACGATCAGGTACTCCGTCTCGTCGAGCTTGATCTCGCTCCCCGCGTACTTGGCATAGACGACGCGGTCCCCGACCTTGACGTCGAGGGGCTCGCGCTTGCCGGTTGCCTCGATGAAACGCCCGTTGCCGACGGCCTCGATCATGCCCTCTTGGGGCTTCTCCTTGGCCGTGTCCGGAAGGACGATGCCGCTCTTGGTCTTCTCCTCCCGCTCGACCGGCTTGATCACGACGCGATCGCCGAGTGGACGCAGTCGCATACTCCTACCTCCTTGTCGCCGGTCCGCCGCCTGCCGCCTGCGGACCCTTAGCACTCACCAGTTGCGAGTGCTAATTGTAGCCCATCTCGGCTGCCCCTTTCAAGGACCCCTTCCGGCGCGAGATCGAGTCCCCGCCGCCAGCCCTCAGCCGAAGCCCAGGCCGGGATCGGCGTCGAAAGGGGCGCGGCTCGGTCCGCGGCGCTGCCACTCGATCAGCCCGGCGGCGCCGATCATGGCCGCGTTGTCGGTGCACAGGTCGGGCTCGGGGACGACCACCCGCACCCGGTCGCCCAGCCGCGCCTGGGCCTGGGCCCGCAGGCGGCGGTTGCGGGCGACCCCTCCGCCCAGGACCACCACCGGCACCGGCTCGCGGGCGACGGCGGCCTCCACCCGCTGCAGGAGCGCGTCCACGATCGCCTCCTGGTAGGCGGCCGACAGGTCGGCCCGCGCCTGCTCGTCCAGGTGGCCCCGGCGCCGCACCTCGTAGAGGAGGGCGGTCTTGACGCCGCTGAAGCTGAAGTCCAGCCCCCTGGCCCGGGGGCGGGGCAGATCGACGGCGCGCGGATCGCCCTGGGCGGCGAGCCGGTCGACCGCCGGCCCTCCCGGGAAGGGCAGGCCCAGGATCCTTGCCCCCTTGTCGAAGGCCTCGCCGGCGGCGTCGTCGATCGTCCGGCCCAGCACCTCGATGGCGCCCTCCTCGGTCCAGCGGATGAGGTCGCTGTGACCGCCCGAGACGATCAGTCCCAGCGCCGGCGGGCGCAGTCCCGGATGCTCGAAGAGAGCGGCGTACAGATGCCCGGCCAGATGACTGACCCCGATCACCGGCAGGCCCCGCTCCCAGGCGATGGCCTGCGCCGTATGGACCCCGACCAGCAGCGTCCCCACCAGTCCCGGTCCCTGGGTGACGGCCAGGCCGTCGACCGCCTCCCAGCCCGCGCCGCTGAGAGCTAGGGCCCGCTCGATCGCCGGAACCAGGGCCTGCAGGTGGGCGCGGGCCGCCAGCTCAGGGACCACGCCGCCGTAGGGAGCATGGAGGTCCTCCTGGGAGCGGATCACGTTGGCGAGCAGGCGCGGGCCGCTCTCCACCACCGCCGCGGCGGTCTCGTCGCAGGAAGTCTCGACCGCCAGCAGCCTCATCCGGTCGGGATCGTGCGCCGGCTAATCGGGGACGCTGCGGTCGAGGCCTTCGATCTCAAGCGATTCGAGGATCTCCTTGAACCGCCGCTTGAAGGAAGGCGCGTGTATGGAATCGGACCACATCACGATGGCGTCCTCGTTGTTGTCGGTGTAGTAGCCGCGGCGCCGGCCGATCACCTTGAAGCCGAACTTCTCGTAGAGGCGGACTGCGACCTCGTTGGAGGGGCGGACTTCGAGCGTCAGCCAGCGCGAGCCCAGCTGATAGGCCCGCTGGATCAGGGCCGCCATCAGGGCGTGGCCGTAGCCCTTGCCCTGATCGCCGGCGCGCACGCCGACGGTCGTGATGTGGGCCTCATCGCTCATCTTCCAGAGCCCGGCGTAGCCGACGATCGTCTCTTCCAGCCGGAGCACCAGGTAGTAGGCGGAGCGGTTGTGGTGCAGCTCGCGGTAATAGGCGTTCTTCGGCCAGGGGGTCGGAAAGATCTCCCGCTCGATGACCTGGATCTGCGGGATGTCTTCCTCCCGCATGCCATCGACCAGGACTCTGGACTTCAGTTGCATCACTGGCTGGCCTTTCGCTCCTCGGCTGCCGCGGGCTGCACGTAGAGCGGCCGCACTTCATGATATCGCACCGGTTTTTTCGAGCGGAGGGCCTCGATCGCGACCTGCGCCAGCGCGCGGGGCAGCGGCAGGCGTTCAGTGGCCGGGATCTCGGGGGCAGGATCGCCGGTCCATCCGGCCAGCCGGCCGGGCGGATCGACGATCACGCGCTCCTGGGGTCGGAGCCAGCCACGCAGCTCGGCGCCCGGGACGCGCACCGGCTCGATTCCCGGACGCCAGGCGAAGCATTCGCCGCGACCCGCGTCGCGAAGCGCGGCCCCGGTCAGCGGCGATTGGGCCCGGAGCACCGCGAGGCTGTCCACCAGGTAGAGCGGCAGGCCGCCCGCATAGGCGATCCCTGAGGCGATCGCCAGCCCCACCCGCAAGCCGGTGAACGATCCAGGCCCGCGGCCGGCCGCGACCGCCTCCAGGTGGCCCCGGGTGCGCCCGGCGCGGTCCAGGAGCGACTGCACGCGGCTGAGGATGGGTGGATCGCCGGCGCCGCGCGTTCGCGGCCAGCTGTCCTCGGCCAGCACGCGGTCGAACTCCAGGAGCACGAGTGCGTGCTCGCTCCCCGCGGTGTCAAGCGCGAGGCAGATGCCCATCGAAACAGGCCCGCACCGGCTCCGTCCCGTGCAGGCAGGTCAGCCTCCGCCTGGAAGCATCCACGATCTCCAGGCGGATCCGGATGCCGGCCCAGGTCTCTAGCGGCGCGGCGCGGTCCGGCCACTCGACCACGCTGACCGCGTCCGGCGCCGGTTCGTCCAGGCCCGCATCGGCCCAGCCCAGGCCCTGCAGGCGATAGAGGTCGTAGTGGTCGAGCGGGACCGGCCCCCGGTAGCGGTGATGGAGGACGAAGGTCGGGCTGTGAACCGGGTCGTCGACCAGGAGCGCCTGCGCCACCCCCCGGACCAGCACCGTCTTTCCGCTCCCCAGATCACCTTCCAGCGCCACCAGGTCCCCCGGCCTGAGCGCGGCGCCGAGGCAGCGGCCCACCGCCATCGTCTCCTCGGGCGACGCGGTCTCAACCAAAGTGGTCATAGCCGGCCCGCGATTGCGGGATGGACACGGTTGCGCCCTGGCTGCGGACCCGGATGCCAGGGGCGGCCGTCAGGCTGCCGATCGGGGTCAGGCTCAGCCGCGACCCGCTCCACAGGCGCCGCTGGGCCGTGGCGATGACTCGGGCGGGCGCGGCGCAGACCAGCTCGTAGTCCTCCGACTCGATCAGGCCCTGGGTCCAGGCGCGCTTGCCCTCCCGGCGCAGGTCGGCGTCCAGGGGCAGCCGGTCGGCGTCGACCAGGACCCCGAGGCCGGCGGGTTCGGCGATCCGCTGCAGCTCGCGGTAGATGCCATCGCTTATGTCCCCGGCCACCCTCACCCCTGCAGCCTGCAGCTGCCGCGCCGCCAGAAGCCGCGGCTGGGGATCGAAAAGCGCCCGCACCCATCGCCGCTCCGCCGCGGTGCGCGGCCTGCGCCCCTCGAGCAGCAGGCGCAGTCCAGCCGCGGCCCGGCCCAGGACGCCCGTGACGGCCACCGTCCAGCCGGCCCGCGCCCCGCGGCGCGTCAGCGGCCGGCGACCGTCCGGGAGGTGCCCGAACAGCGCCACGGTCAGCACCAGGGGGCCGCTGGTGGCGCTGACGTCACCGCCTGCGACGGTGCACCGGGCCGAGCGCGCCCGGTCTGCGATGCCTCTATAGAGGGCGCGCAGGTCGTCTCTATCGAGCCGCGGCGTCAGGGCGAGCGAGACCAGCGCGTGGCTGGGGTCGGCACCCATGGCGGCCAGGTCGCTCAGGTTGACGCTCATCAGGCGGCGGCCCAGGAGGCGGAAGCCGAAGCCCGGCCAGTCGAGGCGAAAATCCCGCCCCTCCACCATCGTGTCCACGGTGGCGACCAGGGCGCCGCCAGGGCTGCGCCAGACCGCGGCGTCGTCGTCTTCGCGGGCGCCGACCAGGAGATCGCCCTTTGCCGGGCTGAGGTAGGGTCGAATCGCGCGCAGGATCCCTTGCTCGCCGAGGCCGGCCAGGGCGCGGCTAAACGGGGATGCCCTCGCGCGGGCTGCTGGCCACCGCCCTGACGCCGATGTGGGCACGTCCGGCCAGGTAGGCGCGACGGCCGGCGACCACCGCCTCGCGAAAGGCGCGGGCCATCTGGGGAGGATCCTGGGCCCGCGCGATCGCGGTGTTGACCAGCACCGCCGCAGCCCCCAGCTCCAGGCATCGCGCCGCCTCCGAGGGTACGCCCAGGCCGGCGTCGACTATCACCGGCACGCCCACCTTCTGCACGATCAGCTGGAGGTTCAGGACGTTCTGCAGTCCAAGGGTGGTGCCGATCGGCGCCGCGCCTGGCATCACCGCGGCTGCGCCCGCTTCGTAGAGACGCACCGCCTGCATCACGTCGTCGCTGGTGTAGGGCATGACCACGAAGCCCTCCTTGACCAGCTGCTCGGTCGCCTCGAGCGTTCCTCGTGGATCCGGCAGCAGCGTGTCGTCGTCCCCCCAGACCTCGACCTTGATGAAATCGGAGAAGCCGGCCGCCCGGGCGAGACGCGCCAGCCGGACCGCGCCTTCCGCGGTGGTGGCGCCGGCCGTGTTGGGCAGGAGCAGGTAGCGCCTCAGGTCGATCCCCTCCAGCTCCGAGCGCCGTCCCTCCAGCTCCAGACGGCGGATCGCGGCCGTGATCATGGAGGGGGCGGCCGCCTCCAGGCAGCGGGCGAGGACGGCGTTGGACGGGAACTTGCCGGTGCCGTGGATCAGCCGCGAGCCGATGGTCCGGCCGCCGATCAATAGCGGATTGCCCTCCCCGTCGTCGCCGGTCGAGCCCCCGCCCACGAAGTAGACCAGCTCGAGCTCGTCTCCGCCGTGCACCTGAGTCCGCTCGAAGTCCTCCAGGCGGCGGATCTCACGGTTGTGCTCGATGACCACTCGTCCCGGCTGGACGTCGAGCTGGGAGAGCAGCTGGAGGAGGGTGACCCCGTCCTGCACGGCCCGCGGCTTGCCGTTGAGCCGGACGGTCACCTGGCTCACGCCGGCACCTTCTGGCGGGCGATCAGCAGGTTCACGATGGCGCGCGCCGCCTGGCATGGATCGGGCGCCTCGCCGACGGCGCGCAGCACCGCGACCGCCCGGGCCCCGGCATCGATCGCCTCGCCGGCATTGCCGGCGTCGAGGCCGCCGATCGCCACGAAGGGCAAGGAGAGGGCGCTCGCGACCGCGCCCACCAGCTCCAGGCCGACGGCGGGCCGCCCCGGCTTGGTCGGAGTCGGGTAGACCGGGCCGACGCCGAGATAGTCGACGCCGTCAGCCGCGGCCTGCCGGGCCTGCTCGAGCGAGTGAGTCGACCGGCCGATCAGCAGGTCTTCGAATCCCGGCAGGCGGCGCACCACCGCGGGCTCGAGATCGTCCTGTCCCAGGTGAACGCCGTCGGCGTCAGCCGCCAGGGCCAGGTCGGCATGGTCGTTGACGATCAACAGGGCGCCGTGCGCCCGCGTCAGGGTCCGCAGGACCAGGGCCAGGCGATACTGCTCTCCCTTGGGCATCACCTTCTTGCGCAGCTGGATGGCGTCGGCGCCGCCGCGCAGGGCCGCCTCGACCACACGCGCGGTTTCGGCCGGGCCGGGGGCGTCCGTGGTGATGACGTAGAGGCGCATGGCGCGCAGTCGAGCCTGCCGCGCGGCACGCCCGTTCGAGATCGATCCCGACACGAGAGCAGTATAGATAGGCCCTTTCAGGCCTCACCGCGGTAGCGGCGCGGCACGCGCGAGGAGATGGCGCAGAGCACCTCGTACGCAATCGTGCCGGCGGCCGCGGCGACCTCCTCCGCCGAGACCCGGGCTGCGCCGTCCGACCCGATCAGCCAGGCCACGTCGCCGACCGTCACGCCCGGGACGTCGCTGACGTCGACGCCTGCCTGGTCCATGCTGACCGTGCCCGCGATCGGCACGCGCCGGCCGCGGACGACCACAGAGCCGCGGTTGGAGAGGACGCGGAAGAGACCGTCCGCGTAACCCGCGGCCAGGGTGGCGACCCGCCGAGGGCCGCGGGCGGTGAAGCGCCGGCCGTAACCCACGGTCTCGCCATCCGGTACGGTGCGCACGCTGGTCACGATCGTGGCCCAGCGCAGTGCTTGACGCAGGTCGGGGAAGGCGGGCCAGGGGGTGGCGGGAGGGATGCCGTAGAGGATGATGCCGGCCCGCGCCAGGTCGAGGCGGGACTCTGGAAACCGGAGCAGGCCGGCGGAATTCGCCGCGTGGCTGAGGAATCCAGATGCACCCGCCTCCAGCGCCCGACGCCGGACCTCGAGGAGGGCCTCGAGCTGGGACCTGGTGAAGGCGGGATCGCCGCCGTCCGCGTCCGCGAAATGGGTGAACAGGCCCTCCAGGCGCAGATGCGACGTGCTCCGGACCGCCTCGACCAGGGCGATGGCGTCGCTCGGGGGGGCCCCCAGCCGGTGCATCCCGGTGTCCACCTTGACGTGCACCGGCACAGGGCGGACCGGCCGCAGCCGCCGCAGCGCCTCGAGCGTGGTCCCCTCGTAGAGGGTGATGGAGAGACCGGCCTCCGCCGCCGCGGCCAGGGATGCCTCGGGCGTGTAGCCGAGGATCAGGGTGGGCGCCTGGATCCCGGCCCGCCGCAGCTCGAGGCCCTCGTCCGCTGAGGAGACTCCGAGCCAGGCCGCGCCACCGCGCAGGGCCGCCCGGGCGCAGGGGACGGCGCCGTGGCCGTAGCCGTTAGCCTTGACCACCGCCATCAGCGCCGTCGCCGGACCGATCAGCGCGCCGATGGTGCGGGCGTTGTGAGCGATGGCGTCGAGGTCTACCTCGGCCCACTTGGTGGCGCCGTCGCGCATCAGGCGGAGCCGGTGCGCAGCCGTTCCATGAGGCGAGGGATCACCGGGAGTATCTCGGAGGCGAGGACTCCGGCACTCCCCACCTCCGCCTCCAGCTGCAGGCCGGCCAGGCCGTGCAGGTGGACCCCGGTGACGGCGGCCTCATAGGCGGTGAGTCCCTGGGCCAGCAGGCCGGCGATCAGGCCAGCCAGGACGTCACCCGTTCCGCCCGAGGCCAGCGCCGCAGTCGCGGCGTCGTTGACGCAGGACCGTCCGTCCGCCGCGGCGACCACGGTGCGCGCGCCCTTGAGCACGACCACCTTCTTCCACGCCGCCGCGAAGCGGCGGGCCACACCCTCGCGGTCACTCTGGACGGCGCTGACCTCCAGGCCGGAGAGGCGACCGAACTCGGCGGGGTGTGGCGTGAGCACGATCTCCTGCGGAAGCCGCGGCAGGAGTGGACGCTGCTCGGCCAGCAGGTTCAGGGCATCGGCGTCGAGGACCAGGGGCGCCTGGATGCGCGGGATGACGTCCTCCAGAAGCCGGCGGGTCGAGGCGTCGCGGCCCAGGCCCGGACCGATGACGCCCGCGTCGGCGCCGCTGAAGCCGCGCAGCACACCGCTGGCCGAGACGTGGCCGACGACCCCGGGCGCGACCTCCGGCAGGGGCGTGACCATCACCTCGGTGCACTTCTCGGCCAGGATGGGGTAGATCGACTGGCCGACCAGCAGGCGGACCAGGCCGGCCCCGCTGCGGGCCGCGCCCATGCTGGTCAGGTAGGCGGCGCCGGTGAAGCCCTGTGATCCGGCGAGGGCCACCGCGGTCCCGAAGGTACCCTTGTGGCCGTCACGCGGGCGTTCGGGCAGGCGGAAGCCGGGTGGAAGCGCCGCCGGCCGCGGGCGGGGACCGGTGTCCGGGATGACCGCCACCGCGATCGCGAAGTGACCGTCGTGGGCGATGCTGACGTCGACCGTCCGGCCGGCCAGGCTGGTCTTTTGGCCGACCCAGACGTGAGGGCGCCCGTCAGGGCGGGGGAGGATCTCGACGTCGACCATCCGCGGCCGCGCGACCCCGCTGGGCAGCGCCTTGCCGATCGCTTCCTTCGCCGCCCAGCGTCCGGCCCAGCTTTCCGCGCTGCCGCCGCAGTACTCGATCTCTCGCTCCGTGAGGAACTTCCGCAGGAAGCGGGTCTTGTGACGGGCGAATGCCTTCTCGATTCGTTCGATCGCCGTGACGTCGACGCCCACCCTCGGGATCATCGTGCTCAGCTTAGAAGGGCTACGAGCCCGAAGGGCGAGGAGCGAGACGCCGCGTCAGCGGTGGCGAGCCAGGGCGGGCGGCGAGCAGGCCCGCGCCAGGCACGCCGGCCGCACTGGAATTCTGCGGCCGGGCCGCGCGCGGGCCGTCCGCGAGCCGCAATTCGCCCGGTAAGTCTCTGAGCTCGGAGCCGAGCCCGGTCACTCAACCGTGACCGATTTCGCGAGATTCCGGGGCTGGTCGACGTCGCAGCCACGCTCGCTGGCCACGAAGTAGGCGAAGAGCTGCAGGGCCACCACGTTGGGAATCGGGGAAAGGAATTCCGCCACGGCGGGCACCTCGATCCGGTCGGACGTCATCTCGTCCAGCACCGGGTCGCCCTGGCTGACCAGGGCCACCACCGGCGCGTCGCGGGCCAGCGCCTCCTGGATGTTGCTCACGATCTTTTCCGTGGTCGCTCCTGCGGTCGCGATGGCGAAGACGGGAAAGCTCTTGTCCAGCAGGGCGATCGGCCCGTGCTTGAGCTCGCCGGCGGCGTAGCCCTCGGCATGCAGGTAGGAGATCTCCTTGAGCTTGAGGGCGCCCTCCAGCGCGACCGGGTAGTTGATGCCCCGCCCGATGTACATGAAGTTCTGGTAGCGGGCGTACTTGCGGGCCATTGCCTGCAGGGTCTCGGCGCGTTCCAGCACCGTGTGCACCGCGTCAGGGAGCCGCTTCAGGTCGGCCGCCAGCTCGCGCAGCCGCTCGGGCGGTAGGCGGTGCCGGACCGCGGCCAGCCGGATTCCGAGCAGGTAGAGGCAGACCACGTGAGCGATGAAGGTCTTGGTCGAGGCGACCCCGATCTCGGGACCGGCGTGCAGGTAGATGACACCGTCGCTCTCCAGCGCCATCGAGCTGCCGACGACGTTGGTGATCGAGATCACGCGCGCCTCGCGGCGGCGCGCCTCGCGGATGGCGGCCAGGGTGTCGGCGGTCTCGCCGGACTGGGAGACGCCCACCACCAGCGTGTCCCGGTCGATGATCGGCTGCCGGTAGCGGAACTCGGAGGCGGGCTCGACCTCGACCGGGATCCGGGCCAGGTCTTCGATGATGTACTTGCCCAGGAGGGCCGCGTAGAAGGAGGTGCCCGCCGCCACCATCTTGATGTCCCGGACCTTGAGCAGCTGCCGGTCGGTGAGGCCGAACTCCTCGAAGGCGACCACGCCTTCCTCGGTGAGGCGCCCGCGGAGGGCGTTGGAGACCGCCTGGGCGCCCTCGTTGATCTCCTTGGCCATGAAGTGGGGATAGCCGCCCTTCTGCGCCTGGCTGATGTCCCACTTGACCTCGATGATGCGCGGCTTGACCGCGGAGCCGTCCAGGGTGCTGACCTCCGGGCCGAGCGAGCTGATCGAGACCATCTCGCCTTCGCCGAGCAGCAGCACCTTCTTGGTGTAGGGAATGATGGCCGTGATGTCGGAGGCGATGAACCACTCCTTCTCGCCGATCCCCACCACCAGGGGTGCGTTGAGCCGGGCCCCGATCAGCAGGTCCGGGTCGTGCTGCGAGAAGATGGCCATGGCGTAGGCGCCCCGAACCTGGACCAGGGACTCGCGCACGGCTGCGACCAGGTCACCCTTGAAGTGCTCCTCGATCAGGTGAGGGACCACCTCGGTGTCGGTCTCCGAGACGAAGACGTGGCCCCGGCTCTGCAGGCCCCGCTTCAGCTCGGCGAAGTTCTCGATGATCCCGTTGTGGATCACCATGATCCTGTTGGTGCAGTCGGTGTGGGGGTGGGCGTTGATCACCGTGGGGCGTCCGTGGGTGGCCCAGCGGGTGTGCCCGATGCCGAGCCGGCCGGCGGGCATATCCTCCGTCAACCGGTCGACCAGGGTATCCACTTTGGCCGCGCTCTTCACGACCGAGGTCTTGTCGGCGTCCTCGTTGTAGATCGCGACCCCGGCCGAGTCGTAGCCGCGGTACTCCAGGCGCTTCAGGCTCTCCATGATGATGGGGGCCGCGGCGCGCTCACCCAGGTAGCCGATGATCCCACACATAGTCTTTCCAGTTTCCCTGAAAGGGCGCAAGACAGGGAGCGATCCGAGATCGTTGCCACTGGAACGGGCGCTCGGGGATCGAGGTTACGGAGGGCTAGGCGCCTGGCGAGGGTGAGGCGAGCGGGTTCCTGGCGATGAAGACGTGCACCTGGACCGTCCGCGGAGAGACGGTAACCCCCGCCGGAGGCCGCAGGGTCACGGTCTTGACCACGTCGGCGTTCTGGTTGCCGACGTCGACCGGGTCCGACGCGATCTGCTTGAGCGCCCCCAGAACGTCGGCGAGCCCGGTGGCGTTGACGGTTGTCGGGCTCACCTGGATGTTTGAGATGTAGTATCCGGTCGCGGGCTGGCCGGTCACGGCGGCGCCGGCCGCCTTGGTTTCAGTGACCGAATCGGGCTGGATGTCGATCCGGACGCTGACGCTGGTCGGGTCCGAGAGACCCTTGTCGACCTTCTTGCCCGCCGGGTCGAGGACCTGGACCACGAAGTTCTGGGAGATGATCCCCTGCTGTTCGGCCAGGTCCACCTGGACCACCGCCTGGACTCCACTCAGCTGGCTCTGCGGACCATGGATCGTCACGTGATTGGGGGTGACGGTGGCCGAGACCTCGTGGAACCCGGAAGGCAGCTGATGCAGCCTCTGGACCGTGACCTGCACGTCGGCGCTGCCCACCTGGTCGACCTGCACGATGATCGGGTTCGGCTGCTCCACGGTCACGGTAGGGTCGGAGCTGGTCACCCGGATCGGGATCCGGTTCGCGCCCACGTGGACGTCGGCGAAGCTGGCCGTCAGCGTCAGGTTCCGCTGGTCGAAGCTGCGCATGGTCTGG
Source organism: Chloroflexota bacterium (assembly GCA_005881425.1). Lineage (GTDB taxonomy): Bacteria > Chloroflexota > Dormibacteria > CF-121 > CF-121 > CF-120. Next base: position 36,368 of record VBIC01000111.1, on the reverse strand, counting down.
GCGCTGCCCACGACGGCGACCTGGATGATGGGGAGGCTGCCCACGATGACCAGCCCCGCGGGAGTGTTGGGCCGGTCGATGGACAGGTTGTAGGTGGAGCGCGTCGTCGGATTCTCCGCGTAGGCCACGCCGCCCCACATGGCCAGCGCGAAGGCGATCGCCAGCAGCTTGAGTCGCAGGTTGGAGAAGAGTGCCACCGTGGACTAGCCTAGCGCCTCCAGGCCAGCCGGGGCGGGTGCACCTCGGCGCGCGGCTGGAGCAGTGAGGTGAGCACCTGGCGCAGGCGGTCCGGGTCGAGGTTACGCAGCAGCTTGCCCTCGTGCGCCACCGTGATCTGGCCCAGCTCCTCGCTCAGGATCACCACCACGGCGTCGGCCTGCATGGAGAGGCCCAGGCCGGCGCGGTGGCGGGTTCCCATCCGCTCCCGGACCGTCCCCTCCTCCGCCAGCGGCAGCACACAGCCCGCGGCCAGGATCTGGGTGCCACGGATGATGACCGCGCCGTCGTGCAGCGGAGAGTTGGGGAAGAAGATCGCCTCCAGGAACTCGGCGGTCACCTCCCCGTTGATCCGGATCCCGGTGTTGGCGTAGTTCTCGAGCCCCGTCTCCTTCTCGAAGACGATCAGGGCCCCGGTGAAGCGCTGGGCCAGCTTGCTGGTAGCCCGGATGACGTCTTCGATCATGCGGTTGAAGATCTGGAGGTTGTAGTGGGCGAGCGGCCGTCCGATGAAGCCGATCCGGCCGAACTGGTCGAGGGCGCGCCGGATCTCCGGCTGGAAGAGGACGATGACCCCGATCAGGATGGCCGGCGCCGCGTTGCGGAAGATGAAGGAAAGGAGCCGCAGGTTGAGGAGCGTGGCAGCGAAGCCCACCAGGCCCAGGAGCAGGATGCCGACCAGCAGCTGGACCGCCTGCGTCCCCCGGACCAGAAGGAACATCCGGTAGAGGAAGAAGGCCACGATCCCCACGTCGGCCAGGTCCAGGAGGTGTCGCCACCAGGGCTCGCTGCCGAGGAAGATGGTGACGTCCCGGATGATCGCGTCCACGCCTGGTCAATTAAACGGCACGACAGGGCTGGACGTGCGGCCGGCGGGGAACCGCATCGGGCGTCCCCCGGGGGATACCCTAGCGCTTGGTGTACTGAGGGGCTTTGCGGGCGCGCTTCAGACCGGGCTTCTTGCGCTCCTTCATCCGCGGATCCCGGGAGAGGAGACCGTGCTTCTTGAGCACCGGCCGCATCGCCAGGTCGGCGACGCAGAGCGCCCGGGCGATCCCGTGCTGGACCGCCCCCGCCTGGCCGGAGATCCCGCCGCCGTCGACCATGGCGCTGATGTTGAAGCGCTTGGCGCTCTCGGTCAGCTTGAGCGGCTCGACCACGATCATCTCCAGCTGCCGGCGTCCGAAGTACTGCAGCGGCGGCTTGTTGTTGACCATGATCGTCCCCTCTCCCGGATAGAGCCGGACCCGGGCGATGGCGTTCTTGCGCCGGCCGGTGCCGTAGTAGAAGTGCGCGGTCTCAGGCAATGGTCTCGACCTCCCCGTGGGGTCCAAATCGGATCGGAACCGGACGCTGGGCGCTATGCGGGTGCGCCTCGCCGGCATAGATCTTGAGGCGCTTGAGCTGATCGTGGCCGAGGGTGCTCCGCTGCAGCATCCCCTCGACCGCGTGGCGGAAGGGGAAGGTCGGATGGCGCTTGACCATGTCGCCGTAGGCGCGCGTGCGAAGCCCGCCCGGATAGCCGGTGTAGGAGGTGTAGACCTTGTCGGTCAGCTTCTTGCCGGTCACCCGAAGGCCCTTGACGTTGACCACGATCACATGGTCGCCGCTGTTGAGGTGGGGCGTGAACTGGGCCTTGTGCTTGCCCCGCAGCAGGCGGGCGACGTTGGCTGCCAGCCGGCCCAGGGTCTGCCCGCTGGCGTCGACCAGGTACCAGCTGGGGTGCAGCTCCGAGGGCCGGGCGCTGTAGGTCCTGGCGGTCTTCTCGCCCATCAGTACTCCACCCCCACCTGGCAAAGTCCCTGGGAGGGCGCCGGGCGGAGGCCCGCGGTCGAGCCGTCCAGCAGCTCGTCGATCCACTCCAGCGGCCGGCGCCGCCGGCCGACCTCGACCAGCGCCCCGGCGATCCGCCGCATCATCCCGTAGAGGAAGGCGTCGGCCCGGACCAGGATCGTGACCCATTCCGCCTCCGCGTCCAGGTCGACCCGCAGGCCCAGGACCTCGCGCATCGTATGCCCGCCGGGGCGGGGGCTGCGGCCGAAGGCGCTGAAGTCGTGCCGCCCCAGCAGCCTGGATCCCGCGGCGCGCATGGCCGCCAGGTCGAGGCTGTCGGGAACCGTCCAGACGTACTGGCGCTGGTAGGCGCCCCTTGTTGGGAGCGCCTGCCGGATGCGATAGGCGTAGAGCCGGGCGCGGGCGCTGTAGCGGGCGTGAAATGCCTGGGGCACGACCTCCGCCGAGCGGACGACCAGGTCGGGATCGAGCCGCGCGTTGAGCGCCGCCGGCAGCCGGTCGATGGCAAAGGGACCGGCCAGGGTGAAGTTCACGACCTGGCCCAGCGCGTGCACGCCGGCGTCGGTCCGCCCGGCGGCGATCAGGGAGACGGTCTCACCGGTCAGCTCACCGATGGCGGCGGCCAGCGTCGCCTGCACCGTGCGGGTGCCGTCCGGCTGAGCCTGCCAGCCGTGGAAGGCGGTGCCGTCGTACTCCACGACGAGCTTGACGTTCACGCCTTACCTGTCCACCAGCTCGATCAGGACCATGGGCGCGCCGTCACCCTGCCGCGGCCCGGTCTTGAGCACCCGGGTGTAGCCGCCCGGCCGGTTGGCCAGGCGGGGCAGGAGCGTCTTGAACAGCTTCTCGGAGACCGACCGGTCCTCCACGATCGCGTCGACATGGCGCCGGGCAGCGAGATCGTCAGCCTTGGCGGTCGTGATCACGCGCTCCACCCAGCGCCGCAGCTCCTTGCCGCGGGCCTCCGTGGTCTCGATGCGGCCGTGCTCCAGCAGGGCGGTGACCAGGTTGCGGCTCATCGCCGTCCGATGGGCCGTGGTCCGTCCGAATTTCCGACCTGTCTTGCGATGCCGCATCCGCTCCGCCTATACCAGGACCTTGGTCAGCTCATCCGCGGTGAGGAAGCCCCGCTGGACCAGCTTCTCCTTGATCTCGTCGAGAGACTTCCGCCCGAAATTGCGCAGCCCCAGGAGGTCTTCCTCGCGCAGCGCGACCAGCTGGCCCACCTTGGTGATCTCGTTCGCCTTGAGACAGTTGAGCGCGCGCACCGAGAGATCCAGATCTTCGATCGGCACGTCCGCCAGCCGGGAGGACACGTCGTTGCCCTTGGTCAGCGGGACCTCGGCGTCCCGGATGCTATCCGTGAAGTGGGCGAAAAGGCTGAGGTGGCTGGTGAACAGCCGCGCCGCCTCGCTGATCGCCTGGTCGGGCGGGATGGTGCCGTCGGTCCAGACCTCGAGCACGAGCTTGTCCCAGTCGGTTTCCTGGCCGACACGGGTCTTCTCGATCAGGAAGTTGGCCTTGACCACCGGGCTGAAGATGGCGTCGATCGGGATGACGCCGATCGGCTGGCCCTCCTTCTTGTTCCGCTCGGCCGGGACGTAGCCCTTGCCCCGCTCCACGGTGAGCTCCATCCGCAGCCGGCCCTGCTTGCCGTCCAGAGTGCAGATGTAGAGGTCGGGGTTGACCACCTCGACGTCACTTGGAACCTGGATGTCGGAGGCGTGCACCTCCCGAGGCCCGGTAACGTCCAGCGTCAGGTGAACGGCTTCGTCGCTGAATGAGACGAGGTTCAGGCCCTTGAGGTTGAGGATGATCTCGGTCACGTCCTCCTTGACGAAGGGGATGGACGAGAACTCGTGGGCCACGCCTTCGATCGAGACCGAGGTGACCGCGGCCCCCTTGAGCGAGGAGAGAAGGACCCGCCTCAGCGCGTTGCCGAGCGTGGTCCCGAAGCCCGGCTCGAGGGGCTCGATCTGAAACTTGCCGTAGGTCTTGCTGTTTTCGACGCTTTTTACTTGCGGCTTGGCGATGTCGAACATGGTCCTCCCTGTGCCTTCAGACTAACGCGAGTAGAACTCGACGATCAGCTGTTCTTGAATGGTCTGGTCGATGTCGTTGCGCTCCGGCTGGCTGACCATCTTGCCGGTCAGTTGTTCGCGGTCGACGTTGAGCCAGGGCGGCAGCGAGCGGTGCTCGGCGGCCTCGATGGCGGTCTTGATCCGTTCGACGTCCTTGCTGCCTCCCCGGACCGCGATCTCCTCCCCCACCCGCACATGGTAGGAGGAGATGTTGACCGTCCGGCCGTTGACCGCGAAGTGGCGGTGGCTGACCAGCTGGCGGGCGTCGCGACGCGAGGACGCGAAGCCCATGCGGTAGACGACGTTGTCGAGCCGCGTCTCCAGCAGCCGGAGCAGGTTCAGCCCGGTGACGCCGGGCATGTTCGAGGCCCGGTCGAAGTAATTGCGGAACTGGTTCTCGAGCAGGAAGTAGATCCTGCGGGCCCGCTGCTTGGCCCGCAGCTGAATCCCGTAGTCCGACACCTTGCGCCGGCGCACCTGGGTGTGCATGCCGGGCGGCATGGCGCGCCGCTCCAGGGTGCACTTGGTGAAGCACTTCTCACCCTTGAGGAAGAGCTTGACGCCCTCCCGGCGGCAGTGGCGGCAGACCGCGTCATGGTAGGAAGCCATCTAGACTCTCCGCCGCTTGGGCGGGCGGCAGCCGTTGTGGGGGATCGGGGTGACGTCGGTGATGGCGGTGACCTCGAGCCCGGCAGCCTGGAGAGAACGGATGGCTGCCTCCCGGCCGGACCCAGGCCCCTTGACGAAGATCTCGATCTGCTTCAGCCCGTGCTCCATCGCCCTGCGGGCGGTGGCCTCGGCGGTGATCTGGGCGGCGAAGGGCGTGCTCTTGCGCGAGCCCTTGAAGCCCTGGCTGCCCGCGCTACCCCAGGCCAGGATGTTGCCCTGGGCGTCGGTCAGCGACACGATCGTGTTGTTGAAGGTCGACTGGATGTGCGCCTGGCCCACGGTCACGTTCTTCTTCTCCCGGCGGCGGGTGCGTGTGACTTTCTTCTTGCCCATTCGCTACTTCTTCTCCGCCGCCTTCTTGCGCACGCCGACCGTCTTGCGCGGCCCGCGCCGAGTGCGCGCGTTGGTCCGCGTGCGCTGGCCCCGGACGGGCAGCCCGCGGCGGTGGCGAAGGCCGCGATAGGTGCCGATCTCGATCAGGCGCTTGATGTTGAGCGCGATCTCACGCCGCAGCTCGCCCTCGACCTTGACCTCCTTGTCGATCACGTCCCTGAGCCGGCTGACCTGCTCGTCGTTCAGGTTGCGCACCCGCAGGTTGGGATCGACGTTGGCGATGGTCAGGACCCGCGCGGACGTCCTCGGTCCGATGCCGAAGATGTAGGTCAGCGCGACCTCGATCCGCTTGTCGCGAGGAACGTCAACGCCGGCGATGCGTGCGATGGCTGCCTCCTATCCCTGTCGCTGGTTGTGCTTGGGCGTCACGCAGATGACCCGAACCTGGCCATGCCGCTTGATGACCTTGCACTTAGAGCAGATTTTCTTGACCGACGCTCGAACCTTCATCTCTTCACTCAGCCTTCTTGACGATCCGTCCGCGCCCCGGATCGACGGGCGACACCTCGACGCGGACCCGGTCACCCGGGATCACCCGGAGGAACCGCAGCCGCGCGGCCGGAGCCACGTGCGCGACGATCCTGTGGCCGGTCTCGAGCTCGACGCGGTAGAGCGCGTTGGGCATCGGCTCCACCACCCGACCCACGACGACCTCCGGCATCAGCCCGCGGCCATGCCGAATTCGCCGGGTCTCCGGCGCACGAAGGAAGAGCATATCACAGAACGGCCGCCCGGCGCGTGGCCGCGGCCTCCGGGATGGCGGTCAGGACCTCCGGACCGGCCTCCTGGATGGCGATGGTGTGCTCGAAGTAGGCGGACAGGCTGCGATCGATGGTGACCACGGTCCATCCATCGCCAAGCACCGCCACCTCTGGTGACCCCGCGTTCACCATGGGTTCGATGGCGATCACCATCCCCGGCTTCAGGACCGGGCCGTGGCCGGCGATGCCGAAGTTGGGCACCGGAGGCTCCTCGTGCATGTCCCGGCCGATGCCGTGGCCCGTGAACTGGCGGACGACCGCGAAGCCGGCGGCCTCGACGTGTCCCTGGACGGCGGCGCTGATGTCGCCCACCCGGTTTCCCACCCGGGCCTGCGCGATCCCGATCTCCAGCGCCTCGCGCGTGACGTCCAGGAGGCGCTTCGCCAGGGGGGAGAGAGTTCCCACCGGCAGGCTCACCCCGGCGTCCGCCCAGAAGCCGTGGTGGATCAGGCCGCAGTCGAGGCTGAGCAGGTCTCCCTCCCGGAGCTTGCGGTTGCTGGGGATGCCGTGGACCACCTGCTCGTTGACCGAGGTGCAGACGCTGTTGGGGAAGCCCTCGTAGCCCTTGAAGCCCGGGATACAGCCGTATCCGCGGATGAACCGGTCCGCCTCGCGGTCGATCTCCAGCAGGGTGACGCCTGGGCGGGCAAAGCCCTGGAGGTAAGCCAGCGTCTCGCCCAGGATCCGGCCCGCATGGCGCATCAGATCCAGCTCGGCATTCGACTTGTAGCTGATCACGGGCGGCGCCTGCCCTGGCCGTTGAGAGAGTTGAGCCGCCTCAGGATGTCGTCGCGTACCTGCTCGATGCTGAGCTGGCCGTCGACCTTCTCCAGCTTGTGCTGCGAGCCGTAGTAGTCGATCAGCGGCGCGGTATCGCTGAGGAAGACGTCGATCCGGCGGGCGGCAACCGTGGGGTCGTCGTCCGGGCGGTCGAAGAGGCGGCCGCGATGGACGAGCCGGTCGATCAGCGCCTCGCGCCCCACCTGCAGGTAGATGACCTTCTCGATCCGCTTGCCGAGATCGGCCAGCATCCGGTCCAGCGCCTCGGCCTGAGGTACGGTGCGCGGAAACCCGTCCAGGATGAAGCCGCCGGCGGTATCCGGCTGGCGCAGGCGCTCGCGCACGATCTCGATCATGACCTCGTCCGGCACCAGCTCACCCCGGTCCATGTAGCCCTGGACCCGGTCGGCTAAAGGGGTGCCGGCCTGGCGCTGAGCCCGCAGTATGTCCCCGGTCGAGATCTGGGGGATTCCATAGCGTTCGATCAGGAATGCGCTCTGGGTGCCCTTCCCCGACCCCGGCGCCCCGAACAGGACCAGGTTCACATTGCCGATCGCAGGCATCCTCCGCGTGCGACAGCTGTTCTCGCGATGCAGGCGCCCAGCTTCACTTTATGAAGCCCTTGTACTGGCGCATGATCAGCTGGGTCTCGATCTGCTTCATAGTGTCCAGGGCCACCCCGACCACGATCAGGATGGCGGTGCCGCCCAGGTAGAGGTTCTGGGTCGGGATCCGGGTCAGCGCCGCCGCCAGCAGGGGTACGAGGACCGTGACCCCGCCCAGAAAGAGGGCGCCGGCGAATGTGATCCGGGTCATGGTGCGGTCGAGGTACTGCGCCGTGGCCGGGCCGGGACGGATCCCCGGGATGAAGGCGGCGTGCTTCTTCAGGTAGTCGGCCGTGTCCACCGGATCGAAGGTGACAGCCGTGTAGAAATAGGTGAAACCGAAGATCAGGACGAAATAGACGAAGTTATAGAGGATGTCGGTTGGGATGTTGGGACCGTTCGGCACCCAGTAGGTGCGCAGCGCCAGGGAGACGTTGCCCCAGAAGCCGGGGGCGCTGGCCAGGAAGTTGCCGATGATGACCGGGAAGAACATGATCGAGATGGCGAAGATGATGGGGATGACGCCGGCCTGGTTGACTCGAAGGGGGAGGTGCGAGCTGCGTCCCTGGTAGACACGCCGGCCCACCACCCGCTGGGCTGACTGGATCGGTATCTTGCGCTGCGCCTGCTGGACCTCGATGATTCCGGCGCAGACCACGATCGCGAGCGCGGCGAAGAGCAGCATTGGGGCCAGGTTGGTCTGGGCCGCTCCCCCGCCCAGGTTGTTGTAGATCCCGGTCGGGATCCGGCCCACGATGCCGGCGAAGATGACGAGCGAGATCCCGTTGCCGATGCCGTATTCGGTGATCAGCTCGCCGAACCACATCAGCATGACGGTGCCGGCCGTCAGGGTGAACATGATGGCCACGATCTGGAACCAGCCAAGCGATCCGCTGAGCACCCCCTGGCGGCTGAAGAGGATGGTCAGTCCCCAGGCCTGGAGCAGACCGAGCCCGACCGTGAGCCAGCGGGTCCAGCGCGTGATCTTGCGCCTGCCGAACTCGCCCTCCTTGCTCAGCTCCTTCATGCGGGTGGAGACGACGGTCATCAGCTGCATGATGATCGAGGCGTTGATGTAGGGGTTGACCCCCATGGCGATGATCGAGAACTGGCTCAGCCCGCCGCCCGAGAAGAGATCCAGGAGGCCCAGGAAGGCGTTGCCGTGAAAGAGCTGGTCGAGGCGGGCCTTGTCGGCGCCGGGGACGGCGATGTGGGCGAAGATGCGGAAGACCAGGAAGAGTCCCAGGGTGAAGAGGATCTTCCGGCGCAGCTCCGGGATCCGCAGGGCGTTTCCGATCGCTTCCAGCAGGCCCATGGGTCAGCTAGCCTCCGGCTCCTTCGAGGCCTCGGGGTTCGACTCCTCCGGCTGCCTGGCGGCCTTCGGAGCTTTCGGCGCTTTCGGCGCTTTCGGTGCTTTCGGCGCCTGCGGGCTCCCGGCGGTTCCTGCCGCCCGGGCCGGCCGGGTCTCGGATTCCGCCGCCCGGGCCGCGGCCTTCTGCTTCTTGCCCGAGGTCGCGGCGGGTTCCTCGGCGGCCTGGGCGTTCTTGGCGGCGCGGGCCACCGCGGCCGCCCGCGGCTGGCCGTGGATGCGCTTGGTCTTGGCCCGGATCGGGGCCGGCACCGGGATGATGGATACCGTCCCGCCGGCGGCCTCGATCTTCTTGCGGGCTTCCTGTGAGACCCGGTGCGCGTGCACGGTCAGGCGGCGGGTGAGCTCACCCGCGCCCAGGACCTTGACGCCCGCGCCCACGTCCTTGATCAGGCCGGTCTGGAGCAGGCGCTCGGGCGTGACCTCGGTCCCCTCCTCGAACCGGTTGAGACGGGTCAGGTTGATCACCGCGTGGACCTTCCTCCACTTGTTGTAGCTTGGTCTGGCCGCCCTCGAAGTTGCGCGGGATGTTGAACGAGGTCCGGGCGCCCTGGCCCTTGGTCCCCCGGCCGGCGGTCTTGCCGTGCCCCGACCCCAGGCCGCGGCCGATCCGCTTGCGGGCCTTGCGGGCTCCCTCAGCCGGACGCAGCTCGTGGAGCTTCATCTCACCTCCGCCACCGCCACCAGGTGGCGGACCTTGTGGACCATCCCGCGCAGCTGGGGGCTGTCCTGGTGCTCGATGGTCTGGTTGAGACGACGCAGGCCGAGGGCGCGGATGGTCGCCTTCTGGTCGGGCTTCTGCCCGATCGCGCTCCGCACGTAGGTGATGCGCAGGCTGGCCACGGTCAGGACGCCGCCTCCGTCGGGGCGGCGGGCGCCGGCGGCTCCGGCTTGCGCGCGTAGGGCTGCAGCTCGTAGGGCGGGCGGCCCCGGGCAGCCCCGACCGTCTCCGCCGTCTGCAGCGACTGCAGGGCCGCCAGGGTGGCCCGCACCGTATTGACCGGATTGTTGGTCCCGAGCGACTTGGTGATCATGTCCTTGATCCCGGAGAGCTCGACCACGGCGCGCATGGCCCCGCCGGAGCGGATCCCGGTCCCTGGCGCCGCCGGCTTGAGCAGGATCTTGGCGGCGCCGTGCTTGAGGCGGACCTCGTGCGGGATCGTGGTTCCCACCATGGGCACCGTCACCAGGTGCTTCTTGGCCGAGTCCACCGCCTTGCGGATCGCCTCGGGCACCTCGCCCGCCTTGCCCAGGCCGGCGCCGACCCGGCCGTTCTGATCGCCCACGACCACCAGGGCGCTGAAGGAGAAGCGCCGGCCGCCCTTCACCACCTTGGCCACGCGGTTCAGGTGCACGACCTTCTCGGTGAACTCCGACCGCTGGTCTCTACCGTACTGATAACTCATTCCTCTTGCTCGCTCCTCAGAATTTCAAGCCGGCGGCACGGGCCGCCTCGGCGACCGCCTTGATCCGGCCGTGATAGGGGAAGCCGCCGCGGTCGAAGACGACCACCTCGACGCCCTTCCCCAGCGCCCGCTCCGCGATGCTCTTGCCCACCGCGGCCGCAGCGGCCGCGCCGGAGGTCGACCCGAGCCCCTTGCGCAGGTCCGGCTCGACGGTAGAAGCCGCCGCCAGCGTCCGCCCCCGTACGTCGTCGATCACCTGGGCGTAGACGTGGTGCAGACTGCGGAAGACGCTCAGCCGGGGACGCCCGCCGGCGCCGCGGAGCTTGGTCCGCACGCGAACGTGGCGCTTGATCCGGGCCGCGCGGCGATCGGTTTGCCTGTTCATCTCCTACTTGGCCCCCGTGCCGGTGGTCTTGCCGGTCTTGCCCGCCTTGCGCCGGATGCGCTCCCCCTTATAGAGGATGCCCTTGCCCTTGTAGGGCTCGGGCGGGCGGACCTTACGCAGCTCGGCCGCGACCTGGCCCACCAGCTCCTTGTCGGCGCCGCGGACCAGGATCTTGGTCGGCTCCGGGACCTCGATCGTGATCCCTGCCGGCACCGGATAGCGGACCGGGTGGGAGTAGCCGACGGTGAGCACCACCGCCTCGCCCTGGCGGCTAGCGCGGTAGCCGACGCCGACCAGCTCGAGCTGCTTGTCGTAGCCCTTGCTCACGCCTTCGATCATGTTCGAGACCAGGGTCCGGGTCAGCCCGTGCAGCGACTTGTGCAGCTTGGAGTCGCTGGGCCGGGCGACGAGGACGGCCCCGTCCTGGACCTCGAGCCGCATCTCGGCGTGCAGGGTGCGGGTCAGCTCCCCCTTGGCGCCCCTGGCCGTGACCGTGTGGTCGCGGACGTCCACCTGGACGCCGCTCGGGATCTTGACGGGAAGCTTTCCAATCCGGCTCATCTCATGCTCCTGGGATCACCAAACGTAGCAGACCACCTCGCCGCCGAGGCCGGCCTTGTTGGCCTTCTGACCGGACATCACGCCCCTGGACGTGGAAAGGATGACGATGCCCAGGCCGCCGAGCACGCGAGGGATTTCGGTCTTGCGGGCGTAGACGCGGAGACCGGGCTTGCTGATCCGCCGTACCCCGACCAGGGCGCGGCCACGCCCGCTTTTGGGCTTGAACAGGATGTCCAGCTTCTGCTCCTGATCGTCGCCCTGGACGTCGTAGGAGGCGATATAGCCCTCCTCCTTGAGGACGCGGGCGATCTCCACGCCGAAGCGGGAGGCCGGCAGCGCCACCCGGGGATGTCCGGCGGCGTTCGCGTTCCGGATACGAGTCAGCATGTCCGCGATGGTGTCGGTACTCATCTCTCCACCCTCACCAGGAAGCCTTCTTGACGCCCGGGACCTGGCCCTGGGACGCCAGCGAACGAAAACAGATCCGGCAGATGCCGAACTTCCGAATGTAGGCGCGCGGCCGACCGCACAGGTTGCAGCGGTTATGCCGCTGCACGGGCCGTGCGCGCCGCAGTCCGCGCGAAACCGTCGATTTCTTAGCCACGAATCACCTCAGCCTCTCTCACTTCCTGAAGGGAAACCCGAGCTCCGTGAGCAGCGCCCGCGCCTCGTCGTCGGTGCGGGCGGTGGTCACGAAGGTCACCTCGAGCCCCCGCAACTTGTCGATCTTGTCGTAGTCGATCTCCGGGAACACGAGCTGTTCGCGCAGCCCGAGCGTGTAGTTGCCGCGTCCGTCGAAGCCGCTCGGCGAGATTCCCCGGAAGTCGCGGATCCGGGGCAGCGCCACCGAGATGAGCTTGTCGACGAACTGGTACATCCGGGCCGCCCTGAGGGTGACCTTCAACCCGATGGGAAGGCCGGCCCGCAGCTTGAAGTTGGCGATCGCCTTGCGCGACTTCTGGACCACCGGCTGCTGGCCGGTGATCTTCTTCAGGTCGGCCAGCGCGGCGTCGAGCGCCTTCGGGTTCTGGATCGTCTCCCCCAGGCCGATGTTGATCACCACCTTCTCCAGGCGCGGGACCTGCATCGGGTTGGTGTAGGCAAAGCGCTGGATAAGCCTGGGCGCGATCTTGCTCTGGTAGCGGTCGCGCAGGCGCAGCTCGACGGTCTTCGGTGCGGCGGTAACACTCATACCTTGGCCTTCACTCGCTCGTAGACCTCGCCGCACCTGACACAGACGATAGCCTTGTGCCCGCCGGCGAGCACGGTCTTGCGGATCCGTGTGGGCCGATCGCACTTGCTGCAGACGAGCATCACGTTGCTGTAGGAGAGGGGCGCCTCGAAGTCCACGATCCCGCCCTGGCGCAGCTGGGTCGATCCCTTCTGCGCCCCGGCCTTCTCGTGGCGCTTGAGCACGTTGACACCCTTGACCACGATCTTGCCCTGGGCGGGCACGGTACGGACCACCACCCCGCGCTTGCCGCGGTCCTTCCCGGTCATGACCTGGACCGTGTCGTCGCGATGGATGTCGAGATGCTGGGTAGGCATTTCAGAGAACCTCCGGAGCCAGGGAAACGATCTTCATGAAGTTCTTGTCGCGAAGCTCGCGGGCGACCGGGCCGAAGATGCGGGTGCCGCGCGGGTTGTTCTGGGGACCTAAAAGCACCGCGGCGTTCTCGTCGAAGCGGATCGTGGAGCCGTCGGGCCGCCGGAACTCGCGCGAGGTGCGGACGACCACCGCTTTGACCACCTCGCTCTTCTTGACCTGCCCGCCGGGGGTGGCCACGGTGACGGCCGCCGTGATGACGTCGCCGATGGAGGCGTACTTGCGGTAATGCCCGCCCATGACCCGGATGCACAGGATCTCCCGGGCCCCGGTATTGTCCGCCACCTTCAGGCGAGTCTCCTGCTGGACCACCTATTTCGCCTTCTCCACGATCTCGACCACCCGGAAGCGCTTGTCGTGAGACAGGGGGCGCGTCTCCACGATCCGAACCCTGTCGCCGACCTTGCACTGGTTCTGCTCGTCGTGGGCCTTGAACTTGGTGGCCTGCCGGATGACCTTCTTGTAGCGAGAGTGCTGCTTGAGGGTCTGGACGCGGACGATCACGGTCTTGTCCATGCGATCGCTCACGACCGTCCCCACCCGCATCTTGCGCATGCCTCGTTCCATCACTCCGCGGGCTCCTTTTTCGTACGCCGGGGAGCCCGCCTCGGCTTGACCTCAGCCTCAGCCTCGGGCTCGGGCTCGGCCACCGCGGTGGCGGCCGCCCGGGTGCGACGGCGCGGGCTGGCCGGCTCGGGAGCGGCGGGCGCCTCGGCCTGCGGGCCCTGCTCCTCCTTCTCGTGCATCTCGGTCAGGATCTGGGCCAGCGCCCGGCGGACGCTCCGGATCTGCCGGTGGTTGGCCAGCTGACCCGTCGCCATCTGGAAGCGCAGGTTGAATAGCTCCTGGCGGGAGCTCTTGAGCTGCTTGAGCAGATCGGGCATGGTCATGGCGTGGAGTTCCTTGGCCTTGATCATTTCTTCCCCTTTCCCGCCGGCCTGGCCGCGGCGGCCGGAGCCTTGGCAGCGGCGGGCGCCGCTCCGGGAGCGGCCTTGACCGCCGCGGGAGCCGCTCCGGGCGCGGCCTTGAGACCCCGGGCCGGGGCGGCGGCAGGTGCCGCAGCCGCGGGAGCGCCCAGGGGCAGGGCGCCCGGTAGGGCACCCGCTTCGCCGGCTGCCGCGGCGCCCTTGATCTTGACGTCAGCGGCGGCCTTGACCCCCGACTTGATCCCGACCGTGCGGGTCCTGATCGGGAGCTTGTAGGCGGCCAGCTGGAAGGCCCGCTTGGCCATCTCAGGCGTCACCCCGCCCATCTCGAAGAGGATCCGCCCGGGCTTGATCACCGCGACCCAGCCCTCGGGCGCTCCCTTGCCGCTGCCCATCCGGGTCTCGGCCGGCTTCTTGGTGTAGGACTTGTCCGGGAAGATCCGGATGAAGACCTGCCCTCCGCGGCGGACGTAGCGGGTCATGACCCGCCGCGCCGCCTCGATCTGGCGGTTGGTCATCCAGCATTCCTCGATCGCCTGCAGCCCGAACTCGCCGAAGGCCAGGTCGTTGCCCTGGGTGGCGACGCCGCTGCGGCGGCCGCGGTGGACTTTACGGAACTTGACGCGGGCGGGGAGCAGCATCGGCTCAGCCTTCCTTCTTGCGGGTGGTCCGCCGTGCGGCTGGCTTCTTGGCCTCACCGTCGGTGGTGGCGGCGGGGGTCTTGGGCGCTGCTTTCGCCCGCGCCCGCGTGGGCGCAGCCGCAGCCGGCTCGGCGGCGGCCGGCGCCGCGCCCACCTCGGCGCTGGCGGTATCGGCAGCGGCGGGGCGCGCCGCGGCCCGGGCCCGGCTCGGGCGCTTGGCCTTGCTTTCCTCGGCGGTCACGGTGGGAGCGGGCGGCGAGGGCGCGGCGGCCGCCTCAGCAATCGCCGGGGCCATCTGGGCCACAGGCTGCGGAATCTCGGGGAGCGCCGTCGCCAGCGTCACCTCGCTCGCGGCCGGTTCCTCGACTGCGGCGGGCGGCTTGGGCGGGGCCTGGGTGGGGAAGTCGCCGCTGTAGACCCAGGCGCTGACCCCGATCCGGCCGAAGGTGGTCTTGGCCTCGGTCTGACCGAAGTCGATGTCGGCCTTGAGCGTGTGCAGGGGCACGCGCCCTTCACGGTTCCACTCCACCCGGGCCATCTCCGAGCCGCCCAGGCGGCCCTTGACCCGGATCTTCACCCCCTGGGCGCCGGCCCGCATCGTCTTCATCAGCGACTGCTTGATGGCGCGGCGGAAGGCGATCCGCTTCTCGAGCTGGGCGGCCACGCTCTCGGCCACCAGCTGGGCGCTCAGCTCGGGCTTCTTGATCTCCTGGATCGTGACCCGGACCCGCTTCCCGGTCATCTTCTCCAGCTCGTCCCGGAGGGCGTCGACGCTGGTCCCACCCTTGCCGATGACGATGCCCGGCTTGGCGGTGTGGAGGGTGATCGTGAGTGCGCTCGAGGACCGCTCGGTCTCGATCCGGGCGATGCCGGCGTTCTTCAGCCGGTTGACCAGCATGCGGCGCAGGCGGATGTCCTCGAGGAGCAAGCCCTTGAACTCCTTGTCGGGCGCGAACCACTTGGCCTCCCAGTTGCGGTAGACGCCCAGACGAAAGCCGTTGGGGTGCACCTTGTGTCCCATTTACTTGCTCTTCTTCTCCTTCTTTTCCTTCTCTGGAGTGTCCGCCGGAGCGCTCTTCGCCCTGGGACGGCGGGTTCGGGTGGGCCGCGCTGCGGGAGCCGGCTCCTCGGCCTGGGCCTGGGCCTCGGCCGCCGGCCGGCTGGAAGGCGCCTCGGGTGGCGCGGGCGCGGCGCCCGCCTCGGCGCCGGCCGGGCCGGTGGCGGTCCCACGCGCGGCGGGCGCCCGGCTCGGCGCCTGCGGCGCCGGAGGCAGGCCCGACACGGGCCGCCGCCGGGGACTGACCCCGGGCCGGTCCTCGACCACGACCGTGATGTGGCTGGTTCGCTTGAAGATGCTGAACAGGCGTCCCATGGCGCGCGGCTGCCCGCGCTTGAGGATGGGACCGGCCTCTACCCGAAGCTCCTTGAGCACCAGGTCGTCCTTGTCCAGGTTGAAGTTGTGCTCGGCATTGGCCTGGGCCGAGCGGATCACCTTGGCCACGTCGCGGGCGGCCGAACGGGGATTGAACTGACAGGCCGCGAGCGCCTCCGCGACCGGCAGCCCGCGCAGCGTGTCCGCCACGAAGCGGACCTTGCGCGGCGTCGATCGGACCCAGCGAGCCTGTGCCTGGACTTCCATACCTTCTCTCTACTTCCTCACTTCAACGTCGTCGACTTCTCGGTGTGATGCCCGTGAGCCCGGAAGCGCCGGGTGGGCGCGAACTCACCCAGCAGGTGGCCGACCATGTTCTCGGTGATGAAGACGGGCACGTGCTTCTTGCCGTCGTGGACGGCCAGCGTATGTCCCACCATCTCCGGGAACACGCTGGAGTCGCGCGACCAGGTCTTGATCACCTTCTTCTCCTTCTGCTGGTTCATGGAGATGACCTTCTTCATCAGCGACGGATGGACGAACGGGCCTTTCTTCGTGGAGCGGCTCATGGACTAACCCTTGGACCTCTTACCCTTCTTTGGACGGCGGCGAACGATCATCAAGCGGGTCTTCTTGTTGCGGCGGGTGCGGTAGCCGAGCGCCGGCTTGCCCCAGGGAGTCTGCGGATTCCCGCCGGCGCCGGAGCGGCCCTCGCCGCCACCGTGTGGATGGTCGAACGGGTTCATGGACATGCCGCGCACCGCCGGGCGCTTGCCGCGCCAGCGGCTCTTGCCCGCCTTGCCCACGTTCTCGTTCTCGTGTTCGACGTTGCCCACCTGGCCGATGGTGGCGTAGCAGTCGACCGCCACCCGGCGGACCTCACCCGAGGGCATCCGGACCTGGGCGTAGGTCCCTTCCTTGGCCATCAGCTGGGCCGACATGCCCGCGGTTCTCACCAGCTGGCCGCCCCGGCCGGGGTGCAGCTCCAGGTTGTGCACGGTGCTGCCGACCGGGATGCTGGCCAGCGGCAGGGCATTGCCGGGCCGGATCTCCGCCTCGGGTCCGCTCGAGACCCGGTCGCCTACGGTGACCCCGAGCGGCGCCAGGATGTAGCGCTTCTCCCCGTCCCGGTAGGTCAGCAGCGCGATCCGCGCGCTGCGATTGGGATCGTACTCGACGGCGGTCACGGTGGCCGGGATTCCCACCTTGTCCCGCTTGAAGTCGATGACGCGGTACAGCTTGCGATGGCCGCCGCCGCGATGACGGACGGTGACCTTGCCCTGGGCGTTGCGCCCCGAGTTCGTCTTGAGCGCCTTGAGCAGCGCCTTCTCGGCACGCTTGCCGGGCGTGACCTCGTCGAAGCCGCTGACCGACATGAAGCGGCGCCCGGGCGAGGTCGGCTTGTACTTCCTGATGGGCATGGCTTACACCCCCTGGAAGAGGTTCTCGATCTTCTGGCCCGGAGCCAGGGTCACGACTGCCTTCTTCCAGTCCGGCTGAAATCCGTGCACGCGGCCGCGCCGGCGTTCCTTGCCGCGCACGTGCATCGTATTGACGCTGACCACGTCGACCTTGAAGGCCTCGGCGATGGCCAGGGCGATCTCCGTCTTGTTGGCGTCGCGCCGTACGCGGAAGAGGTATTTGCCTTCCGCCATGGCGGCGTAGCTCTTCTCACTGATCAGGGGTCGCTGGACCACCTGGACGGGCTCCTTCACGCTTGCTCCTGTGCCGGGCCGAGCCATCCCTCGAGGAGGGTCAGCGCCGCTCGGGTGAAGACCACCGTCTCCGCGGAGAGCACGTCCTGCAGGTTGAGGTTGGCGACCAGGACGGTCTTGACCCCGGACAGGTTGCGGCTCGACTTCTCCAGCATCAGGTCGTGCTCGGGCAGGACCAGGAGCGCGGGGAGGGCGGCGGCCAGTTCCTGGAACATGGCGGCGACCGCCTTGGTCCGGGGCGCCTCCAGGCGGATCTCTTCCACCACCCGCACCGCGCCGGCCCGCGCCCGGTCGCTGAGCGCGGCCCGCAGCGCCAGGCGGCGCTGCTTGCGCGGCATCTTCTGTTCGTAGGTGTGGGGATGGGGCCCGAAGACGATCCCGCCGTGTCGCCACTGCGGCGCCCGGGTGCTCCCCTGGCGGGCCCGGCCCGTTCCCTTCTGGCGCCATGGCTTCTTGCCGCCGCCGCTGACCTCACCCCGGGTCTTGGTCTCGTGCGTTCCCTGGCGGGAGTTGGCCTGCTGCCGCACCACCGCCTGGTGGAGGGTGGCGGGATCGGCCGGCACCCCGAAGATCTCCGGCGAGAGCCGGACCTCGCCGGTCTCCTGCCCGCTCTGGTCCACGACCTTCACCGCGGCGGCCTGTTCGACGGCTGCCGCGCTCACGCCTTGCTCCTCCGGGTCCTGGCGTCGCGGATCAGGACCACGCTGTCCGGATGGCCGGGCACGTCGCCGTTGACCAGAAGCAGGTTGCGCTCCAGGTCGACCCGGACCACCTGCAGGTTGCGGGTGGTGCGCTGGGAGCTGCCCAGGTGGCCGGCCATCCGCATCCCCTTGTAGACGCGCGAAGGGGTCGAGGAGGATCCGATCGAGCCCGGCTGCTTGATGTTGTGCGATCCGTGGGTTACCGGGCCCCGGCCGAAATGGTGGCGCTTGTGCTGGCCGGCGAACCCTTTGCCCTTGGCGATGCCGGTCACGTCGATCAGCTCACCGGCCTTGAAGAGATCGGCCTTGAGTGCCTGGCCCACCTCGAAGGGAGCGTCGGCCGGTATCCGCACCTCGCGCAGGTAGCGGTGGACGGCCACGCCGGCTTTCTTGAAGTGCCCCGCGCGCGGCCGCGAGAGGCGCTTCTCCTCCAGCGGGCTGAAGCCCAGCTGGACCGCCTCGTATCCCTCCCTCTGAGTGGATCGGCGCTGGACCACCACGCAGGGGCCGGCCTCCAGCACGGTGACCGGGACCAGCTCCCCCTTCTCGGAGAAGACCTGAGTCATGCCCACCTTGCGCGCGATCAGTCCTTTGGTCGCCATCAGATCAGAGCTTGATCTCGATGTTCACGCCCGACGGCAGGTTCAGCCGCATCAGCGCGTCCACCACTTTCGGATTTGGATCGAGGATGTCGATGATCCGCTTGTGAGTCCGCATCTCGAACTGCTCGCGGGAGTCCTTGTCGATGAAGGGGCCCCGGATCACGGTCCACTTGTTGATCTCGGTGGGAAGGGGAATCGGCCCGGCCGTCGACGCGTTGGTGCGACGGGCGGTCTCCACGATCTTCTCCGCCGCCTGGTCGAGGACGCGGTGATCGTATGCCTTGAGCCGGATCCGGATTCTCTGAGCCACTCTCGAGTCTGCCCTACTTGGTGACCTTCACGGCCACTCCGGCGCCTACCGTGCGCCCACCCTCACGGATGGCGAAGCGCATGCCTTCCTCGATGGCGATGGGCGTGATCAGGGAGATGTGCATGGTCACGTTGTCGCCCGGCATCACCATCTCGGTGCCCTCGGGCAGCTCGACGGCGCCGGTGACGTCTGTGGTCCGCATGTAGAACTGCGGCCGGTAGCCCTTGAAGAAGGGCGTGTGGCGGCCACCCTCGTCCTTGGTCAGGACGTAGACCTGGGCGTCGAACTCAGTGTGCGGCTTGATCGAGCCGGGCTTGGCCAGCACCTGGCCCCGCTCCACCTCTTCCCGCTTGGTGCCGCGCAGCAGGCAGCCGATGTTATCGCCCGCCTGGCCCGAGTCGAGCAGCTTGTGGAACATTTCGACCCCGGTGACCACGGTCTTGCGGGTGTCGTTGATGCCCACCATCTCGGCCTCTTCGTTGACCTTGATCTGGCCGCGCTCGACGCGGCCGGTCACCACCGTGCCTCGACCTTCGATCGAGAACACGTCCTCGATCGGCATCAGGAAGGGCTTGTCCAGGGCCCGCTCCGGCACCGGGATGTAGGTGTCGACAGCGTCCATGAGCTGCATGATCGACTCTTCCCACTTGACGTCACCCTCGAGCGCCTTGAGAGCCGAGACCTTGACCACGGGAATGTCATCACCGGGGAACTCGTAGCGGGAGAGGAGCTCACGGACCTCGAGCTCGACCAGCTCCAGGATCTCCGGATCGTCGACTGCATCCACCTTGTTCAGGGCGACCACGATCCGGGGCACGCCGACCTGGCGGGCCAGCAGGATGTGCTCACGGGTCTGGGGCATAGGACCGTCGGTCGCGGCCACGACCAGGATCGCGCCGTCCATCTGGGCGGCGCCGGTGATCATGTTCTTGATGTAGTCGGCGTGCCCGGGGCAGTCGACGTGCGCGTAGTGCCGCTTCGCCGTCTCGTACTCGACGTGCGCGGTGGCGATCGTGATCCCGCGGGCCTTCTCCTCGGGGGCGTTGTCGATCGAATCGAAGGACCTGAACTCGGCCATTCCCTTCTTCGCCAGCACCTTGGTGATGGCCGCGGTCAGCGTCGTCTTGCCATGGTCGATGTGACCGATGGTGCCGACGTTCACATGCGGCTTCGTGCGCTCGTACTTCTTCTTCGCCATTCTTACTCCCTTACTCCTCCGGCGCTCCTACGCTTTGGCCTTCGCGACGATCTCTTCCGCAATCGATTTCGGCACGTCCTGGTAATGATGGAATTCCATACTGTACACGGCACGTCCCTGGGTCCTGGATCGCAGGTCGGTGGCGTAGCCGAACATGTTTCCGAGCGGTACGTAGGCTCGCACCACCTGCATCGTGGCCCGCCCTTCCATGCCCAGGATCTGGCCCCGGCGTGCACTCAGGTCGCCGAGGATGTCACCCATGAACTCCTCCGGCAGGACCACCTCCACCTTCATCACCGGCTCGAGCAGAGTCGGCTGAGCCTTGAGCAGGCCGTCCTTGACGCCAATCGACCCGGCGATCATGAAGGCCATCTCCGAGGAGTCGACCTCGTGGTACGAGCCGTCGACCAGGGTGGCCTTCATGTCGACCACCGGGTAGCCGGCCAGGGGGCCGTTGTTGAGGGCCTCGATGATTCCCTTTTCCACCGCCGAGTGGTACTCCCTGGGGATGGCGCCGCCCACGATCTTGTTGACGAACTCGAAGCCCTTACCGGCTTGGCGCACGAAGCGCCCGGTGCCGTGGGCCCGACGGCGGATGGTCTCGCGGTAGGCGACCTGCGGCTTGCCCACGTTGGCGTTGACCGAGAACTCGCGCAGCATCCGGTCCACGATGATCTCCAGGTGCAGCTCGCCCATCCCGGAGATGATGATCTGGGCAGTCTCCTCGTCGGTGCGCACCTTGAAGGTGGGGTCCTCCTCGGCGAGCTTGACCAGAGCCTGCGACATCTTCTCCTGGTCGGCCTTGCTGCGCGGCTCGATGGCCACGCTGATCACCGGCTCCGGGAATACGATCGACTCCAGCACGATCGGGTTGTTCTCGTCCGCCAGGGTGTCGCCGGTGGTGGTCTGCTTGAGGCCGATGGCGGCGGCGATGTCGCCGGCGTAGACCTCGTCGATCTCCTCCCGGTGGTTGGCGTGCATCTGAAGGATGCGGCCGATCCGCTCCTTGGTGCCGCGGGTGGCGTTCCAGACGTAGGAGCCGGACTTGAGCGTGCCGGCGTAGACCCGGAAGAACGTCAGCTTGCCCACGTAGGGATCGGTCGCGATCTTGAAGGCCAGGCCGGCGAAGGGCTGGTTGTCGGCGGCCTTGCGCCGCTCAGGGACGTTGCTCTTGGGATTGATGCCCTCCACCCCCAGCTTGTCCAGCGGCGAGGGCAGGAAGTCGACGATCGCGTCCAGCATCGGCTGCACCCCGCGGTTGCGCAGGGCGGCGCCGCAGAGGACGGGCACCAGCCGCCCGGAGATCGTCCCCTTGCGGATGGCGGCCACGATCAGGGCCCCGGTGATGGGCCGGTCGTCGAGGTAGCTGGCCATCAGCTCGTCGTCGAACTCGGCCACCGCTTCGATCAGCTGCTTGTGGTAGGCCGCTACCTGGTCTCTCATGGCGGGTGGGATCTGCTCCGTCTCCATGGTGGTGCCCAGGTCGTCGGTGTAGGTGATGGCCACGTTGTTGATCAAGTCGACCACCCCCTCGAAGTCGGCCTCGGAGCCGATCGGCAGCTGGATCGGGACCGCGTTCGCGCCCAGCCGCTCCCGGATGGAGCGCCAGGCGGCGAAGAAGTCGGCCCCCACCCGGTCCATCTTGTTGATGAAGGCGATCCGGGGCACGTCGTAGCGGTCGGCCTGGCGCCAGACGGTCTCGGACTGGGGCTCGACCCCGGCGACCGCGTCGAAGACGGCCACCGCTCCGTCCAGGACGCGCAGGCTGCGCTCGACCTCGACGGTAAAGTCTACGTGGCCGGGTGTGTCGATGATGTTGATACGGTGGCCGCGCCAGTTGGCCGCCGTGGCGGCCGAGGTGATGGTGATGCCCCGCTCCTGCTCCTGGACCATCCAGTCCATGGTGGCGGCGCCTTCGTGGACCTCGCCCATCTTGTGGATGCGCCCGGTGTAGAAGAGGACGCGCTCGGTCGTGGTCGTCTTACCGGCATCGATGTGGGCCATGATGCCGATGTTTCGGACCTTGTCGAGCGGATACGCACGGGCCATCTTCTTATCAGACATTGAAATGCGTGATTACCTGTTTTCCTTTGGGTTCAGTACCGGAAATGGCTGAAAGCCTTGTTGCTTTCGGCCATCTTGTGGGTCTCCTCGCGGCGCTTGATCGAGGCGCCCACGCCGTTGGCGGCGTCCATCAGCTCGGCCGCCAGCTTCTCCTCCATAGATTTCCCGGATCGGGCCCGGGCGAAACGCACGATCCAGCGCCGGGCCAGGGCGGAGCGGCGGTCGGGCCGGATCTCGACCGGCACCTGGTAGGTGGCACCGCCGATCCGGCGGGGCTTGACCTCCAGCACCGGGGTCACGTTCTTGAGGGCGCTGTCGAAGACCTCGATCGGGTCCTTCTTGGCCACCCGGCGGATCCGCTCCAGGGACTCGTAGACGATGTGCTCGGCCACGCTCTTCTTGCCCCGCTGCATGACCACGCTTATGAATTTGGCTACGCCCTCGTGTGTGTACACCGGGTCGACCATGGGGGCGCGCTTGTGGATCCTGGGCCGGCGGGGCATCAGCGGGCCGCCTTGGCTGTCTTCTCTCGCTTGGCGCCGTACTTGGAGCGCCCCTGCTTGCGGTTCTTGGCGCCCGCGGTGTCCAGGGTGCCTCGGACGATGTGGTACCGGACGCCGGGGAGGTCGGGGACGCGCCCGCCCCGGATCAGGACCACCGAGTGCTCCTGCAGGTTGTGCCCGATCCCCGGGATGTAGGCGGTCACCTCCTGGCGGGAGGTGAGGCGGACCCGGGCGATCTTGCGCAGAGCGGAGTTCGGCTTCTTGGGCGTGGTGGTGTAGACGCGCACGCAGACCCCCCGCCTCTGCGGGGAGCCCTGCAGCGCCGGGGCCTTGGTCTTCTTGACCACCGGCTTGCGGCCGTAGCGGATCAGCTGAGCTATGGTGGGCATGCTTTTACAGTCGCGCCTCTTTGAGCGCGAACGAGTAGTCTACGGCCGAGGGCACGCCGCTGTCAAATGGCCGTCACGTCGGGTAGTGGGTCAGTTTGCTCCCACGACTCACTACCTAATACGCCGCCTGCAAATGGACTTCCTGGACGCAGGCCTGGGTGAAGCGGCGCGGACCGGCGTGCCAGGGGCCGTCGCGGACGGTCACGTCCTGGAGCTCCGTCAGCCGCAGGCAGCGCCATTCCCCCTCCGGTGGCAGGCCCTTACTGCTCTCGCCGCCGAACTGGTAGAAGAGCGCCTGGACCTGCCCGTCGGGCCCCCTTCCCAGCACGTGGGGGCACATCTCACGCCGCAGTCCGTGGTAGATCGCCAGGACCTGCCGCTTGTTGCGGACGGCGTCCGCGATCATCCCGTAGACATCGATCTCGCTCCGTGCCTTGGCCACGCCCCCGCACCCCTTGTTGCTCCGATGCAACCATGAGGCTACAGCGGACGCCGCCGGCATTGCCACGGCTTCCCTTGATCCCTGCTTCGCTAGGCGGCGACCGGCCGATCGGCCGGGGCGCCGGCAGTGGCGCCAGCGATCCGGGCCGCAGACGTCGTCCCGCGGCGGGCCGCGCCGCTGAGAACGGCCAGGTAGAGGAGGCCGGCGAGATAGTTGTCGTTGAGGAAGCGCCCGCAGAAGAGGAAGAGGGCCAGGACCAGAGTGCCGCCCGCGAGTACCCGTGGCATCGTCGGGCGCTCCCAGACCCGGCGGCCAGCCCAGGCCAGCGCCGGAAGGCACACCGCCGCCTGGACCATTCCGAGCGGGACGCTAGCGTGGGGATTGGGGACGAGGTGCAGGGCAAGGAGGATCCCCGCTAGACCCCAGCCGCCCATCGGGTAGCTGTGGGGGTCGGTGCCTGCGACGAAGGCCACGGTGTCGGCCCAGAAGGCGTGCGGGTTCCAGAGCCAGAAGGGCGTGATCGTGACCAGGGCGGAGAGGGCCAGCAGGGCCAGGGCCGCAGCGGTCAGGGCAGGGCGGGCGCGGCCGGGGGTCCGGAGCAGGGCGATCGCCTGGAGGGCCAGGAAGAAGATGGCGAAGGGCTTGAAGGCGAAGGCGACGCCAATCGCGAGCGACGCCAGGAGCGTGCGGCCGCGGGCCGTCGCCAGGACGCCCAGGGTCAGCGCCCCGAGCCAGAGCACGTCGTTTCGCCCCTGGGCCATGAAGAAGAACGGATCGAGGAAGAGGGCGCAGAGCGCGACCCAGCGCCATTCCCAGCGCCAGGGCATCGCCAGCAGGGCGCCGGCGGTGGCCGCTATGGCCGCGACTGAGACCAGGCGGACGTCGAACGGCAGATGCAGCGCCGCGGCCGCGAGGGCGAACGGAAGCGGCAGGAGGAAGGTCAGCGGATAGTAGACGTAGTGGAAGAGGGCTGGGTCAATCGGTTGATTGACGTACCAGTGCCAGAGCCGCATGCTCGTCAGGGCGTAGTCCTGGCCGTAGGGGTCCCGGCCCGAGAGCAGGAAGCGGATCGCCTCCTCCGTCTGGTAGGCGCCGTCGTGCATCAGGAGCGGTGCCCCGCTCCGCAAGCGATACGCGATCAGGGCCACAGCGGGGAGCGCCACCGCGGCGACCACCAGCAGCGTCATGGCTCGCAGCTGGCCCCGCCCCCGCCCGAGCGCCAGCAGCACCGCGGCCGCGGCCAGCGCGAAGGCGAGCATCAAGGCCGTACCGACGCCTCGAGCCAGGAAGGGGCCGCCGCCGTACCAGAGCCAGTTGGAGACGGCCGTCAGAGACCCGAAGAGGAGGAGCGCGGGTAGCGGGCGGAGGAGCGCGCGCCGGTAAAGGCGCCGGACCCGGCTTGAAACGCGCCGGATGGCGCTCACGCCGCGCTCCGAAGGCGCCCGACCTCAGCGGCGCCCGGCCTCGCCCGCCAGCGGGCGAAGACCCCGGCGGCGATCAGCTCGCCGCCGAGGAGGAGGTGGGTGTCGTGGAAATACCGGCTGATGAAGAGCACCAGGAGGAAGGCGATCCCGCACCAGGTCAGGACGTCCGCCAGCTGGCGCCGGCGGCGCAGCCAGCGCCAGGCGGCGATCCAGACCGACGCCGCCATCCCGACCTCGAGAACGGCGAAGGGAAACGCGTCGCGCGCCCCGTGGATGATCCCGGCCTCGAGCAGCATCGCCGACAGCCCCATGCCGTTGATGGGATAGGCCTGGGCACCGCTGCCGATCAGGAAGGTGACGGTGTCCTGGACGAAGGTGGACGGGTTCCAGATAAGGAAGGGCAGCACGAGAGCTGCTGTCACCGCTGCGCCTGCCGCGGCTGCGAGACCGAGGACCCGGCGCGGCGCACCCTTGACGGAGGCCCAGGCCAGCACGATCGGTACCGCCAGCAGGGCGTGCTGCTTGGTCGCCACAGCCAGGCCCAGGAGCGCGCCCATCCAGATGAAGCGCCGGCGGTCGGCCGCGAGGAGGGCGGCCAGGATGAGGGCGACGGCGGGCAGGTCATTGTCCCCGAGGACGGCGACGAGGTTGTGCGCGGGCAGGAGGAAGAGGGCGACCGCGGCCAGCCTGCCCGGGATTGCGGGCAGGAGCCGGCGCAGCAGGATCCAGATCGCGACCGCGGCCAGCAGCAGGAACCACCGTTCGTCCCACCAGCCCAGGGCTGCGCTGGCCGCCGCCTGGACCGGGAGGGGAAGGAGGAACTGCCCGGGCCAGGTGACCAGGTGATGAAGGGCCGGGCTCGGGAACGGCTCGCTCCACGGCGCCCGTCCCAGGCCCGCCGCCGCGTAATCGGCCCCGTAGGGATCGATGCCCTGGAGCAGGAAGGACCCGGCCAGCTGCGTCTGCAGCGCTCCGTCCCCGATCAGCGCAGTGCCCGCGCTCTGCAGGTGCCAGCGGACTATGCCGCCCACCACCGGGACGGCGTAGAGGGACGCCACGGCCGCCGCGCTCGCCAGCTCGCGGACCGCAGGTCGGAGGACCGCCGCCAGTACCAGCCCGGTGCTGAGCGCGGCCCAGGCCACGCGCCATGTGACCGGCCAGGACCAGACCGAGGCGATCTGCCAGCCGATCAGCGCGGCCGGGATCGCCAGCAGGACCAGTACCAGGAGGTCGGCGGGGGCGTTGAGTGGTGCGCCTGCCGGACGGGCCGGCCGGGCGTCGACCGCCGAGGCCACCTCCCTACAACGCCGCTCAGGTCCTACATCCGGCGCCGCGATGCGCTACCGTCAGAGGGCGGGAGGCCGCCGGTCATCACAAAGGAGCGCACATGACTCGTCGCCTGGAGCCCGAGGACCTCTACTCCATCAAGCTCGTCGAAGACCCCCGGATCTCCCCCGACGGCAGTCAGGTCGCCTTCGTACTGATGGAGATCGACCGCGAGGCGTACGAGTACCGCCGAGCGATCTGGATGGCGTCGACCGGCGCCGGGACGCCGCCCCGCCGCTTCAGCGGCGGCGGCAACGACACCTCCCCCCGCTGGTCGCCCGACGGGCGCTGGCTGGCCTTCGTGCGGTCCCCGGCCGGCGAGGTCAAACCAAAGGACGGGCGGGAGCGCGATCGCGGCGTGGGCAAGGGCCAGGTCTGGGTCATGCCCTCGGACGGCGGTGAGGGGCGCCAGCTGACCTTCCTGCGCGATGGAGCAGGCGACCCGGTGTGGGCGCCGGACGGCGAGAGCCTGGTCTTTGTCGCCGAGACGGGATCGCCCGACGATCCCGAGGCCGAGGACGCAACGCTGCACGACAGGCGGGTGCCCAGGGTCCGGACCATCGACCGCCTCTTCCACCGGCTCGACGGCAAGGGTTGGATCTATGAACGGCGGACCCACCTCTTCAGCATCGGGCGCGACGGCGGCGATCCGGTCCAGCTGACCGACGGCGACTGGGACGACGAAATGCCTGCCTTCTCGCCCGACGGCAGGCAGCTGGCGTTCACCTCGGGGCGGATGGAGGACCGCTGGACCTGGCTCGGCGCGGACGTATACACACTCGACCTGCGCACCCGGGCGCTGCGCCGCCTGACCGACGAGCGATGGTTCTGCTACGCGCCTGCTTGGTCGCCCGACGGAAAACGGATCGCCTTCACGGCCGAGAAGCGTCGCGACTACGATGGCTACTCCGACCTGTTCGTGGTGCCTGCTGCCGGGGGCAAGGCGCAGCCGCTGACGCGCGATTTCGGGCCGACCTTCGCGGACTCGGCGCTGGACGACCTGCGCGCCGGCCACGGGGTGGCCCATCCAGTCTGGTCCGCGGACGGTGAAGACGTCTACCTGGTCGCGTCGGGCCGCGGCAGCACCCATCTGTACGCGGTCCCGGCGGAGGGCGGCACGCCGCGGGCCGTGACCAGCGGAGAGCGCCGGGTCTACGAGGTCAGCGCCGACGCCGCCCGCCGCATCTTTGCCTTCGCCAGCTCCGATCCGTCGACGCCGGGCGACCTCTTCGTCCAGCCCGTCGACGGCCCGGCCCGGCGCCTGACGGAGCTCAACGCGGATCTGCTCAAAGAGGTCACCCTGGCTCACCCCTCCCGGATCGCCTTTCGCGGCGCGGACGGGTGGGGGTTGGAGGGCTGGGTCATGCACCCGGGGGACGGCGACGCCGGCTCCCTCCGGCCGGCGATCCTCGAAGTCCACGGCGGACCCGAGGCCATGTACGGCTGGAGCTTCTTCCTCGAGTTCCAGCTGCTGTGCAGTCGCGGCTACACCGTCGTCTACACCAACCCTCGAGGCTCGACCGGCTACGGGCGGGCTTTCTCCGAGGCGGTCAACCGTGACTGGGGCGGCAAGGACTACCAGGACGTCCTGGCCGGGCTCGACGCGGCGATCGCGGCCGGCGGCATCGACCCCGATCGGCTGGGGATCGCGGGCGGCAGCTACGGCGGCTACATGACCAACTGGGCGGTCGGCCACACCGACCGCTTCAAGGCCGCCGCCACGATGCGCTGCGTCGCCAACTTCGCGAGCCACTTCGGCACCGGCGACCTGGGCTGGTACCTGACCGTCGAATCCATGGGCGGGCTGCTGCCCTGGAAGGACCTGGACGAGCTGATGGCCCGCTCACCCATCAGCTACGTCGAGAACATCAAGACCCCGCTGCTTATCCTGCACAGCGACAATGACCTTCGCTGCCCGGTCAGCGAGGCGGAGCAGATGTACGCGGCGCTGAAATACCTGGGCCGCGAGGTCAAGTACCTGCGCTTCGAAGGCCAGACCCATGACCTGTCCCGCAACGGGCATCCGCGCTCGCGCGTGATCCGCCTGCATGCACTCCTGGACTGGTTCACGTCACACATCGACGTCGCGGCCTCACGCGAAGAGGCCGCCTCCGGGGCGGCCTCTTCGCGGTATGCAGAAGGCGGCGGCTAGCCGGCCGGGGTCGCCGGGACCGCGCTGGGCAGCTCGGCGAAGAGCCTGAAGGACTCCTCGCGCAGCTTCTGGTAGTAGTCCAGCCCGGTGCCCGCCGGGATCAGCTTGCCGATGATCACGTTCTCCTTGAGACCGCGCAGGCGGTCTACCTTGCCCGAGATGGCGGCCTCGGTGAGGACCCGCGTCGTCTCCTGGAAGGAGGCGGCCGACAACCAGCTGGCCGTGTTGAGCGCGGCCTTGATCAGCCCCAGCAGCACGGTCTGGGCCACCGCCGGATCGCCACCCTCGGCCAGCACCCGGGCGTTTGCCTCCTCGTACTCCCACTGCGAGACGATCTCGCCCGGAAGGAGGTCGGTGTCGCCGGCGGAATCGATGCGGACCTTGCGCATCATCTGCCGGATGATCACCTCGATGTGCTTGTCGTTGATGTCGACGCCCTGCGAGCGGTAGACCTTCTGGACCTCTTCGACCAGGTAGGTCTGGACCGCCTCGCGGCCCAGGATGTGGAGCAGCTCCTGCGGGCTGATCGAGCCTTCGGTGATCTGCTGGCCGGCCTTGATCCGCTGGCCGCTCGTCACGTTGATCCGCGAGCCGTGCGGGATCAGGTACTCGCGCCACTCCTCGTCGGTGGATCGGATCACGATCTGGTTGCGCTCCACCCGCGCCACGCCCGAGGCGCGTGACCGGAGCACCTGCTCCTGGCCGTCGTCGCCCGGACCCTTGGCCAGCTCCTGGCCTTCCTGCACCGCGGTGCCGGACTCGACCATCGGCTGCATCTTGCCGGTGAGCACGTAGGGGACGTCGTACACGTCGCGCGAGGTCACCTTGACCCGGCGCGCGGTCTCGGTGCGGACGATCTCGACCTCGCCGTCGATCTCCGAGATGATCGCCTTGCCCTTGGGAATGCGGGCTTCGAAGAGCTCCTCGACCCGGGGCAGGCCCTGGGTGATGTCCGTCCCGGCGACGCCGCCGGTATGGAACGTGCGCATCGTCAGCTGGGTGCCCGGCTCGCCGATCGACTGGGCGGCGATGACGCCCACCGCCTCCCCGATCTCGACCAGCTTGCCGGTGGCCAGGTTGCGACCGTAGCAGAGGCGGCAGACGCCCTCCCGGGCCTGGCAGGTGAGCACGGAGCGCACCTTGGCCTGGGTAACCCCGGCCTGGATCAGGGCCCGCGCCTGGAGATCGGTGATCTCGGCGCCCTCCTTGATCAGCGACTCCTGAGTCTCGGGGTGGCGCACCTCGGCCGCCGCCACGCGGCCCGCGATCCGCTCGAACAGCGGCTCGGTGAGCGCGCGCTCCTCGGAGATGTCCGTCACCCAGACGCCCGAGGTGGTCGCGCAGTCCTCGATACGCACGATCACGTCCTGGGCCACGTCCACCAGCCGCCGGGTCAGGTACCCGGAGTCGGCGGTGCGGAGCGCGGTGTCGGCCAGACCCTTGCGGGCGCCGTGGGTCGAGATGAAGTACTCGAGGACGGTGAGGCCCTCGGAGAAGTTGGCCTTGATCGGCAGGTCGATGATCCGTCCCGTCGGATCGGCCATAAGACCCCGCATCCCGGCCAGCTGCCGGATCTGCTGCACGTTGCCGCGAGCTCCGGAGTTGGCCATCATGTAGACCGGGTGGAGGACGTCGAAGCTCTTCATCGTGGCCGCCGTGACCTCGTCGGTGGCGGTGGTCCAGAGCTCGACCGTCTGGTTGTAGCGCTCGTCGTCGGTGATCAGGCCGCGCCGGAACTGCTGGTCGATGTCGCCCAGCTTGCGCTCGGCCGCCTTGAGGATGCCGGCCTTGTCCGCCGGCGTCTTGATGTCCATGGCCGAGATGGTGATCCCGGCCTTGGTCGCGTAGGCGAAGCCCAGCCGCTTGATGTCGTTGGCGACCTTGGCCGTCAGCTCGTTGCCGTGGAGCCGGAAGCATTCGGCCACGATCGAGCGGAGTGCCTTCTTGTCGAAGACCACGTTCTGATAGGTCATCGCCTCGCCATGGCCTTCCAGCGGCTCCTTGCCGATGGGCAGCACCTGGTTGAAGAGGACCCGACCCGGTGACGTCCGATGCATCTGGCCCGCGATCCGCACCCGGACTTCCTGCTGCACGTGCAGCCGGCGGTTGTCGAGCGCGAGCAGGACCTCCTCGGGCGTGCCATAGGTGGCCAGCTGCTGATCCTTGGCCGAGGGGTTCGCCCTGACCATGGTCAGGTAGTAGATGCCGAGCACGATGTCCTGGGTGGGGCTGATCACGGGGCTACCGTCCGAGGCCGACAGGATGTTGTTCGACGACATCATCAGGTTTTTGGCCTCTGCGATCGCGCCCGAGAAGAGGGGCACGTGGACCGCCATCTGGTCGCCGTCGAAGTCGGCGTTGAAGGCGTGGCAGACCAGCGGGTGGATCTGGATCGCCGAGCCCTCTACCAGCACCGGCATGAAGGCCTGGATGCCGAGGCGGTGCAGTGTGGGAGCGCGGTTCAGGAGAACCGGATGCTCCTTGATCACCTCGTCCAGGACGTCCCAGACTTCGGGACGCACCCGCTCCACCATCCGCTTGGCCGACTTGATGTTCTGCGTGTAGCCCTTGTTCACCAGCTCTCGCATCACGAAAGGCTTGAAGAGCTCGAGGGCCATCTTCTTGGGCAGGCCGCACTCGTGCAGCTTCAGCTCCGGGCCGACCACGATCACCGACCGGCCGGAGTAGTCGACGCGCTTGCCCAGCAGGTTCTGGCGGAAGCGGCCCTGCTTGCCCTTGAGCATGTCGGAGAGCGACTTCAGCTTGCGGTTGCCGGTGCCGGTGATGGCGCGACCGCGCCGGCCGTTGTCGATCAGGGCGTCGACCGCCTCCTGCAGCATCCGCTTCTCGTTGCGCACGATGATCTCGGGCGCTCCCAGCTCGAGCAGCCGCTTGAGACGGTTGTTGCGGTTGATCACGCGACGGTAGAGGTCGTTCAGGTCGGAGGTCGCGAAGCGGCCGCCGTCCAGCTGGACCATCGGCCGCAGCTCCGGCGGGATAACCGGCAGATTCATGAGGATCATCCAGGTGGCCGAGGCGCCCGACTTGCGGAAGGCCTCCACCACCTTGAGGCGCTTGATTGCCTTCTGCCGCCGCTGGCCGGAGGTGGACTTCGACTCCTCGCGGAGGATGGCCGATTCCTGGACCAGGTCGACCCGCTCGAGCAGGTCCCTGATCGCCTGGGCTCCAATCGAGGCCTTGAAGACCTTGCCGAACTTCTCGGTGAACTCGCGATACTCCTGGTCGGACAGCAGCTGCTTCGCGTAGAGGGCTTCCAGCTGGGTCTTGGAGGCCTCGATGTCTCCCGAGAGGCCCTCGCTGTCCTTCTTCAGGCGCTCGTTGAGCTGAGCCACCTTGCCCTCGTACTCCTCGCGCCAGCGCGCGATCTCCTCGTCGCCCTTACCCTTGTGCTCCTGCTGCCGCTTCTTCAGCGACCCCTGAAGCTGATCGATCTTCTTCTCCACCTGCTTGGGCAGCTCGCGGGCGAGCTTGTCCTCGAAGAGGGTGCCCTTGGCGATGATGACCTCCTCGTCGTCACCCTCACCGATGGTGAAGTTGGTGGCCGCCTTCTTGCCCTTCTGGGCCTTGATCTTTTCGACCAGCTCCTTGGCCCGCGAGGTCATGGAGTCGACCGTCTCGTCGAGAGACTCCTCGAGCGCGCGAGCGTCGGCGCGTGTCTTCTCCTGGCGCGCCTTGACCCGCTGGTCGAGCTCATCCTTGAGCTCCTTGACCTGGGCGTCCCGCTCTTCCTGGAGCTTGATCACCCGGTCGTTGTGCTGCGGCGAGGACTTCGAGAGGTATTCCTTGCGGGCGTCCTCGTCGATGGAGGTGACGATGTAGTTGGCGAAGTAGAGGACCTTCTCCAGGTTGCGCGGAGACATGTCCAGGAGCAGGCCCATGCGGGAGGGGATGCCCTTGAAGTACCAGACATGGCTGACCG
This sequence comes from Chloroflexota bacterium, assembly GCA_005881425.1. Classification (GTDB taxonomy): domain Bacteria; phylum Chloroflexota; class Dormibacteria; order CF-121; family CF-121; genus CF-120. Next base: position 4,037 of record VBIC01000111.1, on the reverse strand, counting down.
GAGAGGCCAGCTTGATGTGACCCATCCGCTCGCGCCGCACCTTGGAGCGGGTCACCTCGACGCCACACTTGTCGCAGATGATGCCCTTGTAGCGGTAGCGCTTGTACTTGCCGCAATGGCACTCCCAGTCTCGCTGGGGCCCGAAGATCTTCTCGCAGAAGAGACCGTCCCTCTCCGGCTTGAGAGTGCGGTAGTTGATCGTCTCCGGCTTGGTCACCTCGCCGTGCGACCACGACAGGATGGTCTCGGGTGAGGCCAGCGAGAGCTTGAGCGCGTCGAAGTTTTCCAGTTTCAGTGTCATCTGCTACCTCAAGGAATCAAGGGGATTCTGCGAGCGGGCGGCGCCCCAGTCCGATTCATCGATCTCGTCACGCTCCAGGTTGATGCCCAGGTCGAGCGGCATCTCCGACATGTCGTCCTCGGAGAGGATGACCTGCTTTTCGCCGTCCGACTGGATCTCGACGCCAAGGGCGAGCCCTTCCAGCTCCTTGACGAGGACCCGGAACGACTCCGGGATGCCGGCCTCCAGCGTGTTCTCCCCCTTGACGATCGCTTCATAGGCTTTGACCCGGCCCACGATGTCGTCCGACTTCACGGTCAGGATCTCCTGCAGGATGTGGGAGGCGCCGTAGGCTTCCAGGGCCCAGACCTCCATCTCGCCGAAGCGCTGGCCGCCGAACTGGGCCTTGCCGCCCAGCGGCTGCTGGGTGACCAGCGAGTAGGGACCGGTGGAGCGGGCGTGGATCTTGTCCTCGACCAGGTGAGCCAGCTTCATCATGTAGATGTAACCAACCGTCACCTCGTGGTCGAAGGCGTCGCCGGTGCGGCCATCGCGCAGCGTGATCTTGCCGCTTTCGGGCAGTCCGGCCCGGACCAGTTCGCTCTCGATCAGCTCCTCCGAGGCGCCGTCGAAGACCGGCGTCGCCACCCGGATGCCGAGCGCGTGGGCGGCCCACCCGAGGTGGGTCTCCAGCACCTGGCCGAGATTCATCCGGCTGGGCACACCCAGCGGGTTGAGAACCAGCTCGACCGGCGTGCCGTCGGGCATGTAGGGCATGTCCTCGGTGGGCAGGATGCGGGCGATGACGCCCTTGTTGCCATGGCGCCCGGCCATCTTGTCGCCTTGCGCGATCTTGCGCTTCTGGGCGACGTAGACACGAACCAATTGGTTGACACGCCCGGCGCCAGCTCGTGCTGCTCGTCGCGCGAGAAGACCTTCACGTCGATCACCTTGCCGCGCACGCCGTTGGGCACCCGCAGCGACGAGTCCTTGACCTCGCGGGCCTTCTCGCCAAAGATCGCCCGCAGCAGCCGCTCCTCGGCGGTCAGCTCGGTCTCCACCTTCGGGGTGATCTAGCCAACCAGGATGTCGCCGGCGGTCACCTCGGCGCCGACGCGGATGATCCCGCGCTCGTCGAGGTCGCGCAGAGCTTCATCGCCGACGTTTGGAATGTCACGGGTGATTTCCTCCGGGCCGAGCTTGGTATCGCGGGCTTCGATCTCGTACTCCTCGATGTGGACCGAGGTGTATTTGTCCTCGCGGACGACCGACTCCGAGATCAGGATGGCATCCTCGTAGTTGTAACCTTCCCACGGCATGAACGCGACCAGCACGTTCCTGCCCAGCGCCAGCTCTCCCCCAGAAGTCGCCGGCCCGTCCGCCAGCACGTCGCCCGTCTTCACCTTCGTGCCCGCCTCGACGATCACCCGCTGAGACAGACAGGTCCCCTGGTTGGATCGCTCGAACTTGTGGATCGGATACCAGTGATCCACTGACCCATCTCCAGGCCGCAGCAACACTCCCAGCTCGCGCTTCGTGCTCTCGGCCTTGCTGGCCGGATTGTCGGGGGGTGGAGGGGCGGCGCAGGAAACCACCTCCCCGTCGGCCTTGGCGACGATCAGCTCACCCGAGTCCTTGGCTGAGGCCACCTCCATGCCCGTCCCCACGATGGGAGGCTCGGTGACCACCAGCGGCACCGCCTGGCGCTGCATGTTGGACCCCATCAGGGCCCGGTTGGCGTCGTCATGCTCCAGGAAGGGGATCAACGCCGTCGCCACGCTTACGGTCTGCTTGGGTGACACGTCCATGTACTGGATCCGGTTGACCTCCGCGACCAGGAACAGGTTCTTGGTCCGGGCCGTCGTCCGATCCTCGACAAAATGCCCCTGCGAATCGACCGGCGCGTTCGCCTGGGCCACGATGTAACGGTCCTCCTCGTCGGCCGACAGGAAGTGGATCTCGTCGCTGACCCAGGCTCGGACCGGCACCTCGCCTGCCTTGGCCTTGATCATGGCGTCGACGGTCGCCTCGTCCAGCACCTGGTCCTTGCGGGCCAGTCGCGTCTTGTGATCCTTCTCGAGCACCTCGTCCCGCACCGTGCGACCGACCAGCCGGTCGCGATACGCCTTCTCGGCCGGGATGGTCGTGTACACCCGACGGAAGGGGGTCTCGATGAAGCCGTACTCGTTGACCCGGGCGAAGGTCGCCAGCGATCCGATCAAGCCGATGTTCGGACCCTCGGGGGTCTCGATCGGACAGATCCGACCGTAGTGCGAGTGGTGCACGTCGCGGACGTCGAATCCGGCGCGCTCGCGCGACAGGCCGCCCGGACCCAGCGCCGACAGGCGCCGCTTGTGGGTCAGCTCGGCCAGGGGGTTGGTCTGGTCCATGAACTGCGACAGCTGGCTGGAGCCGAAGAACTCCTTGATGGCGGCCACCACCGGCCGGGCGTTGATCAGCGAGGCCGCGGTCACGGTGGCCGCGTCGCAGATCGTCATCCGCTCCTTGATGATCCGCTCCATCCGGATCAGGCCCATCCGGAACTGGTTCTGCAGCAGCTCACCCACCGCGCGCACCCGGCGGTTGCCCAGGTGGTCGATGTCGTCCGGCTCGCCGCCGCCGTTGTTCAGCTCGGTCAGCTTGCGAATGATGGCGATGAAGTCGTCGTTGGACAGGGTGCGCACGTTCATGTCCGTGCCCAGCCCCAGCCGGCGGTTGAGCTTGAAGCGGCCCACCTTCGACAGGTCGAACCGCCTGGGGTTGAAGAACAAGGCGGTCATCAGGGCCCGCGCGTTCTCCACGGTCGGCGGATCGCCGGGGCGGATCTTCTTGTACATCTCGACCAGGGCGTCGTTGACGTCGGTCGAGGAGTCCTTCTCCAGGGTCGACTGGATGAACTTGTGCTCGGGGTTGCTGTCCACGTCGGCGAAGAGCGCCTTGATCTCGTTGTTGGCGCCGTAGCCGAGGGCGCGGACCAGGGTGGTGACCGGGATCTTCCGCTTGCGGTCGATCTTGACCGTGAGCACGTCCTTGCCCGAGGTCTCGATCTCCAGCCAGGCGCCGCGGTTGGGGATCAGCTTGGCCGCGTACAGCATCCGGCCCGAAGCCCGGTCCTCGCTGGCGGTGAAGTAGATGCCCGGCGACCGGACCAGCTGGGAGACGACCACCCGCTCCGTGCCGTTGACGATGAAGGTGCCCTCCTCGGTCATGATCGGGAAGTCGCCCATGAAGACTTCCGACTCCTTGATCTCGCCTGCGTTCTCCCCGGTCTTGATGGTCAGCCGGGTGTTGATGCGCAAGGGCGCCGCGTAGGTCATGTCGCGGTTGCGGCACTCGTCCTTGTCGAACTTGGGCAGGCCGAACTCGTAGTCCAGGAACTTGAGCTCGTAGTTCTTGCCGGTGTAGTCGGTGATCGGGTTGATCTCTTCGAAAAGCTCCCGAAGGCCTTCGCGCTTGAACCAGTTGAAGGACCGCAGCTGGGTCTCGATCAGGTTGGCCACGGGCAGCATCTCGGGGATGCGGCCGTAGCCGACGCGATGGCCGTTTTCGGCAGGCTGAATCATGGGCGGTGACTCTCCTTTGCGTTGAGGGGAAAGGTGGGCAGGCGGGACATGCTGGGGACGCGGGAAGATACCCGTGGCAGCACGAACGGCAATCTTAGCAGGAGGGTGACACCCTTGTCAAGGGCACGCGACAACTTGCCGCGAGGCCCCGTGCCTCGCGAACTCGCCCACGGCCGGATCCGCGGGCTTGGACG
>VBIC01000024.1 GCA_005881425.1 Chloroflexota bacterium | reverse complement strand
TGACGACGCCCATAGCAATCTCCGCCCGTCAGGTGGCTCTCCGATTATGCGCGAGCTCCGGCGGTGCCGGCCATCACGGCGCCGCTTCCTGACAAATCTGTAACCTTGCAGGCTTCCCTTTCGCGCCGCCTGCAGCCACACTAGACCCAGGCGGCTGGTCGAGCCTTTAGCAGCGCGGAGGGCATCGAGATGGTTGGCAGGCTGTCGTGGGTCGTGGGGAGCGTGGTCGCCGTCATCCTGGTGGTGGTGGCATTCCTGGGCGCCTTCGTCCTGCGCGCGCCCGGGCCGCTGCAGGGTCCCACGACCAACATCCACCTCGAGACCGTGGCCGCGGTGAACCAGGCGGTCGAGTGGGCGCGCCCGAACGACCCCCACCCCGACTGGGTCAGCTACCTGCCGACCACCATCCTCCGGGTTCCCGCCAACGCCACCATCAAGGTGACCATCGACCAGGAGGACGGCGCCACCGGGCTGCGCAACCCCTTCTGGGGCCAGGTCCAGGGCACCGACGGCAACAAGATGCACGTCAAGTACACCGACGACAACGGCAACCAGCAGGAAGCCGACATGACCAGCATCGATCCGACCCGGGCCGCCCACACCTTCGCCGTCCCCGACCTGGGCGTTTTCGTGCCCCTGCTGGGAGTGAGCGACAACGCCGCCCCAGGCGCGACGAACGTGATCACCTTCACCTTCCACACCAAGGGCAAGGGCATCTACCACTGGCAGTGCTTCGTCCCCTGCGCCGCGGGGACGGTCTTCGGCAACGGCGGGCCGATGCAGACCCTCGGCTACATGGCCGGCCAGCTGATCGTGGAGTAGGGGATGGCCCAGCGTCCGGCGCTGACGTCCCGGGATCACACCATCCGCATCGTGATCCCCTGGGTCGTCCTGACCGTGATCGGCTGGATAATCGTGTCGCGGATCAGCCTCCCGATCGACCAGTCGGTGCAAGGTACATCATGACCGCGCTGGCCATCCCCGTCTTCACCGGCGTGGTGGTGCTGGTCCTGTATTCGGCGATCTTCTTCCGGCGGCGGGCGGGTGAGCCGCTCTACGACGGCCCGCCGGTATACGGAGGCGCTCGGCTCCAGCTGACCTGGATCGTGGTCAGCTTCGTGCTGGTGCTGGTGCTCGCGCTCCTGGGCATCACCACCCTGGTCAGCTCGCAGGCCGCCCAGGCGGTCGGCGCTTCCGGCCGGGCCATCGGCAGCGGGTCGGAGACTGGCTCACCCATCAAGGAGACCAACAACGAACTGCAGGTCCAGGTGATCGCCCAGCAGTGGTATTTCACCTACCGCTTCCCCGACTACGGGGGAGTCGAGACGACCCACCTCGAGCTGCCGGTGGGCGTGCCGGTGGAGTTTCACGTCACCTCCCTCGACATCATCCATTCCTGGTGGGCCTACGAGCTGGGTGTCAAGGCCGACGCCAATCCCGGCGTCGACAACCAGTTCCACGCCACGCCCCAGCGCACCGGCTCCTTCACCGTGCGCTGCGCCGAGCTGTGCGGGATCTGGCACGGGGAGATGGCCGACACCGAAGGCCGGGTGGTCAGCGGGTCGGACTTCAACTCCTGGATCAAGCAGCAGCAGGCGACCTTCGCCGAGATCGGCAAGAGCCTGCCCAGCTACGCGCCGAGCTACTTCCCGGAACCTTTGACCAAGGGGACCTGATCATGGCTGTTGCGGATCTGACGACCGAGCGCCGGCTGAGCATCCCGACCGGGATCCCGACCGGGGTGCTGCTGGCCATCACCGGCTACTTCGCGGGCGTTTGGCTGGGGAACGAGTTCGGTCTGTTCGACGACCAGAACACGGGAATCATCCTCGGTTACGTGTTCGCGACCGCCGGCTTCCTGATCGGGATGGGATTCCTCAACCATCCCCTGGGCCGGCTCCTGGGCTGGAGACTGGACCCGCTGGGGGAGGCAGACATCGAGGTCGGCCTGGGGCGGTATTTCCGCCTCAGCCTGGACCACAAGGTGATCGGCATCCAGTACCTGGTGACCATCCTCACCATGCTCTTCTTCGGCGGCGTGGGAGCCATGGTGATCCGGACGTCGCTCCTCTCGCCGACTCCCACCATCGTCCCCGCCGGCAACTACCTTTCGGTGGTGGGCCTGCACAGCGTGATGATGATCTTCATCACCAGCGCGGCGATCGTGGGTCCCTTCGGCAACTACCTGGTGCCGCTGATGATCGGCTCCCGGCGCATGGCCTTCCCCCGGTTGGAGGCGCTCTCCTTCTGGCTCGTACCGCCGGCCGCCGTGATCCTGGGCGCGGCCACCTTCTGGGGCGGGTTCCCGACCGGCTGGACGGGGTATGCGCCGCTCTCGGAGCAGGCCGGGCAAGGGATGGACAGCTACATCGTGGGCTTCATCCTGATCGGGCTGGCCCTGATCACCTCGGGCGTGAACATGCTGGCCACGATCATCGCCCTCAGGGCGCCGGGGCTGACCTGGGCTCGCCTGCCGATCTTCGTCTGGGGAATCCTCTGCACCTCGATCCTCGGTCTCCTCGCCGCCCCGGTGCTGGCCGCGGCGCTGGTCATGCTGGCCCTGGACCGGAGCGCGCAGACCTCCTTCTTCCTCGCCTCCAACGGCGGCAGCAACTACCTCTGGGAGAACCTCTTCTGGTTCTTCGGCCATCCCGAGGTCTACATCTTCATCCTGCCCGCCTTCGGCATCGTCATGGAGCTCGCGGCCCACTTCGCCCGCCGGCCGCTCTTCGGCTATCGAGTCGGAGTGGTCGGCCTGTTCGGAGTCACGCTGCTCAGCTGGTTCGTCTGGCAGCATCACCTCTTCGTCAGCGGCATCGCGCCGGTGCTCCGGCCCTTCTACATGCTTTCGACGGAGCTGATCTCGGTGCCGACGGGCTTCATCTTCCTTGTGGTCCTGGGCACCCTCTGGCGGTCGCGGGTCTGGCTCACGGTGCCCATGCTCTTCTGCCTCGGCTTCCTCTTCAACTTCCTGATCGGCGGGATCACCGGGGTCTACCTATCCGACGTTCCGACCGACGTCACGCTGCACGGCAGTTACTTCTCGATGGCCCATTTCCACTACACGATCATGGGCGGCGAGATCTTCGCCTTCGCCGCCGCCATCTACTACTGGTTCCCCAGGATGACGGGCAAGATGCTGAACCAGACTCTGGGCAGGATCCACTTCTGGTGGATGTTCATCGCCTTCAACTCAACCTTCTTCCCCCTGCTGATCGCGGGGCTCCTGGACATGCCGCGCCGGGTATCGGCCTACAATCCCGGCCTCCAGTTCCTGAACCAGTGGGTCACCTTCTCGGCCTACCTCCTGTTCTCCTCGATGATCCTGTTCGCCGCCAACATCATCTATTCCTGGTTCATCCAGCCGGTGCCGGCGGTGGCCAACCCCTGGCGGGCGCGCTCCCTGGAGTGGCAGATCCCGACGCCGGTTCCCGCCCGCAACTTCGAGCGGGTGCCACTGATCCTGGCCGGACCCTACGACTACGGCCTGCCCAACGCCAAGCCGGTGGCCGACCTGCGCGGGCTGGTGGGAGCGACGGGTGGCAGCTGAAACACGCTACTCCGCGGCGGAGGCGGCGCTGGCGGCGCTCGACGTCCGTATCGCCAGCGTGGGGATGTGGCTCTTCCTGGCCGCCAACGCCTTCTATTACGCCGCCTGGTATTTCGCCTTCTTCTACCTCAAGGCCCTCAACAACAACGGCGCCTGGATGATCAGCGGCCTCACCCGGCCCAGCCGGGCCTATGGCACGATCGTCCTGCTGCTGGCGCTGGTCAGCGCGGGCGCCTACGCCCTGGCCACAAGGGCGCCGGTCCGGACTCTCCTCTGGCGGCTGCCCGCGGTCGCGGCCCTGGTCGTCGGCCTTGGCGTCGTCCTCTTCCAGGCGTACGAGATGTGGCACCTCGGCTTCGGGCTCACCCAGGGCGGGTTTCCCAGCGTTTTCGTGGGATTGACCGGCTCCTGGGTGGTGGAGTGGGCGGCCGCCACGTTCTGGCTGGCCACCATCATCTCCCAGGCGCGGGTGGGCGGCGACACGATCCTGCGCGCGGCGCCGGTCGCGGCCTTTGCCAACCTGCTCGGCTTCCTGGCCGTGGTCGGCATCCTCAACTGGATCCTCCTCTACTTTCTTCCCTAGGGCCACCGGTCATGCCTGGGCTGAGCGGGGGCGACCCGGCCAGATGGCCGATCGAGCCGCTGGTTCTCCTGGCGGTGGAGGTCGCTGCGATCCTCTACCTGCGCGGCGGCCGTTCGGCTCGGCGGCGCCCCGGCCGGTGGAGCGCAGACGCCTTGAGGCCGCCCGCGTTTGCAGCTGGGCTGGGGGTCGTCCTGCTGGCGCTCGACGGGCCGATCGAGGCCTACGCCCGCACGCTGTTCTGGGTGCACATGACGCAGCACCTCCTGCTGATCACCCTCGCGGCACCGCTGTTGGTGGCGGCGGCTCCCGGCCTGCGGCTCTGGCGCGGGCTGCCGCTCCGGTTACGGCGTCCGGCGGCGCGGCTTGCCCTGCGGCATCCCGCCTTCAAGCCACTGAGGCGGGCAGCCGGCTGGATCAGCCGGCCCGCGCCGGTCTTCGCGCTGGCCACCGTCAACCTCTGGTTCTGGCACCTACCGGCGGCCTATGACCTGACCCTGCGCAACCATGCCGTCCACCACCTCGAGCACACGCTGTTCCTGGGGCTCGGCCTCCTCTTCTGGGCCCAGGTGATCGACCAGCCGCCCTTCAGGGTCTCACTGAACCAGTTCCAGCGCCTGATGTACGTGTTCGCCGGACTCACCGGCTCCTGGGCGCTGGCCGCGGTGCTGGCCCTCGCGCCCGGCGCCCTCTACGCCTACGCCGCGCTGCCGGTCCACCCGGGCGGGATCTCGGCGCTCACCGACCAGCAGATCGGAGCCGGGATCATGTGGGTGCCGGGCTCCTTCGCCTCCTCGATCGCGATCGTCTGGTGCCTGCTCCTGTGGCTGCGCGACGAGGAGCGGGCGGGGCAGGCGCCGGCCATGGCCCCAGCGGGAGGCTCGAGCCGATGATCGTCGCCGACCCGGTGCTGGAGCAGCCCGTCCTTGCGGCCGCGCCCGCCTCGGCTCGCATGGCGGGGGCCGGACGCCTGGCGCTCGATTACCTCAGCCTGCTCAAGCCCCGTATCGGCCTGCTCCTGGTCTCGACCGAGCTGGGAGCGATGGTCGTCGCCGCCCGGGGATGGCCCGGTGCGGGGCTGACGCTGGCGGCGCTCGGCGGCGGCGCGCTGGCGGCTGGAGGCGCGAGCGCGATCAACTGCTGGTTCGACCGGGACATCGACGCCGTCATGGCGCGAACCTGCGCGCGGCCGGTCCCGGCGGGCCGGATACCGCCCTGGAAGGCGCTCGCCTTCGGGATCGCGGCCGGCATAATCGGGGTCGCGATCCTGGCCTGGTTCACGACCATGCTGGCGGCCGGGCTGGCGCTCGCCGGCGGCCTCTTCTACGTGCTGGTCTACACCATGTGGCTGAAGCGGTCGACGGCGCAGAACATCGTGATCGGCGGCGCGGCCGGCGCCTTCCCTCCGCTCTGCGGCTGGGCGGCGGTGACCGGCCGGCTCAGCCTGCTGGCTCTCTCACTCTTCGCCGTGATCTTCTTCTGGACGCCCCCGCACTTCTGGTCACTGGCGCTCCTGCTGCAGCGACAGTACCGGGCGGTCCGCGTGCCCATGCTGCCCTCCGTCGCGGGCGAGGAGCGGACCCGGCGGGCGATCGCCGGCTACGCGGCGGTGCTCCTGGGCGTCAGCCTGCTGCCGGCGCTCTGGCTGGGTCAGCTCTTCCTTTACGGGAGCCTGGCGCTGGGGACGGTCATGCTCGCGCTCGTGGCGGGCGCCTGGCTGGATCGCGGGCTCAACTGGGCGGTCCGGCTCTTCCACTACTCGCTCCTCTACCTGGCGCTCTTCTTCGCGCTGGCGGCGACGGTTGCCGCCCTGCCTGTGGCCACCCAGGCCGTCGCCGTCAGCGTCGCCGGAGCGCCGGCGGGAACCGGTGTCGCCGCTCCAGACTTCACCTCGCAGGACCTCGACGGCCGTACGGTCCGGCTGAGCGCGCTGCGGGGAAAGCCGGTGATCGTGACCTTCTGGGCGACCTGGTGCACCGCTTGCCAGGACGAGATGCCCCTCCTGCGGCAGGCTCTCGACGCCAACCGAGCTTCCGGCCTGACGGTGCTGGCCGCGGACTATCGTGAGACCGACCGCACCGCGATGAAGCGATTCCTGCAGCGGTTCGGGGCCGGGATGCGTCCAGTCCTGGATCCGCAGGGCCGGATCGCGCAGGCCTACGGGGTGCGGATCGGCCTCCCCGTGAGCGTCTTCGTCGACCGGGCAGGGACCGTGGTCGCCATCCAGGTGGGAGCGATCAGCCGGGCCGAGCTTGCCGCCGATCTGCCTAAATTGATGGGGTGATCCTGACGCTTGCGATCCTCGCCGGCTGCGCCTACGCGCTGGCCTGGCCGCGGCGGCTGCGGGTGCTCGGAGCCGGGCCGGGCTGGCAGCTGCGCCACTGGCAGGCCGCGGCCTTCGTATGCGGGCTCGTGGTCGCGGTGGCCGCCTGCGCCCCGCCGGTCGAGGCCATGGCGCAAAGGGCGTTCGCCGTCCAGGCGGCGCAGTGGATGGCGCTCATGACCGTGGCCGCGCCCCTGCTCGTGGCCGGGGCGCCAGCGGCTGCGGCGCTCCGGGTCCTGGCCCTGCCGCGCCGGCCCAGGGCTGAGGCCGCCGCCTGGACTGGTCCGCTCGCCGCCTTCCTGCTGGCCAGCGGCGCGCTCTGGCTGGCCGTGATCCCGCCGGTCGAGGCGGCCGTCCTGCGACTGGGCATGGGACGCAGCCTGGAGGAGCTCGCCTTGCTCCTGCTGGGCATGCTCCTGTGGGCTCAGGTGATCGACCAGCGGCCGCTGCGCGCCCGCCTCAGCCTGCCGCAGCGCGCCGCGTTCCTCTTCCTGGCCTCGGCGCAGCAGCGCATCCTGGCCCTGGTCCTGGGCTTCGCCCAGGGGCCGTTCTTCGCCCATTACTTCACGCTGTCAGGCCGTGCGGCCGCGCTCGCGGACCAGCAGCTGGGCGCCGGCATCCTGCTCGTACCCGGAGTCCTCACCGACACGATCGTGCTGGCGATCTGCATCTTCCTCTGGCTGGGCGAGGGCGATTCCAGAGGCCAGGTCCGCGGCGGCGAGCAGCATCGGATTCTGGATCGCCGCCTGGCACGCGTACGGGGTGCCTGACCCGGTCGCGGAACGGCGCGGCGCCTACTGGCGCGAGGGCGTCCTCTATCAGGTCTATCCGCGATCCTTCGCCGACCAGGACGGCGACGGCATCGGCGACCTGGAGGGCGTGATCGCTCACCTCGACCACCTGGAATGGCTCGGGATCGACGCGGTCTGGCTCAATCCGGTCACGGTCTCGCCGGACAGGGACATGGGCTACGACGTCGCCGATTACACCGCGGTCCAGCCCTGCTTCGGGACGCTGGAGACGGTCGATCGCCTGGTCGCGGAGGCCGGGCGGCGCGGGATCCGGGTCCTGCTCGACCTGGTCCCCAACCACACCAGCGACCAGCACCCCTGGTTCGAGGACGCCCGCTCGGCCCGCACGGCCCGCCACAGGGACTGGTACCTGTGGCGCGATCCGAGTCCGGGCGGCGGCTATCCGAACAACTGGGTGAGCCATTTCGGCGGCCCGGCCTGGACGCTGGATGAAGGGACCGGCCAGTTCTACCTGCACAGCTTCGACCCCGGCCAGCCGGACCTCAACTGGCGCAACCGGGAAGTCGCCGCGGAGTTCGACCGGATCCTCCGCTTCTGGTTCGACCGGGGCGTTGCCGGCTTCCGGATCGACGTTGCCCACGGCATGGTCAAGGACCGCCTGCTGCGGGACAACCCGCCCGCCTCCGCCGAGGATCCGCCGCGTATCCGCGCCCACGGCCAGCGGATGCTCTACAACTTCGACCAGCCCGAGGTGCACGACGTCCTGAGGCGCTGGCGCCGGCTGGCGGATACGTACAACCCGCGTCGGGTGCTGATCGGCGAGACCGACGTCGCCGACGTGGAGCGGCTGCGACGCTACTACAGCGAGGGCGACGAGCTGCACCTGGCCTTCAACTTCCCCTTCATGCACGCGCCCTTTCGTGCCGATGCCCTGCAGGCCATAGCCGAGGCGACGCAGGAGGCGATGCACCCCCACGGCTGGCCGGTGTGGACCATCTCCAACCACGACGTCTCCCGCTTTCCGACGCGCTGGTGCGGCGGCGATCCGCGCAAGGTCCGCTGCGCCCTGCTCCTGCTGCTCACCATGTGCGGCACGCCGGTCCTCTACTACG